>PMNJ01000114.1:10325-10516 GCA_003162595.1 Bacteroidales bacterium | reverse complement strand
CTACACTTGCATGTAACCTCCTATAATTATTAATAGGATAGCCGGTACCTTTCCTATGCAGCGATTACTTCAGCCGGTCTCTCCTTTTCCCTCAGAACAGATTCATATAATGAGGCAAATGAGCTGCATATCCACATAAGAGCCGGAAAAATTCCGACTATTACCATACAAAGTCCGAAGATTACAATAAA
>PMNJ01000114.1:0-10160 GCA_003162595.1 Bacteroidales bacterium | reverse complement strand
AAAAAAACCGCAAAGAGTCCCAATGCTCCAAGAGCGGGTAAATAATTCATACTATGTCCAATATTAGATCCAATAATATGACCCATATTCCATGGAATATTATGCAGATCAGATATATCAAACTTAAAATTGAACATTTTAAAAGGTGCGGCAACAACAGCCAGGATAAGAATTACCAGGAATAACCTTAGGAAATTATCCGTCATAACTCTCCATCCGGCACCAAAGCTGTTCCCAAATCCAGGCACTAATTTGTATTCACTACTTGTTTCCATATGTACATTTATTAAAGTTAAATAACCGGTGAATATTTCTGAATCAAATTTAAGTCTCGCATTCTTTCCGGGCTTCATACTATAGTAGTGATTTTCTTTTTTCCTACTTTAGTATGTAATACAATACTATGGTATTGGCTATTTTTGAACTTTAGGTTATAACGGATTTTTATACCTTTATAAAATGTTGAATTGGCTTGGATATTTAATATTTATTTTATCGGTTGCTATGGCTGCGGGGGGAGTTGTTCTCTCTTCAAGATTAAGGAACAGATATCACCACGAAATCTTTTCAACACTGATCTATTTCCAGGTATTTATTTTTACTTTCGGATTTTATGGAATATGGGGTCAGGTAGTAATTAAAGCTTTTCTTTCGACATACATTTCAACTGAACAGCTGGTAAGGTTCTCAGATATTTCCAGGCTGCTTGGTCTGCCATTCCTTGTTTTTGCCTGGTTGATGCTATTACAGTTTTCATTTGGAATATCAGGAAGAAAGAATAGCAACTGGTTTGTCTTGGTGTTCCTGCTGTTAAATTTCTCGATAATTATTCTGGTAGGGTATTTCATCGCAAAAACTACCGCATTGAAGCCATTATCACTTCTCAGATACTACTTTATTTCAATGCATTTCCTGTATTCTGTTCTTTCCTCTCTGCTTATACTATTCCCGGGCAAAGGGAAGCCTATTATTCATGATTATGACAGCAAAAGAATTGGTTCGGGAATATTAGTTATAATGGTTTCACAATGCATACCACTATTGTTTTATAGCTCACAGCCTTATGTTGCAATAATATTCACTTTTGCATTCTTTGCCGGGAACACCTTTCTTCCAATATATCTTAATTACGGTACACTTTTTACAGTATTCACATCAGTACCAGATAAAAACATTTCATTTGAGGATTTTTGTAAAAAGTTCGAAGTTTCCCCACGCGAAACAGATATTGTTCGCGAAATTTGCAATGGATTAAGCAATAAGGAAATCTCGGAAAAACTATTTATCAGCCTGCAGACTGTAAAAGATCATACTCACCGGATATATACCAAAATCAATGTTAAGAGCCGGGTTCAGCTTATTTATTTGGTAAAGGAGCATAAAATATTATAAGAATTACGACACCATCTACAAGACAATTCAACCTTTTTTCTCAAATAGTCGATAGGATATTTGGTTAATGCTTATTTCTGCTTTATCTTGTAGAGTACAAAATTTCAATATAGAATTAGTAAGGATGCCAACACAACATGATGAAGTCAGAATGAAGATAATTGAAATTGCACGTAATATCTTCACTCACTTTGGGTTTAAGAAGACAACTATGGAAGAAATTGCGCTTGCAACCAGGAAGGGGAAGTCATCCATCTATTACTATTTTAACAGTAAAGAGGCCATTTTTAAAGCAGTTGTCGAGAAGGAAGCAGATGAACTTAAAGAGGAACTGCGAATTAGTATTTTAACAATTGATGATCCGATTGAACGTTTGAAAGTCTATATCTCAGTAAGGATGCGTAAACTTAAAAAGCTTACAAATTTCTATACTGCCCTTAAGAGTGATTACCTAAGCCACCTTGAATTTATTGAGGAGATCAGAAAGAGTTATGACAAAGATGAAGTAAAAGTTGTTGCCGGAATTATTCAGGATGGAATAGAGAGAGGAAAGTTTTCTATTGAAGATCCTCAACTAAGCGCTATAGCTATTGTAACAGCAATGAAAGGGCTTGAGATTCCACTATTCATTAACAAAGAACATGCAAACTTCGAAAACAGACTGAATAACCTGATTAATTTCCTTTTTTATGGGATAGTTACAAGATAATTTTCTTTAACAGCTATTTGATTATATTACGATTTTAGTCTATTATGCAAATCAATAATACAGGCAAAATGGGAAATAAACATTACTTGCCTTAGCCACTAATCTGTTACCAGAATCTGGTAACAGATATCTCTTCAAAATCACATTCCTTTCGCAATATTATCACCCGACAAATGCCAAGGCGGTCAGACTAATTTTTTTCCACTTCATATATATCTTATTTTGTGATTATTACAAAATATTATTCGACGTTTCGACTAATATAGTCGAATATACTTGTTTTATACTAATGCCTTAATTAACTTTGCAGTCTTTGACAAAGAGCATAAGGAATAATTTGATTGAGCCATGATTGATAAAGACGAAGTAAAAGAAACAATTGTAAATGAGGCGGGCCATATTTTCTCCAAATTCGGGTTCAGAAAAACTACGATGGATGAAATAGCTAGAGCCAACAGCAAAGGGAAAAGCTCTATCTACTACTACTTTGCAAGCAAAGAAAAAATATTCCAGGCGGTAGTAGAGAAAGAGGCTTCAATTCTAAATCAGGAACTTCTAAAAGCAAATACGAATGCTGAGAGTCCTGCTCAGAAATTAAAGATGCACGTGATTGTAAGAATGCATGCGGTGGAAAAACTGGCAAACTATTACAGTGTCATAAAAGATAAATACCTGAACCATCTCGATTTTATCGATAAAATCCGTAAGAAATCTGACCAGGAAGAAATTCAGATGATGGAAAACATACTAAAAGAAGGTGTTAAGAATGGAATTTTTGAAATAGATGATACATCTCTGGCTGCCATTGCTATTGTTACGGCACTAAAGGGCTTGGAGGTTCCTCTGTTCTGGGGAAAGGAGGACAAAGATATCGAACGCAGACTCGATAATCTCATCCAAATACTTTTTAATGGAGTTATGAAACGATAATTTTTTTACAATTTATTCGACCATTTAACTGTTTAAGTCGAATGTACTATATGTCAAAAGTTAAATTAAGTGAAATAAATAAACTGATCAAACTGATTATGGGAGCGAAAAATGATACGAATTTAAATACAGATTATCAGATTGTTATAATAAAATCAATTTTAATATTATGAAAACAAAGGTCCAATTTCTTATTCTGATCTTCACAATAAGCACTATAATGTGCAAAGTAAACGCACAATCATTGCAGGTTTCTCCTGAACTTAAAGAGCTTATCGGACTTTCGATAAATAAAGATCGCAAGGTAGCAGAAAATGACATTGATAAGCAGATTGCTGAAGTTCAAAAAAAAGCAGTCAGGTCGTCATACATCCCCAAGCTGGAATTGGGAGGTAAATATGTATTTGCCTATTCAACAGTTAATTCAAAAATAGGCGAAATCGAAGGTTTCGAAAGTATCGGTAAGTTACAGGAATTTATGAAGAATCCGGTTTTCCCTGTAATGTTTCCAAACCTTTCAGGAATAGCCAGTGAAATATCTCAACTTCAGAACTTGCTGACCCAACAGGGGATACAACTTCCTTCTATCACTAATAATCTTGACGGAGATTTATATGGCAATTATTTTGGAATTGATGTAACCGCAAAAATGTTGTTGTATAGCGGAGGCCAGGTTCCAAATCTGTCTAAGGCATTAACTGAAAAGATAAAAGCCCAGGAAGCATTATCGGATAAATGCAAGTCGGATGTGATCAGCGAGATAATAACCTACTATGATCAGCTTGCATTGCTCAATCAGTCTAAACACGTGCTGGACGAATCAGCTGTAAGACTGGTTGCTGAAAAAAAATATGCTGCCACAGCTTTGATAAATGGTTTAGCAACATCGTTCGACACACTTAAAATTGCAGTTGCCAATGCTAACCTGGAGGCAAAACTTTCGGAGTATGAAAGTAAGAAAACATTGTTATATCAAAAGTTATCACAACTCACCGGTAAACCGGTATCGAGTTTCGAAAACATGAACCCTGATCTAAAGCTTCTATTGTTCGCCAATTCAAGTTCAGACATCAATAACAGGGCAGAATTACGCGCCTTAACTGCAGGAGCTGAAGCACAGAAATATCTGCTAAAATCAGAAAAGTCATATTACCTGCCTAAGATTCAGGCAATAGCATCGGCCCGTTATGATAATGTTTTCAACGCTAATGCCGATTTTAATGCCCCGATTCCTATGAACATAAAGATTGATAACATTGGATTAGGTCCTACATATATGGTTGGGGCAGGCTTTAAATGGGAAATCTTTGACCGTTCAGGAGGTTCAGCTAAGGTNNCAACAAATTACCAGGCTTCAATAGCCCAGGTAGCATATAAAGATAAGCAACGCATTGCTGCCCGTATGGCACTCGAACTGGCTCAAAAGTCGTACAACGAGGGTATAATAAATATCACCGAACGATTGGCAACCGAAACTGAAATGCAAAATGCAGAACTCGAATACCTTCAGTCTGTTTTTGCACAACGCCAATCGGTACTTGAATGTTACAAAGCCACAGGGGACCTTGTATTATCAAATATCAAGTAAAATTTAAATCGAAACATAAATAAAATTTGTTATCAAACCCATAATTTTTAACATAATGGAAACAATTAATAAAAGACATTCAGGAATGCTGATAGCATTTTTAACCTTGCTTTCAGTAATCGCAGTAGTAAGTTTTGTTGGATGGATAGTCTTAAAACCTGAGCCAGTAATATTGCAAGGCCAGGTCGAAGCAACAGAAGTACGCGTTTCGGGTAAAGTTCCAGGACGTATCGAAAAACTCATGGTATCAGAGGGCATGAATGTAAATAAAGGAGATACCCTGGTTCTAATTAGCGCTCCTGAACTAAACGCAAAACTGATTCAGGCTAACTCTGCTGAAGATGCAGCAGATGCTCAGAATCAAAAAGCAAACAAAGGTGCACGTGCCGAACAGATTGCTGGTGCCTATGAGTTGTGGCATAAAGCAGAAGTTGGAGTGAGATTAGCAGAAAAAACTTATAACCGTGTAAAGAATATGTTCAATGAAGGTGTGGTTCCAGCACAAAAAAGTGACGAAGCTGAGGCTAATTACCAGGCAGCAATTGCAACTTCCAAAGCTGCAAAGTCGCAATATGATATGGCAATAAACGGTGCCGAAAAGGAAGACAAGCTTGCCGCTGCTGCATTGGTAAATCGTGCTAAGGGAGTTGTTTCGGAAGTGGAATCCTATCTTTCGGAAACGATATTAGTTTCGCCTATAAAGGGCGAAGTTTCTGATGTCTTCCCAAAACGAGGTGAATTGGTTGGATCAGGAGCACCCATCATGAATATTGTTGACCTCAGCGATATTTGGGTTGTTTTCAATATTCGTGAAGACTTACTAACTAACATTAAGATCGGTAAGGAGTTTGATGCAAATATACCCGCCCTTGGTACCAAAAATATCAGGTTGAAAGTTAACTATATCAAAGCAATGGCAAGTTACGCAACATTTAAAGCAACAAAAAATAATGGAGGGTTCGATGTAAAAACCTTTGAAGTACGGGCAAAACCTGTTACAGCAATTGAAGGGCTGCGTCCAGGGATGAGCCTGATGGTTGATTATGAAAAACTTAAGTAAGCGGGAACATGATTTTTTATATTCTTTGCTGAACCAGCCTATTAATCATCTGTCCTTTAGGATTATAGTACTGAAATTTAATGCAATGAAATTACTCATAACAAATATTTGGGAAGTTGCGAAACGGGAAGCAACCCGGATGTCATCGCGTGGACTCTACATCATAGTCGTACTTATACTTCCCATCCTGTCAATTTTGTTTTTCTCTTCTCTTTTAAAGGAAGGTGTTCCTACAAAAATGCCTATCGCGATTGTTGATCTCGATCACACAGCCACTTCACGCAAAATTGCCCGTACTATCGATGTTACTCCGCTAACCAAAGTAACAGAATATCTTCAATCGGAAACTGAAGCCATGTCTGAATTACGAACAGGCAACATTTACGGCTTTGTGATCCTACCCCAAAACCTGCAGACCGATATTTTTGCATCACATCAACCGGTTATCAGTTACTATTATCATAACGGATTCCTTATTGCCGGTGGATTGATGCAGAACGATTTAACACTGATTCTTCACACATTATCGGGAGGGATTAACATTCAGAAACGCGAAGAAATGGGTCAGCCGGAGGATTACATCCTGTCGCAGGTACAGCCTATTCAACTTAATACGCACCAACTGTTCAATCCTAGTGCAAGTTACCCGGTCTATATTTCCACCATTATATTGCCAATTATGCTGCAGCTCTTCATCTTGCTTATGACAGTGTATTGTATCGGTATTGAGATAAAGGAATATACTTCGCGTGAATGGTTACGGCTTTCTGACAAATCTATTGTTATTGCACTGACTGGTAAATTATTACCCTATACAATAATTTTCTTTATCATGATGATGTTTCAGAATTTCATGCTTTATAAGGTAATGCATATACCGATGCATACAAGCCTTGGATGGTTAATGCTTGGTTCTCTGATGTTCGTACTGGCATACCAGGCCATCGGAATTTTCTGTATCGGACTACTTCCCATGATGCGCCACTCACTCAATTTGGCAGCATTTTATGGAATCCTGGCACTTACACTTTGTGGATTTTCCTTTCCAATAGACGCCATGCCTCCGGTATTCCAATACTGGGCGAGCAGCTTTCCTGTAAGGCACTATATGCATATATTTCAGAGTCAAATACTTGCCGGATTCGAACTAAAATATTCAATTGTATCATACCTGTACCTGCTTATATTTCTATTTCTGCCATTAACCATTATCCGGCGACTCAAATCAGCCTTAATTTATCAGAATTTTATTGAAAATGTACATAAGACTTAAGACAGCAAGCCGTCAACAACCCCTGAATCAATAAAAAATACAGCGGTTAATTGTTACAATTTTTAACCAAATACAATGAAAAACAATAACTTAAATTTATTCAGACAAATCAGGGAAGGATTCCGCAGCTTACCCAGGATCTGTATGCGTGAACTCCAACTTATATTTTCGGATGTGGGAGTTATAATATTGATTTTTGCTGTCCCGCTTATTTACCCGATGCTTTATTCGTTTATTTATTATCCCGAAGTGGTTCACGACTTACCTATTGCAGTTGTTGATATGTCGCATTCGTCTGATAGCCGCAAGTTTATCAGGGATATTGATGCTACTCCCGACTTGAAAGTGACTACCAATAGCGTTTCAATGGAAGAAGCCATTTTGATGTTTAAAAACCGTGAGATACGCGGCATTGTTCAGATTCCGGAAACCTTCAGTTCAGATATCGCTTTGCAGCGCCAAACCACTGTTTCGGCTTATGCAGATATGGAGTTCTTCCTGTATTATAAAGCAATGTTGACTGGTACAAGTTTCGTAGCTCTCGAAACTGGCAACCAAATTCAGATTAGAAACCTGATGAATAGCGGATTAACTGAAAAACAGGCGGAAATAACTGCCGAACCGATGAAATTTATTGATAACGCTATGGCCAATCAGGCAGGAGGATTTGCAGGTTATGGTATTCCTGCAGCGCTCATCCTGATCATACAGCAAACATTAATTATTGCCATCGGCATTCTGGCCGGCACTGCTCGCGAACGTCATATTTTTGGAACACTGGTGCCATTAGATCGTAAACGCATGGGAGCATTGCGATTTGTGGTAGGAAAAGCAGCAGCCTATTTCATAATTTATGCTTTGCTGTGCGTATATATGCTGGGCATGATTACTGAATGGTTTGGTTATGGACAATCGGCTGGCTTTACTGAACTTATGGCGCTGATAACCCCATTTATACTTTCAAGTATCTTTTTGGGACTAACTCTTTCGGTTATTTTTAAAAACAGGGAAAGTTCCATGATGCTCTATCTGTTCACTTCAATACCATTACTGTTTTTATCAGGTATTATATGGCCACTACCAAATTTCGGCAAGATATGGTTGGTAGTACGCGAAATTTTTCCCTCTTCAAACGCAATTTTCGGATATATTAAAATGAACTCTTTGGGAGCGACAATTTTCGAAACCAGGAAAGAGATAATGACACTCTGGATACAAACGGGAATTTACTTCCTAACAGCCTGCATTACCTATGGCTACCAGGTTAATTTTTCGGNNATTTTTATTATCGCAGGATTATCAGCAATGCTGTTTACCTGCCAGACTTTGCAGGCTCAGATTAAATACGGCCTGCATGCAGCAGGGAACCTTGAAACACAGGCCGAATTAGGACAACTATGGAACAATGTGGACCTCTATCAGGGATTCCTTATCGGTGGTTTTCTGGAATATAACGCTGGGGATCATCTCTCATTCCAGACAGAACTCAACTATCAGAAAAAAGGTGCGAAGATTACATCAACTCTCGACGGATCAGAATCTGTTCAAAGAAAAGAATTTAATTATCTCTCAGTTCCCCTTCTTATAAAAGGTAACATACACGACCCGGGACTCGGTGATAAATTTGATCTTTCTTTTTTTACAGGTCCATACATCGGATTTCTAACATCGGCAAATTCAAATATAAAAACGGATAAGATTGCAACATCTGTTGACATGGACTATCTGGCAGAAAAAACTGACTGGGGAATCGTTTTCGGAGGTGGGATATCTTACAAGCTGGCAAATGGAGGAGCTATTCTCGCTGAGCTTAGGTATGAGATGGGGCTCAGTAAAGTTGATAAACAGGATACTGATCTTCGTAATAAGGGCATGGGATTAACAATAGGATATCGTTTCTGAAATTAAATTAGGTTTAGTTTAAAAGGCCGTTTGCTCCATGCCAACGGCCTTTTTTTAAGAATATTTCAGGTACACAATTAACCTTCCCTGGCTAAATTCAAGTGAAAAACTGTTTCCAAGCGCCTCATTCAATGTAGCAAACCACCAATTTGTTATTTTTGTTTTACTGAGAGGATATCGTAATCCAAAAGAAGTGACTTTTGTTTCAGGATCAATGGAAAATATCGAAACCTGCTGTCCTGTGAAACATGATATTGCAGAACTTTTTAATAACGGTTGCAGAATTCCGGTTTCAGTAACCATAATTACATTCACACTTCTTACATATTCTGCTAGCAGTGAAATGTTTCCCAATGTATGATCTTCCCGTTTACCAGTAGCGCCAACAATTACAATATCCTTATAACCCATATCGCTGCACCATGAAACAGCCTTGGTCAGATCATTAGTATCCTGATTCTCATAAAGGTAAATACGATCAGCAAACCTGTTTGCCAGTTCATCATTAAGGGAATCCATATCGCCTACGATAGCATCAGGCTGCATTCCTGTGAGAAGAAGATTTTGTGCGCTTCCGTCACAACAGATTATTCTTTTGGCATTCTTAAGATACCCAAGAGGGATCTCATGTTGAGGGAATGTGCCGTCAGCAACTATAACAGTATAGGATTCAGATTGAAAATCAATCATGGTCTGTTTTTAATAAATTAGGTTTTATAGTTTTTCTCCAGGCAGCAAGCCCTACAAACGACATAATCCAATAAACAGCATACAAAATAACGGTTGGATATAGTCCACGTGTCAGAAAGAAAACAGCCGATACGAAATTTACAACAATCCATAAGAACCAGTGTTCATAAATCTTCCGTGCGAGCATCCATGTTGCAACTATTGACAAGGATGTAATAAATGAATCTCTCACCGGAACCGGAGAATCTGTAAGTCTTGTCAGAACAAACCACATCATAGTATATAAAAGGACAAACACAATAGCCAAAACAATGCCTGTTCTTAGTTTCAGGTGAGTAACCTGCAATTCACTACTCTCCCATTTTCCCTCTCTCCCATTCTCCCATTCTTTTTTTTGCTCTGTGCTCTGTGCCCCGTGCCCTGTGCCTTTGGCCCACCAGTACCATCCAAGGCAGCTTATTATAAGATAATAACCCTGAAGGCTCATATCAGCATAGAACTTGCTTGCGAAAAAAACCCAGATATAGACTGCTGATGTGACTAACCCGACGGGCCATAACCATATAGTTTGTCTTATTTCAAGGAAGACATAGATTATCCCTGTAACCGCTCCGAA
>PMNJ01000121.1 GCA_003162595.1 Bacteroidales bacterium | reverse complement strand
TTGAACCTTTTTACTGATGTTTATCTATCCCATATTGCATATAAATCGTATGCTTAAGAGTTTTTACTATCTCAGTCATATATTCTTCTACAGCTCTCACAGAACCAGGCAGTGTATAAATCAACGATTTCCCGGTGATACCTGCCACACTTCTGCTTAATAGAGCATTAGGTTTATCAGTTCCGTATTTTATACGTATGAAGTCCATTATCCCGGGTATCTCTTTTGTCAAAAGAGGAATAACAGTTTCTACAGTAATATCCCTTGGTCCTATTCCCGTTCCTCCCGTAGTGAATATAATATTGCAATTATTTCCTTTATTGATTAACAGATCTTTCAAAATTGAGGCATCATCAGGTATGAGAATTAATTTAATACTACATGACCATCCGGCCGAAGAAAAAAACTCTTTTATCTTTTCTTCTACCTTTGGTCCGCTGAGATCCTCGTATTCTCCCCTGTTAGCCCTGTCGCTAAGTGTAATTACAAGTATTTCAAATTCTTCAGGAATGTTCATTTTTTTATTTTTTCTTTGAGATTGATCCGGTCAATAATCATGTTTTTATCAACCGCCTTACACATGTCATAGACGGTAAGAAGAGCAACACTGACTGCTGTTAATGCTTCCATTTCCACTCCTGTCTTGCCATAGCATCGCACTTCACTATCCACTTTTACACCTTTTTTATCAACTATAGCATCAACCTTAACATTCTCAAGAACAATATTATGGCATAGCGGGATAAGGTCAGATGTTTTTTTTGCGGAAGAAATACCTGCAAGCTGGGAAATTGTAAGCACGTCGCCTTTTTTAAGAAGGTTCTCTTTAATAAGCCTGATTGTTTCAGGTGAAAGTGAGATATGCCCACTGGCTTTTGCGATTCTGAGTTGATTCTCTTTATCGCCGATATCGACCATAACAGCTTTCCCTCTATTGTCTATGTGCGTAAGTTTCTCCATAATCTGTCAACCTCCTATATTATAAAATGAACCTGTTTCATTCCTTGATCCACACTCGGGCTTTGATTCTGCTGCCTGGTGTATTGCTTTTTCGAAGCCTAATTTTCTTATATCAAATTCAATATTGTTGAAAAGGCACGGTTTGAGCTTACCGTTTGAAGTAAGTCTTAACCTGTTGCACCGAGAACAATCACCGCCGGTACCGCCATCGACTACTGAAAAATGGCCCCTGATCAGGTCCATCTGACGTATATATCTTATCTCCAAATCATTGTCTTTGCAAAAAACGGCCACTGCCCTGGCTTCTTCCTCTTCTTTTGAGTCCTTTATAACACAGTTTATTTTAACAGGAAGAAGCCCCGCACTTTTTGCAGCATTAATACCTTCAAACACATCATTTATATCTCCGGTCCGTGTAACAATTCTGAATTTCTCAGGATCGATTGTATCAAGACTAATATTTACTCTGTGCAGGCCGGCATCCCTGAGTTGTTTTGCATACTGTTTCAACAGAGTGCCATTTGTTGTCATTGAGAGATCTTCGATCCCATTTATTTCTGAAAGCATACTTACAAGTAATATAACACCCTTTCTGACAAGTGGTTCCCCGCCTGTCAACCTTACTTTCGTCACACCATTTGACACTGCCACTTCTGTGAATCCGGCAATTTCATCAAATGACAGTATCTCATTATGCCGGAACAATTGAATACCTTCCTCAGGCATACAGTAGGTACATCTTAAATTACATCTGTCAGTGACAGATATGCGCAGATAATTCAGCTTCCGGTTAAATCTGTCTAACATTTACAATTTCTCCCTTTTTTAAAGATCTTATTCCGGGTTTCATTGTAATAACCCCATCAGTATAAGAAAGTGCTGTGATATGAGCCGATCCGTGAAAATCTACCGGTACAACTTCCATATCTTTATTAATATAAACAGGTATCAACCCAAGTCTGTCCACTGACTTTCTTTCATAATTTTTCGCCAAAGGCAGTTTCTGTTCGCTGGATATCCATATATAACCCATCATTCTGTTTATCAGGGGCCTTACGAGCATTTCGAATTGAATGAATGAAGAGACCGGATTCCCGGGTAGTCCAAATACAATGGTTTTAGAATGCACGCCGAATGTTGTAGGTTTTCCCGGCTGGACATTCACCCGATCGAATAAAATTTTAACACCGGCACGTTCCAGAACCCCTGGTACAAAATCAAAGTCACCCATCGAAACACCACCGGTAATAATAACAATATCACACTCATGAATAGCCTTCTTTATCATTTCATAGGTGATGTTTTCATTATCAGGGGCAATCCCGTACTCAATTCCTGTTCCACCCGCTCTTGTAACCTGGGCATTTAACTGATAAGCATTACTATTGCGTATCTGTGAAATAGCAGGAATACCGGATGGGTCAATCAGCTCATCGCCTGTACTTATTATACCAACTTTTGGCTTTTTTTTAACATTCACTTTCGTATGTCCTACAGATGCCATTACTGCAACATCCTGAGGTTGAATTAACTTACCTTTTTTAAGTACAACATCTCCGGTTCTTACATCTTCCCCTTTAACAGAGATATTCAACTTTATATCAGTTCCGGTGAATCTGATTTTACCGTTACTGAAATTTTTTGATTCCTCGACCATAAATACGACATCACAACCATCGGGGACTATTGCTCCTGTCATTATTTTTGAACACTGATTTTTCCTCACAATTTGCATAGGTTTCTTACCTGCAGGAATGACTTCAATAACCTCAAGTTCATTATTTATGTCGATTCTTTGACATGCATAACCATCTACAGCTGACCTGTTGAACGAAGGCATGTCAATATCGCTCCTAATATCTTCATCGAGTATCCTATCACAGGAATCTGTAAATGGAATTGTTTCCGTTTTAGTTTCAAAAACAGATTCCATCACAATTTTAAAAGCTTCTTCAAATGTTATCATATCAATTTTAATTCTTGAATTTTATCTTTTAATCTCAAAACACTTGCGCCGGGATAAATAAACATCAGATAAAAGAATCCCGCTCCGGCGCTTAAAATAGAGAGGCGTACTTTCTTTCTACAAATATTTCGCCCCTCCGGGGCTTTTTCCTGAATTGAAACTATCTCTTCATCCAATTTCTTCTTTTCAATTTTACTTTCTTACTTTTTTCTTTTTTCTTTTGTCTTTTGTCTTTAAAAAGTCCCATTTAGTATTACAACTGCATCGCGAGGGAAACTCATCCAAACCTCCTGTCTATCTATGAGTCTTAGTTTTTTCATATCTGATGAATGTATCTTTACATAGAACAGATCACCCGCGTCTATTGTTAATTCCATTCCAGATTCGGAAGGTATTATTTCAGTGATTTTCCCTTTTATCGCATTGAGTTCTTTGTCGTCCGGTATTTCGTTTGTAAGGATAATTGAATCGCTCTTCACAAGCAGCAGGCTTTCACCAGCCGATTTTGCGCCATTTAGTTTGAACCGTACATTCTGTTCAGTTACTGCTGTTAATAAACCATCCTCACCGGAAATATTAACCCTGAAAAAATTCCTTATGCCGGCATAACGTGCAACAAAACGGTTAGAGGGGTTTTTAAATACCTCATCCACAGTGCCTTCCTGGATAATCTTCCCATTATGAATAACGCCCACCCTTTTTGCCAGACTTATAGCATCACCATAATCATGTGTTACATGAATGATGGTCTGACCAGCTTTATTCAGGTTTCTTAACAACCGCTTAAGATCATCCTTGAGTGATGTATCGAGTGAAGAAAGAGGTTCGTCAAGAAGCAGAAGACGTGGTGAAGTAATAAGTGTTCTTGCAAGAGCCACTCTTTGAAGTTCACCTCCTGAAAGTTTATCGGTGCTTCGTTCAAGAAGGTGTTTGATATTCATAGTGGCTGCAACTT
Source organism: Bacteroidales bacterium (assembly GCA_003162595.1). GTDB lineage: Bacteria > Bacteroidota > Bacteroidia > Bacteroidales > VadinHA17 > LD21. Next base: position 3,240 of record PMNJ01000121.1, on the reverse strand, counting down.
TTCCCACCTTTTCCGCTATAAATTTTTTATCTGCTTTCCTGACTCTCAGCGGGTAAGCAATATTTCCAAAAACAGTCATATGTGGGAAAACAGCATAATCCTGAAAAACAATCCCAACCTTGCGGTCCTGAATTCGTTGTCTGGTAATATCAAGATTATCAAGGATTATCGTACCATTATCAGGATGTTCCAATCCGGCAATCAGTTCAAGAAGCTGTGTTTTTCCGGAACCTGATCGTCCCAGCAGAACATAGTACTCTCCATCGGATATTTCCAGGTTTATATCCGTCAGGGCAAAATCGCCAAGTCGCCGGTTTATATTAATCAGCCTGAGCATTAGGGTTATTATATTTCTCTTTTCTTTTTAATGAAAGAAGTCTTAATGCAATCAGAAACAGCAAAGCTACAAGGATAAAAAAGACTGATGCAGGCCTTGCATAATTAAGTCCGTATGAACTAAACCTCTCATAAATAAGAACAGGTGCTATCATCGGATGGTAAGCAATAATAACAACTGCGCCGAATTCACTCATTCCCCTGGCGAACATCATCACAAATCCCGTAATAATACTTCTCCAGGCCAGTGGCAATGAAATTGTAAAAAAGACCTTTGTATTGCTGGCTCCAAGATTCAGAGCAGCTTTTTCAAGTCTTTCCGGAACAGCAGCAAAACCGTCACGAGCAGCATTTATCAGAAAGGGCAGGCTGACAAAAGCCATCGCCAGAGCTATTCCTGAAGGGTGATTTACAAGGTTAAGTCCTATCAGGGAAGCTGTTTTCCCAAGAAAACCGTCACGGGATAAAAATCCAAGGAGAGCTATACCTGCAGCTGTATGAGGAAGCACTATGGGAAGATCAATTATTCCCTGAACAACATTTTTAAAGGGGAATTTTTTGCGTGCAAGAAGCCATGCAAACGGGACAGCACCTATGGAGAATATAAAGGTTGCAGTGAAAGAAACCCACAGTGTAAGCCAGATGCTCTGGTGAACCTCTTTATCTTTTACGGTTTCAAGAAACTGTGCACCTCCGGTATGAATAAACATTCCAACAAGCGGAGCAAGAATGAACAGCAGTACCAGCGATGAGAGAATCATTACAATCAAGGTAAATATGCTGTTCCTGTTCATTACCAAATCACTTCTTATTAGTCTCAGGTAAATATTTCAACAATTGTAAAGGCAGCTTATCAAATTGTTCAGTATTAAAAGGAATTAAAGGTTCCTGTCCGTTGCTTTTAAAAATTTTCATGCCTTCCGGGCTAAGAAGAAATTCCAGAAAATTAACCGCCTCTTCTTTCTGAGGAGCGTTGTTAAGAACAGTGATGCTATAATTAATATAATCTCCCGTGACTTTCATTTTAATTCCCGGCTTGTTTCCTGCAACATAAGTACTGACTGATGAATAAATATCATTTTTTGAAGGATCCGAGAGGTTAATCTCTTTGGGCAGTTCAATATATTTTAACCCATGTTGTATGGCAACTGATTTATACTGAAACATATAATCAATGGCATTTGATTCAAGCAGGGCTACAAGGTCAACTTCCTTTGGCCTTATATAATCCTTGTCTTTGGATGACATCTCTTCAGATAGTCCGGGCTTTTTGCAATACTTTTCTGCCAGCATAAATGTGAAAAGAGTCCTGTAACCACAGGGATCTGAATCCGGATCTGACCTTGAATAGATTACATCTTTCCTCTGAAGGATATCCATCCAGTTATCTGAATTAATTTCTTCTGAATACTTTGATTTTTCAAGGTAAGCAATGACGATTTCGTTTGTGGCAAACCTGATGCTCCAGCTTGCATAATCCGGAATAAGTAGTTCATTGATGACAAAATAATCTGATGATGCAATTATATCACATGGCTTTTTAAGCTCTGTGACCTTTCTGGCACAAACAAGGCTTCCGGCTGATTCAAGATATATTTTTGTGCCGGGATTTCTTTTTTCATACTCCATGGCTACCTGCTTAATCGGAACAGATAGTGATCCCGCATGGAAGATAATTAACTCTTTCTGAGCCGGGGATTGGCTCTTAGATTCAGATGGCCGGATTAAAATTGCTAAAAACATAATGATTAAGATTCTCATAATTAATAATTAGTTAAGACCGACACAAACAGTCACAAAATTAGTAAATGGTTTGCAGAGACCCCCAAGTTGAGCATTTAAAAATAAGAATATGAATTAAAAACAGATTATTGATTAAAAATTGCAAAGACGCCCAGGTTGTATACGAAAATCAGATTGTTCATGAAAAAATGTAGAGACGTCCAAATTAGGCGTCTCTACATTTTATTATTACTGAAAATCTTTAACTACATCAATTACTTCAGGGAAGTCCATTCCTATCTTTTTCAGGAATTCGATTGTCGGTACTCCATTTTTATTCCATCCTCTTCTTTTATAAACTGCATCTATCAGTGATTCATATTGATCCTCACGATATTTCCTTAATACCTTCATCTTCTCCGGAGTTGTCTTTCCTTCCGGTTCGAATCCAATTTTTTCCTTAAGCTGTTTGTCGTATCGTTCCGACCTTGATTCGTATTCTTCGATTGTAACAGGACCGGCTGCACGATATGGCTGCCTGTCGTGAATTCGTGTGCCATAACCACGGCGGAGGTTAAAAACTCTTTGAAAATTATAGACCCTTTCAGAATCCTCTATAAGCCGTTTCTTGTCAAATTCCCGACCAGTAACTGCCTTATAGATGGTTACGTAATTATCAACATGTTCAGGTACTTTTGCGGGTTCATCAGACTGGGCGTTGGACTCTGGTTCAACATCATTCCATGGAAGCTTGCACAGGCCCACCAGACCAAACCAGGTACGGAACATAGGGAAATAATGAAGCGCTTCGGCTTTATTTTCAAATGTTGGTATCTGGTTATTGACCATATCCATGAAGATAAGCCAGGCTTCATCATGCTGAGGACCTTTATTTGTAAGAGCAAAACCACCCTGCTGAGCGAGAGATTCTTTCGGCATGTACTGAGAATATTCAAGTCCCTTATTTTCCATTGCGATATCATTAAGGAATGAGGCCTCACCCCATCCGTTTTTAATGAACAGCTCTTTCATCTTGCGGACACCGGTTCCTGCAATCTTGCCAAATCCTTCACCTCGGGCTAGCTGATGCAACATTTCAAGAGCAGGTACAGAGTTTCCAAAGTTCAGATCAAGCCCGCCCGTTCTCTCCATATTAAGTATTCCGTTCTGGAAACACTCCAT
>PMNJ01000077.1:863-4187 GCA_003162595.1 Bacteroidales bacterium | reverse complement strand
TCAGTAAACTGTTCCCAGCCTTTCTTCTGATGCGACCCGGCCTGATGAGCCCTTACAGTCAGGGTAGCATTCAGAAGTAACACGCCCTGGGCAGCCCATCTCCCCAGGTTCCCGCTGATCGGTTTTTGGGTGCCCAGATCCGATTCAATTTCTTTGAATATATTTACCAGGCTTGGAGGAAAATCGACGCCTTCTCTAACTGAAAAGCATAATCCATGTGCTTGTCCCGGCCCATGATAAGGATCCTGTCCTATTATTACAGCTTTAACTTTCTGAAAAGGACAAAGGTTGAATGCATTAAAAATCAGGCTTCCGGGAGGATATATCGTATGCAGCCTGTATTCTTCCTTTACAAATTCGGTAAGTCTGATGAAGTATTCCTTTTCAAATTCTCCTTGTAGTCTGGATTTCCAGGTCGGTTCGATATTGACTTCCATACTAAATGCAATATGTTTTACATTAATTTTTATCGATTGCTAATTTAACTAAATAATTACTCTGTGGTTCTCTGTGTAAACTCTGTGGCTCTCTGTTTGACAAAATAATAAGAACTGACACAAAGTTACACTGAATACCACAGAGGGCCCAGAGAAAAATCTTAACTTTACAATAAAAATGGCGACTGAAACAGAGCGGAAATTTCTTGTAAAAAGTGAATTCAGACACCTGTCTTTCAGAGAGATAAAAATAATCCAATCTTATCTTTCAATAGATACCGAAAAAAACATAAGGCTCAGGATAGCTGATGATAAGGCTTTTCTTACAGTTAAATCCAGACCCCGGAAGAATTCAATAACCAGAAACGAATGGGAAGTTCAGATCCCTGTCAAAGATGCAGAAGAGATGATGCATATTTGTCTCCCCGGAAGAATTGTTAAGACCCGGTATCTTATACCATCAGGAAAACACACGTTTGAGATAGATGTTTTTCACGAAAAGAATGAAGGTCTCGTTGTCGCGGAAATAGAACTTGCCTATGATGATGAACATTTTGATAAACCCGAATGGCTGGGAGAGGAAGTGACTGGTAACCCTCAATACTATAACGTAAACCTTATAAAGTAGGTACTATTTTTTGAATATAAAATAGACTGCAAGAATCAGAAAGCCGAATCCAATGAGATGGTTAAGCCGGAATTGTTCACTTTTAAAAACTATAAGTGTAAATCCGGTAAATACCAATATTGATATTACCTCCTGTATAACTTTTAGTTCTATCAGTGAAAAAGGCCCTCCGTTTTCTCTGAAACCTATTCTGTTGGCTGGCACCTGAAGCGAGTATTCAAAAAATGCAATTCCCCAGCTTAATAATATTACTGCGAAAAGACTAAGGTTCTCAAACCTGGTCATAGTCCTTAACTTTAGGTGACCATACCATGCAATTGTCATAAAAGTATTGGACATCACCAGGAGAAGTACAGTATATAAGCCTTTCATTTAGAGCTGGAAAATTTGAATCTTAATGCACACAATCATTAGTTTAAATCACTTATAATCCGTTGCAGCACATCAGTAAATGGATACCCTGCCTCTTTAGTAGCAGCCACAAACCCACCATCGGGTGAAATACACGGATTACCATTTATTTCAATCACATAAACATTATCATTGCTATCGGTTCTTACATCCACTCTTGCATAGCCCTTTAAACTAAATAAATGCCAGCAGGAGAGGGCTGCTTCTTTCAGGTTTGTTGCCAGATGATTGTTAATTTTGTTTCCTGGAAACTCACGGACAGTATTTATATATTCAAAACTATCCATATCCCATTTTGCCTTAAAATCAATAATCCTTGGCCTGCCAGCATCATAGTTCACAAAGACTATCTCAGCAGGAGGCAATACTTCAGGCCCGTCTTTTCCGGCCAATACACTTATATTAAATTCTCTGCCGTCGATAAAATCCTCAATAAACCAGTGCGCGTCATCGAGTCCTTTTAATTTTACTTCGAACCCGGGCTTACAATCAAATACTGAATCGCTTGTAATACCCAGAGAACCATCTTCCCATATTGGTTTAATGATATATTTTCTTCCGGGTTTAAGAAGTTTAGATTGTGAAGGCAGGTATGCCCCCGGGTTATTTATTCCTGCATTCTTCATCATATTACTGCAGATGGTTTTATTGGTTGTCAGAAAAATTGACTCAAGTGAATTACCTGAATATGGAATGGAATATAAATTCAGCAGAGCCGGAACAAAATAAATTAGTTCACCTTTGTTATTGATCGATTCAACGAGATTAAAAACAAAATCAGGTTTTTCTTTTGCTAATTCTGCAATCTCAGCCATGAACCTCTCAGTGATACCTTTTCTGTAAACGGATATTCCTAAATCAACAAGGTGTTTTTCAATATGAGCTACCTGATCAAGTACATCAAGTTCATCAGCCAGAGCACCTTCTCGTGGTTCATTATAGATAATACAACATCTCCTCATACTACCTCCACTCTCTACATTAATATAAATTTCAGGCTTGTTACCCCTTCATCCTCTTGATGGCAGATTTCATAATCATCTCCATCAATGTCTGGTATTCAATGCCATACATTCGCGATAAAATCGGCAGGTCCGAATGAATGGGGTTTAATCCGGCAAGCGGATTTGCTTCTATAAAACAGATATTCCCGTTACGGTCTGCTTTCAGATCGACTCTCCCGGCATCTACTGCATTCAAAGCTTTCCAGGCGCTGAGTGCAACCGATTTGCATTCGTCAATTATGTCAGCATCAAGAGGTTTATATTTACAATAATTCTGGTAATTCTCTTTCACTTCAACGGAATAAGGAAGATTGTTTGCTGTCATAACTTCCATTCCTCCAATTGCGGCAGCTTCCTCTTTATAACCGACTACTCCGACGGTGAATTCCCTTCCTGGAAGATATTCTTCAACAAGTGCCGGTTGCCGGAATTCTGTAAGGATCCATTCTACCATTTTCGCCAGTTCTGCAGAAGAATTAACAAGACTTTTCTCGGTAATGCCCTTACCCGTTCCTTCAGATACAGGTTTTACAAAGAGAGGGTATTTTAGATTGCATTTATTGAGATCTTTTAATTCAGTTATCAGACAACCAGGACTAACGGGAACTCCCGCAGCGGCAACCACCAGTTTTGCAAGGTGCTTATTGAGCGATAATCCCATTACTACAGGACCACTGAATACATAAGGTATTTTATATTGGTCAAGGATTGCAGGAACAACAGATTCCCGTCCATCACCGTATAATCCTTCGGCAATATTAAAAACAATATCCCATTTCTTTCCCGCAGCGATAGCTTCAATCAGTTGAAAAACATTTCCAATGGGTTCTGTTTCATGACCCAT
>PMNJ01000077.1:0-854 GCA_003162595.1 Bacteroidales bacterium | reverse complement strand
ATTTTTCCTCCACCACCGGGAGCATCAACAACAAATGTAGGTACCGCATAACCACTCGTGAAACCTCGGAGTCCTTTTATTATTTCAAGACCTTTTTTAACTGTAGTCCTGAAATGCCCTGACCCGGGTATTAAATCGCATTGATAAAGATAATATGGTCTTACCCTTATCTTCAGCAATCTATGCATAAGTTCCTTCATAGTAGGAACATTGTCATTTATACCTTTTAAAAGAACTGTCTGGCTTCCAAGAGGAAATCCTCCATCAGCCAGTTTGTTACATGCTTTTGCACATTCAGCCGTTATCTCATCAGGATGCGAAAAATGCAAACTTATGAAAAGCGGGTGATATTTTCTGAGAATATTTATCAGATTGTCAGTGATTCGCTGTGGAAGCACTACAGGAATTCTGGTTCCGATTCTTATTATTTCAACATGTTCAATACTTCGGATATTTGAAAGGATATAATCCAGGATCTCATCACTTAATGTAAGTGGATCGCCACCGCTAATAAGTACATCACGTACTTCTTTATGTGTGGAAATGTAATTAAATGCTTTTTCAAAATCCTGCCTTCCAAGTTTATCAAGTCGTCCTACAGAATGAGAACGCGTACAATATCTGCAATAATTTGAACAGACCTGGGTAACTGTAAATAATACCCTGTCGGGGTATCTGTGAACAATCCCTTTAACCGGGGAGAATGATTTTTCATGCAGAGGATCAGACTGTTCGCTACTTGTTTCAAGTAATTCTTCCACAACAGGAATAACATTGCGGCGCAAAGGATGTGCTGGTTTACTGTCGTAGATCAGTGAAGCAAAATAGGGGGTGATCCTGAGTGGCAGACGGCC
>PMNJ01000035.1:2357-2513 GCA_003162595.1 Bacteroidales bacterium | reverse complement strand
ATATTGCCGGAGCAGTAGAAGGATCAAGAAAATCAGAAAAAACAAAAGTAATAACAACTAAATAAAGGAGGATAAGAAAATGGATAGTGTAACTATTATTGGAGTAGCTTCAATTGTAACAGCCGGCCTTACAACAGGCATCGGTTGTATGATGCC
>PMNJ01000035.1:477-2302 GCA_003162595.1 Bacteroidales bacterium | reverse complement strand
TTAATTTCTTCGTTTTGGTGTGGCTGTTAAGACGATTTCTTTATAAACCGGTACTCAAAGCTATTGACGAACGTGAAAACAAAATTGCGTCGGAGCTGAAGGTTGCTAAAGCTAAAGAAACTGAAGCTAAAAAGGAGCAGGCTGAATTCCTGAAAAAAAATGAAAAATTTGATCAGCAAAAGAAAAAGCTGATGGACAATGTTATTGCAGAAACAAATGAAGAGCGGGAGAAACTGCTTGAAGAAGCCAGGAATGAAGCCGCCGTTTTGCGTTCCAAACTGGAAAAATCATTGAATGCCATGCAGGAGAACCTCGAGCATGATATTGTGCATAAGACACAGGAGGAAGTTTTCGCAATAACAAGAAAAACACTCAAAGATCTTGCATCCATGAGTTTGGAGGAACAAACGGTAAATATCTTTATCAATCGTNNAACGAGGAGAAAAAGAAACTTACCAAAGCTTTCAAAGCCGGTTCAAATTCCATACTGGTACAAACCGCATTTAATTTGCCTTCAAAACAGCAAATAGAAATTAAAAATGCTGTTAATGAAATACTTGGCACAAAAACTCAGTTTCAATTTAAAGCCGTGCCCGAATTAATAGGCGGTATTGAACTTACTTCCAATGGATATAAACTGGCATGGAGTATTTCAGAGTACTTAAGTTCAATTCAGAAAAGTATCTCCGAAACGTTGAAAACAGAATTGAAAGAAGAACCTGAAAAAATGCCGGATAAAAACAACAAAAAGAAAAAGGAACCGAAAGCAAAACAAAAAGTTCAAGCGAAGACGAAGGCGAGACCAAAAGCAAAACCAGCAACAAGCAACCAGCAACAAGCAACAAGTAACCAATAACCAGTAACACTTCTTCAAAATGCCAAAACACCAATTTAATAAAACTATAGATAATGCATTTGATCAATTGGCCAGGGTTAGAAAAAGTTTTATTCTGCCGTTGGTTCCCCGCGAAGTGGGTTCAGTAATCAGTGTATCAGCAGGAATTGTTAAAGTTTTGGGCCTTCCGGGTGCAGGTTTTGAAGAACTGTTGAAGTTTCCAAATGGTTTATTTGGTATAGCATACAATATTGATGAAGATTCGATAGGGGCAATTCTTCTTGGTGAAGATTCCTTATTGAATGCAGGTGATGAAGTAGAACGGACAGGTCGTGTAATGGACATTCCGGTAGATAACGCCCTGATCGGAAGAGTGATCAACCCCTTAGGAGAACCAGTGGATGGAAAAGGTTCGTTTTCTTTTAAACAACGCCTGCCTATTGAGCGACCTGCTCCTGCTATAATGGATCGCTCTACAGTTTCCGTTCCCTTGCAGACAGGATTAAAGGTTATCGATGCACTNNGGAGACCGTCAGACAGGCAAAACTGCCATTGCGATTGACACGATACTTAATCAGAATGATAAAAATGTAATATGTGTTTATTGCGCTATAGGACAGCGGGCATCATCCATTGCAAAAGTAATAGCTAACCTGGAAGAAAAAGGCGCAATGGAATATACTATTGTGGTTGCNNGGAGATATTTTCTATATACATTCAAGATTATTGGAAAGATCAACTCACTTGAGTGATAAACTTAAAGGAGGTTCGCTTACTGCCTTGCCAATTATCGAGACTGAAGCTCAGGATATTTCTGCATATATCCCAACAAATCTTATTTCCATTACTGACGGTCANNGAATATTTTATGGAACAGGGCCGTGATGTCCTTATAGTTTATGATGACCTGACACATCACGCACGCGCCTATCGTGAACTATCACTTTTGTTGAGAAGACCTCCTGGCCGTGAAGCGTTTCCGGGAGATAT
>PMNJ01000035.1:175-459 GCA_003162595.1 Bacteroidales bacterium | reverse complement strand
GTTTCCCGTGTAGGAGGTAAAGCCCAACTACCTGCATATCGTTCTATTACAGGTAACCTGAAATTAGCTTATTCTCAGTTTGAAGAACTGGAAACCTTTTCCCGTTTTGGTACACGACTGGATGAAAATACACGGAAAATAATTGAACATGGGAAGCGTATTCGAGTCTGTCTCAAACAAAATGAGCTTCATCCAATGCCTGTTCCTGAACAGATTGTCATTCTTCTTGCATTGTCGGGCGGACTTTTTGATGTTGTACCTGTTAACAAGGTGCAGGAGGCGGA
>PMNJ01000035.1:0-166 GCA_003162595.1 Bacteroidales bacterium | reverse complement strand
CTGAACCAGATCAAAATCATAAATAATGGATACATTAGAAAACCTGCGCAGAAAACTGGACGGTGCAAATGATATAAAATCAGTAGTCAGGACGATGAAAGCTGTGGCAGCTTCTAATATTGGACAGTACGAAATGGCTGTCGAATCGCTTGGAGACTATTACCAT
>PMNJ01000220.1 GCA_003162595.1 Bacteroidales bacterium | reverse complement strand
TTCCTGCAAGTTTTGATTTTTGTCTTGCAAACTTAAAATTTTTTTCCAGCTCTTCTGGTACTTCCATACCTTCTGAAAGTTTAAAGCCTACTGCCCTTTTTTTAGGATCATTAATTGAATACATAACATTGATTGAAAGTCCGCTCTCATAGAATATGTATGTCATTTTTATGTTTTCCACTATGAAATTTGATGTTTCAAGGGGTTTTGATGAAATTTTAATATCACGTTCAATTAGAAGAATATTATTAACATAGTCAAGTATATCTTTGCTTTTGCTTGCAGGGCTAACAGTAAAATCATGATTGTATTTGTTCTTAAAATACCTTGATTCGTTAGCGCGTAAACCTGCTAGTGATTTCGAAACAGGCGATGACTCTAAGCCCACTAAAGACACATTTTCAAAATCAATATTATTTGACATGGTAATCTTCCTTTTTTAATAAAAAACAAAGCATATATGGGTTTTAATAGTTTATTTGTTCATGTTTAAGCTTATAAAAGTATCCACTGATTTCATTAACATTTTTAATAATAATATTGTTCAGTTGGTCTTGAAATGACTTCCGGTCCGAGCTCGGCGAAACCTACCGAGGATGACGTGAAGCGGCGGACGAACTCGCAGCAGCCAATTAATTAAACCGTCCGGGTTAGCACATGTATTAATTTTAAAACTGTCTTTCAGGCAGAAAACTGTCAAGGTATTATAAATCAGTCCTGATGAAGAAGTATCGATGTCGAGATCGAATTAGTTGTTAATCTCCAGACAGCCAATCTCTTTATAATTTGGATCCGTTAAGAAAGTTTTTATAAGGTCATAGTTCTTTCTCAAGACAATCTCAATGTTTTGTGTACTCGTGTTCCCAAGTCTTAGCCAAATTACTTTTGGGGAGGATCCTCTTATAAGCCCAAGATCATAAAAGTCGCCGTCAAATGTAACTATACAATAATTATTATCTTTCGCATAATTCCATAGAAAAGAATCTTTTGAATTCTCAAGTCCTAAGTCCCGAACTTGTTTAGAACCAGGAAATAAGTCCTGGATTTTACTGGTAATCCTAAATGAAATATTTTGATCAAGAAGTAATTTCATCAGATCGACTGAAGTTTACGTTCTCTATCAGCTGCGAACATTAAACTAGCTTTGATATCCTCTCTTGAAAGTTCGGGATAGTCATTGAGTACTTCTTCAAAACTCATTCCCGAACCTAACCATCCAAGAATATCAAATACAGTAATTCTGGTATTTCTGATACAAGGTCTTCCAAATCTCTTATCGGAACTGATTTTGATTATCTTGTTGTATGTTTTCATGGTTCAAAGATACTACATTTTTGATTTGGACATATCTGATTTTCCCCACTTTGCTGTTAGCACATGTATTTTTCATCGCGCGAAGGGAGAGTCATGGTAGAAAGCAGTTTTGTTAATAAAATAACAGATATTTATGGAGAAGGCGGGTTGGCCAATTCTTTGTCGTGCGATGGCAGGTCCCGGTAAAAGTGCTGAATTTATTTTGTTTAGATATAACATTATTAATACGGTGCGAGAGGCTAAGTCCCAAATTTTCAAATATATGTGCTAACGGCCCGGCAGTTTAAGGAGTTGGCGTCCGTGTCGCAGTGCCGCGTTTTTTGCCAGTCCCGGTAAGTGGACGAGAGTTGTCTGGTCACGATAAGTTGTCTTGACGGTACCAAGTCCGGGTGATGGGTGTGAGTTTTGGGTCACGATGAAACAGTCCAGATGGCGAGCAAAAAACAGGGCTCCAGCGCGCCTGCCCTCGTCAAAGGCGGGGTCGGCCGACAGCCCTATTGACTTTGTCTCGGTAGCAGGATCTGTCCAGGTGCCACAAGATTTGATAAGTTGCTGAAAGTTCACTCTCATAGACTTTGGGGGCCGATTGAGAAGCAGTCCGGGCTGCCGAAGCCAACCGAGGACGACGCGAAGCGGCAGACGAGCTCGCCGCAGGCAATTAATTAAACCGACCGAGTTAGTGGTAGTATTAAATTAACTTAATCTTCCAATAATTTTGTTAGCATTTTTCTTAAAATCCCATAGCTTTTTTTATTACTGCCATTTCTTCTTCTGAAGTCAGCATTTTTAATAATTCAAATGCAACATTTGGAGCTGTCTCAGGACAATAAGACGTAATAATATTACCATCAACTACAATTGGCTCATTCACAACATTCACTCCAAATTCTTTCAGTTTTTTTTGCCAATATGCGTTTTTTAAGTGGTATGTAGTTGCTTTCCGATTCTTAAGAACTCCACTTTTCCCTAAGGGCAATGCCGCAGAACAAATTGTCGCAATGATTTTACCTTTTGCATTAAATTCCTTAATTAATTTTAAAAACCTTTCGTCATAAGCTTCTTCATAAAAACCAAATTCCCCAAATCCACCAGGTATTGCTAAGGCGTCATATTCGTCAACGTTTATTTCTCCAATGATTTTATCTACTATTACAGGTACATTAAAAGTACTTATAACTTTATCAGTAAAACCACATGTATCAACGAACAAATTATGTCCATAATCATTTCTAGCCCAACCAAGAACATCAATAAAAACACTAAATTCCATAGTNNAGAAACACTAATACTTTCTTTTTTTGCATACTTTTCATAATTATATACTCGCTAATTATCTTCTCTTCTTTATTTGTCAAAGAAGTCTGTCCCCCAATAAAATTAACATCTGCTTCTATCCTCTTTGTGTCTATTTTGTCACTCTTTTTCATGGAACGAAGATGAGAAAATTTGGTTTGATTCCAAGGTTTTATTCAACAATTTAGCTATTAAAAAATTGTCTCGGATAACGAATCTGTCTCGTTCTCAGGTCAGGTGGATCACTATTCGCTACCACTAACGGCCCGGCGGTTTGGTGAGTTGCCGTCTGCGTCGCGGTGCCGCGTTTTTTGCCAGTCCCGGTAAGTTGACGAGTGTTTGGTGTCACGATGAAATTGATTTGACGGCACTAAGTCCGGGTGATGGGTGTGAGT
>PMNJ01000310.1 GCA_003162595.1 Bacteroidales bacterium | reverse complement strand
TATCTGAATTTCATTCCATATTTTGCAATGCTCTTTGCTCCGTTGTTTGTCTTTATTTCCGTTATTTTCTTCACTTCCAAAATGGCGATAAGTACGGAGATAATAGCAATTCTGAACTGTGGAATGAGTTTCCGGAGAATGATGTGGCCATACTTTCTATCAGCTCTTTTTATAGCGACATTTACATTCGTTCTAACTAATTTCGTTATCCCAAAATCGAACCTCATAAGGATGGATTTTGAAGATAAGTACTATCACTCATCAAGCAATAGAATAACAATAGAAAATACTCACCGGCAGGTATCTAAAAATGTTTTGGTCTATATGGGAACCTTCAGCCCTCTGAGTCAGAGAGGACAGAATTTCACTATAGAGAAAATTGATAGTGGGAAACTCATATCGAAATTGTCAGCCACTTCAGTAAAATATGACACCGTTCTGCATAAGTGGTCCGCTCTTAATTATTATATCCGGGAAATAAAAGGGAATAATGAGATTATAACAAAGGGCAAACAAATTGATACCACACTGAATATAAATCCCGAAGATTTTTCAAGGGATCCCAGTTATGTGGGGACTATGACTTCACGTGAGCTTGATAATTATATCAAACTCCTCCGGCTCCAGGGATCGGATGAACTTAAGCTTTTCCTTATTGAAAAGTACCGGCGTTTTGCAAATCCCTTTGCTGTATTTATACTTACACTAATCGGGGTCACACTATCATCAAGAAAGATAAGGGGAGGTATCGGTATGAATATCGGGATAGGTCTGGGGCTCAGTTTTTCCTATATCCTGTTTTTACAGTTTGCCTCGCAATTCTGCCTCAAGGGTAATCTTAGCCCGATGCTGGCTATGTGGATACCAAACATCCTTTATTCAGTAATAGGTCTTGTGCTTTATAAATTGGCCCCTAAATAGGTTATAACTCGTACTATTTCCTTAAAATTGTACCCTGAAATTAAGCTCTGATAAGAGAAAAAAACATAACGGATAATTAAAACCGAATAATATGCCAGTCAATAAAAAGATACGTGAGCTACAGGAAAAACGTGAAAAAATTCTTCTTGGCGGAGGAGAGCAGGCTATTGAGAAGCAGAAAGCTATGGGGAAAAGAACCGCCCGTGAACGCATTATGGCTTTACTTGACGAAAATTCATTCAACGAGTATGACTTATTTGTCGAGCACGACGCACGTGATTTTGATATGGATAAGAAATCTCTGCCAAGCGATGGGGTAATTATTGGCTCCGGGACTATTTATGGCGCCCCGGTTGCAATTTTTGCTCAGGATTTTACAGTTGCCGGCGGGTCATTGGGATTGATGCACTCGCGAAAGATTACCAAAATCATGGATCATGCCCTAAAGATGAGGATGCCACTTATAGGGATCAACGACTCAGGTGGTGCAAGGATCCAGGAAGGCGTTAACTCACTTGCCGGTTATGGTGAAATTTTCTTCCGTAACACTATATCCAGCGGTGTCATTCCACAACTTTCGGTTATCCTTGGTCCGTGTGCAGGTGGCGCAGTTTATTCCCCCGCTCTTACCGATTTTGTTTTTGTGGTTGACAAGATTTCAAAAATGTTTATCACCGGTCCAGAGGTCATAAAAACCGTTCTCGGAGAAGAAATCTCAATGGAAGAACTTGGTGGTGCAAGAGTGCATAGTGAAATAACAGGTAATGCTCATTTCTTTGCTTTGAGTGAGGAAGAATGTTTTGATCAGATCAAAAAACTCATAACTTTTATTCCCTGGAATAATGGGCAGAAAGCCAGAATGTTTGAACCAGTTGAACCGAATCCTGAATATAATATTAACACGATTGTTCCAGATGATCCGACTCTGCCTTATGATGTCAAAGATGTGATCAGGGCAATAGTGGACAATTCGGATTTCTTTGAGATAATGCAGCTTTATGCAAAAAACATTGTGATCGGTTTTGGCAGAATGGGAGGACGAACAACGGGGTTTGTTGCTAACCAGCCACTCGAAATGGCCGGTGTGCTGGATGTTGATTCATCAGATAAAGCAGCAAGATTCATCCGTTATTGTGATGCTTTTAACATTCCAATTATTACGCTGGTTGACCTGCCGGGTTATCTGCCGGGTGTGGATCAGGAACATGCGGGTGTGATACGGCATGGAGCAAAAGTTCTCTATGCTTATAGCGAAGCTACTGTTCCCAAGCTGACCGTCATACTCAGAAAAGCATATGGCGGAGGATATATTGCGATGAGCTCGCGACATCTCCGCGCTGATTTTGTTTTTGCATGGCCATCTGCTGAAATTGCTGTTATGGGACCCGAAGGAGCCGCAAACATCATATTCAGGAAAGAGATTTTATCATCTGCCGATCCTGATGGAACGAGAAAACAAAAGGTTGAAGAGTATAAAACCAAGTTTGCCAACCCTTATGTTGCTGCTTCAAGAGGATATGTCGATGCTGTTATTGAACCTTCCGAAACCAGGAAATTCCTGATGCATTCTATTGAGGTATCTGAGAATAAGGATGTACATATGCCAAATAAAAAACATGGTCTGCCACCTTTTTAATAAACTCGTTTAAAAATAAATGGAACAATCATGAACAATAATGATAAATTAGGACTCCTCAATATTGACACCAGTTTTTATCAGACGAGGATCAGTAGTAAATTTCAAAACAGGAAGCCATACCAGCCTGCTGATCCCCGGATTATATTAAGTTTTATTCCAGGTACGGTTCTTGAAATTTTTATAAAACCAGGGCAGAACGTTTCGATAGGCGATGATCTGATGATACTCGATGCCATGAAGATGCAGAACAAACTGAAATGCAATATGAATGGCAAAGTAAAATCAATCGCAGTTAAAAAAGGAGATAAAGTATCAAAAGGGACTGTATTGCTGGAGCTGGAGTGAAATTCACATCGCTCCTTCCCAAATCATAAATTCTTTGAGTTTCTCTGACAACTTTGGCTTTTCTGAAAATATCCCATAAACACTCGATCCGCTTCCCGACATCAGACTAAAAAGTGCACCAGATCTATATAATTCCTCTTTTATATTGCCTATTATTGGATATTTTTTAAACGCATAATCTTCAAAGTCATTTACTATCAGCCCTTTCCATTCCAAAACC
Source organism: Bacteroidales bacterium (assembly GCA_003162595.1). GTDB lineage: Bacteria > Bacteroidota > Bacteroidia > Bacteroidales > VadinHA17 > LD21. Next base: position 8,374 of record PMNJ01000310.1, on the reverse strand, counting down.
GGAAGATCAACCAGTTGTAAAAGATCAGTTGATGGAACTTGTGGCAGGCAGTTTTGATATGCTTCTCCTGTCTTGATTCCAACCCCTGGATTGAGGATAGCCAGATAATATCCTGATAACACGGGTTTGACGGGTGTCAATATCTCACCCCTGCCTGAAGCCAGAGAAGGAATTCCGTCAATAAAAAAAGGACAATCACTTCCCATTTCCTGGGCTATGGCCTTAATGTCCTGATTATTAAAACTTAAACCAAAATGTTTGTTCAGTACCTTTAACAGGTACACTGCATCGGATGATCCTCCTCCTAATCCGGCACCGGCAGGGATACCTTTATGCAGATGAATTTTCAGGAAAGGGAATGAGCTCCTTTCACGAACTCTGAGAAGCGTTTTTATGACAATATTATCATACAGTTCACTTCCGCTTTCAACACCTGTTTCCCTGAGAATATCTTTAATAATTGGTTGATCCGGAACGACAAATTCAAGAGCATCGCATAACCTTACTGGATAAAATACCGTTACAATATCATGATATCCATCGGCACGCTTACCTGTGATACGTAAACCAATATTAATTTTAGCATTTGGGAAAACAATCATCTTCCTCTATTTGATGTAAAAATACCATATGGTTTTGAATTTTTTGCTACTGATCCTTTCAATAGCTTTTCAACAAGTTTTTAACATNNTGGCAAAACAAAGAAATAGCCTAAGGCCTGTTGTAACGACTTTGCCTGATTTTGGTAAGGTTCCGCCACAGGCAAATGATATGGAGGAGGCTGTTCTGGGAGCAGTTATGCTCGAAAAGGAAGCAGTAATTACCATTCTTGATATACTCAAACCAGAGAGTTTTTACAGAGAAGCCCATCAGAAGATATTTAAAGCAATATCCGATCTTTCTTCCAGGGAGTTTCCGGTAGATCTGTACACTGTTACTGAAGAACTTCGCTCTCACCATGAGCTGGATAGCGTTGGTGGTCCTGTCTATCTTACCCAGCTTACGTCGAAGGTTGTATCAGCAGCAAACGTTGATTATCATGCCAGGATCGTAGCTCAAAAATATATCCAGCGAGAACTTATAAGAGTATCTACAGAAATTCAGACAAGATCTTTTGATGACACTTATGATGTAACCGAGCTACTTGATTATTCGGAAAATGCTCTGTTTCAGATTGCTGAAGGTAACATTAAAAGGGAAGTAGCACCTATCAATGTGGTTATTAAGGAGGCAATCAGGGAAATTGAGGAAGCAGGTAAAAGGGAAGATGCCCTGGTTGGAACGCCATCAGGATTCACAAAACTTGACAGACTTACCTCAGGATGGCAGAAATCTGAATTGATCATTATAGCAGCACGCCCCTCAATGGGAAAAACTGCATTTGCCCTTTCCATGGCAAGGAACATGGCTATCGACCATGGGAAAAAAGTAGCAATATTCTCATGCGAAATGTCATCTATTCAGTTGGTTAATAGATTAATAATAGCCGAAACCGATATCCCTGGCGATAAGATAAAGAACGGCCGTCTCTCAGAAGAGGAGTGGAAACAACTTGATACCAGAATAAAAAAGCTTGTACAGGCTCCGATATTCATTGATGATACTCCGGCCATTTCAATATTTGAACTCAGAGCCAAATGCAGACGACTGATGGCTCAGCATAAACTTGATATAGTTATAGTCGATTATCTTCAGCTTATGTCCGGACCAGAAAATGCCGGAAGCCGTGAACAGGAAGTAAGTAATATTTCGCGTTCGCTAAAGAGTATAGCCAAAGAACTTAACGTTCCTATACTGGCTCTTTCCCAGCTTAACCGTTCAGTTGAAATGAGGGGAGGCACCAAAAGGCCACTTCTTTCTGACCTTCGCGAATCGGGAGCAATAGAACAGGATGCAGATATGGTTGTGTTTATTCACAGACAGGACAAATTCGGTATTCCAACGTTTGAAGATGGATCTTCCACTAAGGGGATCGCTGAAATCATTCTTGCTAAGAACAGGAACGGTCCGGTTGACGATGTCCGGCTGAGATTCCGTGAGGAGAAAGCCCAGTTTGTTGATATTGATGATTTTGATATTGACGACAATCCGGAAATGAGCGGAGCTCAGAGTATCACGCTCGGTTCCAAGATGAATCATGATAACCTGAGAAAACTTGGAGGAGGATTCGATAACGAATCAGATATTCATGACGAACCTCCGTTTGCCTAGTTGAATCTGAGCACGGCTTTAAATCCTACGCTTTTATATTTAATATCATTAAACCCGACATAAACACCTAGTTCTCCAAGAAACAGGATTTCGCTTATACTGTACCCGATTTCAGTATAGTTAGGGTGAAAACGGGAGCCCAGGTACGAAAGGCTCAGGTTCTCACGCATAAGAGTATTACTAATTCCCGGAAGCAGCTTCAGAAGTAAATAGGGTGTCGTGTATTTAAGATGACCTTCAACATAAAACTCGGGTGTACTAAGAGAATAGAAAGATGGAATCATGAAGGCATCCTCATAATTATCAAGAAGAACAGGAAATGGCTGAGTATTGATTTGGAAGAAGTCATAGAAAGTTAAATTTCTATTGTCGAGAAATCCAGCAGTTCTCAGTCTCCATATGAAATTACTGAATGCTCCAATACTACTGTTTCTGGAAACTTCAAACCTGAACATATCAAATCGTCTTAAGCCAGATGTGATTTCACTAAAATCATTTACCCCGTGTTGCCAGCTCAGCTCAAATGTCGGCCAGGCTGAGCTTGCCGGGATCTTGACGCCCTTATTTATCCTGTACGTCTGAAATGGAGTATATGAGATTTTTGACATAAAGTCGAGGTGTTTCTGATCACGCAATGCGTTGATAGGATTGGATTCAGAAGAAAGGTAAGCATTAACAGGAATATTATCAGAATATACTTCTGAAGACTCTAAGAATGAGAAATTGGTTGTGTTTGGAAGTACCCTGCGATCTTCATAATTGCTGCTTAATTCGATAGTTAATCCATTGACTAGCTCACTTGAGTAACCTAAAGTAAAATATCTCGAATCATACAACTTGAGGTAGTTTTTCTTCTGAAACAATGATGTAAGTGCGTTTATAAAGGGATTGATGCCACCACCATTATTGATATCTTTACTTTTAGATCCGGCTCTTATAAAAAATTGACTGCGTCTAATCTTGTCAAACCTGTAACTTGTGTAAATTCCCCCCATTAACTGTTTTCTGCTGAAGGCCCACCGGAAATCAGGGATAAAATTAAATGAGTTGGTGTTTTTCCACGATTTTGAGATGACGAAATTTAGTCCGTAGTTAAAGCCATCAACAGAATTAAAACTGATACTTTTCAGATTAATCAGTCCGGCATTGGTAAACCTGAATCCAGTAGTATCTGACCACGAATGTCCAAATGCGATATCATGTATTGTTTTCGAAAATTTATTTATTTTTTTGTTTTTAGCTGAAGGAATTGAGTCGGTCTTTCGCTCTTTAAAAGTTGCAGCTGACTTTAAACTGTCACTGATTCTTAAACTACGTATCTCAATATCCGATAGTGGAATAGGCCTGATATTTGCCCAGTAGGAACTATCTCTTTTGTTAGCATCTTTTTCAACGATTTGTGTTGTATGATCCTTTATTTCAAGGCTTTTTCTGCCGCTGTCATTTACACTTCTTTCAGATTCTTTTTCCATGAGTCTTGACAACTTTACCATATCCCGGTTTGATAACTTATCCTTTTCAAGAATTTTATTGATCTGTTGTCTCGATTTGGGAATAATAGTATCAGAAGTATTATGGTTGGTTGAGGACCTGTCTGAATAATCAGCGGATAAAGCTGCCGGTTTCTGAAGTGAAAGGTTTGGTCTGACCTCAGTATATTTAACTGAGCTTCCATACCCGGCATCAGCTTTGAATCCTATAATTCCTATATTTATCTCAAATTTATGACTTACCGGCATCCAGATGTCATCCTGAACAGGAATATACAGTTGTTGGACTCTTATTTTGCCAAACAGGTTCTCGTTTGAAAGATCAACGCTCTGGAGGCACCAGAGATCTTCAATAATGTATATCATACCCTCGAATAGCTGCTGGCTTTCACGTTTTGGAGTTACCTGAATTTTATTTATTGTAAAATTTCCCTGCGTTGTTGCCCCCAGGTATTTGTATGTATAATAAGAAAATGCGTTTGGTGCAAGGGGAGATATGGCCATGTCGGCAAGAACAGGCTGGTAAAAACTTGCCTGGATAAAACTCATCGGTGAAATCTCATTACCCTGGGCAGGGAAGGTGCTGTTGTACGATATCATTCTCTGAAAATATTTGTCAGGGGCCGTAAACTCGATTTCATTTATTGACTCCATAAGGAATGAATCTCCTGCTTTTAACAACTTTTCCTCGGTCTTAGGTTTTGATCCGGCAGTGACTGAGGTTTGGTTGCCGGAGGACTCAATTTTCATCGATTTCTGCAATAGTTTCGGGATCTTATTAATAACAAGATTTCCCTTCAGATAAACCTCTGCTTTATAATAGCTTACATTATTGAGATAGTAAGGAGCAAGTCCAATTGCTTTCCGCATTATTATATAAGCCGGATCTTCATTTGATGGCGATATTCTGACTTCAGGGATCTCATAGTATTGCATCGGAAGGATAACATCTTTTGATATGATCTCCTTTGGTAATGAAACATTAACATATACAGGCTGATAACCCAGACTTTGATAACAGACGGTATATTTTCCGACAGGGAGACTTATTTCATAATCACCATTAATATTTGATGTTGTTCCCTGCCTGAGTTCCTGGATATATATAGTTGAATATGGAATAGGATCACCGGACTGGGTTGTGATCTTGCCTTTAAGAATCTGAGAATGTAAAAAAGTGGATGTAAATAGAATTATCAGGGCTGTCAGGAAAAAATGTTTCATACAATTCCAATTTAATCCTTCTTCCCCGCCACAATGATCACTATTTCTCCCTTTGGTGTTTTATTCGTATAGTATTCTGACAGAAATGATAATGTTCCTCTAATATTCTCCTCAAACATCTTACTTAACTCTCTAGAAACTGAGGCATTACGATCGGACCCAAGATATATGGCTAATTCAGTCAGTGTTTTTACCAGGCGGAAAGGGGACTCATAAAAAATCATTGTTCTCGTTTCGTCAGCTAATCCGGTTATTCTTTTGTTTCTGCCTTTTTTTGGAGGAAGAAAACCTTCAAAACAAAACCTGTCACTTGGAAGTCCCGAATTTACCAGCGCAGGTATGAGGGCAGTCGGACCAGGCAGCGTTTCAACAGGTATCTCTTTTTCAATGCATGTTCTGACAAGTAAAAACCCGGGATCCGAAATACCGGGAGTACCTGCATCTGAAACAAGTGCAATCGTCTGTCCTCCAAGAATCTTTGAACAAATCGATTCTACACTTTTATGTTCATTGAACATGTGATGCGACTGAAGTGGTGTAGAAATCTTATAATGATTAAGTAACTTTTTTGTCTGACGTGTGTCTTCTGCAAGAACCAGATCGACGCTTCCAAGAATTTCTACAGCCCTGAAGGTAATATCCTTTAGATTGCCGATAGGAGTAGGTATCAGAAAAAGTTTACTCATTTGACGGAAGTTTGAGTTTTACCAGTTCAAGAAGTTGCATTACAGCCTCATTTTCAGTGTTTTCACCAGTATAACTCATAATTATAGCCATAGCATCCTGAAGGCTTTCAGTTTTGTCGAGCCTTGAAATTGCCTGTGTATATGTATCCTTATTGCCATCGAATATCTCACCTATAAAGAGGAACTTGTCGCTTAACCCTATTGCATCCGATAAGCTGACTATCTGTTTAGCTTTCAGGTGATCTGATAAATCTTTTGAAGCTTTCATACTCTCTGATTGCTTATCATATAGATCGGAAGTATGGCTGAATTTATCCGCAAGAATGGAAGTCTCGGCTGTTTTTTTCTGCGGTCCTTTAGATTCCGCTTTTTTCTCAATGGGGAAAATTAGATTTGCTTCAGGATCCAGTACTTTTTTCTTTTCTTCCGGTAGCTTATCACCCCTTACCGGTTCTGCCTGCACTACTTTCTCGTCCTGCGTCTGAAGTATGTGTTTTTCAGGAATGGGAGTATTATCTGAAGGTATTGTGTCACTAATACTTTTGAGAAGAGCAATTACATCACCGGCACTTCTGCATTTTGATTTCGCGAGTTCTACCTGCAAAGCCGGTACACCTGGATATTTTTTCAGATCATCAATAATTTCTGAAGCTTCATTGAGATCTTTAATAATTAAATCGATGGTTGAGTTGAAATCCATACATTTAGATGTTAATTTAACAAACCATTTTCTTTATTTTGTAAAAGTAACGATTATTCAGCAAGTCATCGATTAATAAAACTACAAATTAAGTTTTGACAGACATTGATTAGAGATGGAATTTCTTGAAAATTCAATAAGGGTAACAGGGAAAAAGGGATCTATCGAGGTAATAACAGGTTCCATGTTTTCAGGTAAAACTGAAGAATTGATCAGACGGTTAAGAAGAGCTCAGTTTGCAGGACTTAAGGTGGAAATCTTTAAACCTTCACTCGATAAAAGATACTCTGAGACCAGAGTTGTTTCACATGACGACAAATCGATCATTTCAACTCCGGTAGACAATGCTTCCGCAATTTTACTTTTAGCAGGTGATGTCGACGTCGTCGGGATGGATGAAGCCCAGTTTTTTGACGATTCGATAATTGAAGTATGTAACGTGCTTGCCGATAATGGTGTCAGGATAGTGATCGCCGGTCTGGATATGGACTTTATGGGTAAGCCTTTTGGTCCGATTCCGGCACTTCTTGCTGTAGCAGAATATGTTACAAAAGTTCATGCAATATGTATGCGGTGTGGGAATCTCGCACAATACTCCTTCAGAAAGTCAGAAGATTCACAAGTTGTGCTCCTCGGTGAAAAAAACCTTTATGAACCTCTTTGCAGGAATTGTTATAATGAAGCTTTAAAAAAATAAATATTGAAACTCAGTTCATCAGATATTGCAAAAATTGTAAAAGGTAAGCTCATAGGACCTGCTGACCTTTTTGTTACAGAAATAGTGACCGATACCCGTCAGTTAAGTATAGCAGATGGTATCCTTTTTTTTGCATTAAAAGGAAAAAACCATGATGGTCACAATTTTATTGACAGCCTGTACCAGAAAGGTATCAGGATTTTTGTTGTGGAAAACTTGCCAGCAGCGATCGAAAGATATAATGAAGCGGCGTTCATTGTTACAGTTAATACGATTGAAGCATTACAATTATTAGCTTCTTTCAAAAGAAAATCCTTTCATTCACCTGTAATAGCAATCACGGGCAGTGCAGGTAAAACGGTTGTTAAAGAATGGCTGGCAGATATCCTTGGCCTTACGACTTCTGTTATCAGAAGCCCGAAAAGTTATAATTCCCAGATCGGGGTGCCACTTTCAGTCCTGAAACTCGAAGACAAATATAAACTGGGAATATTTGAGGCAGGTATATCATTACCGGGTGAGATGACCAGACTTCAGAAGGTTATCAATCCTGATATTGGTGTAATAACAAATATCGGCGATGCTCACCGGGAGAATTTCCCCGATAATAAAATGAAAGTAGAGGAGAAGCTTAAACTATTTGTAAATTCCTCTTTAATAATATATTGCAGAGATCATGAGATTATTCATAAAGCAATCCTGAATAACAAAATATTAAAATCGAAGAAGTTGATCGACTGGTCGTGTGAAAATGCCGGGGCAAAGATTTTTGTTAAAAAGAGTTCTTTGACAGGAGGTCGTACCGGTATCCGGATAAGCTATAATGGTCTTACTAACGATTTTGAGATTCCATTCTCTGACAGGGCATCAGTTGAAAACGCTATTACCGTTACTGCGGTATGTCTTGCTTTGGAAACGCCGGATGAAGTTATTTCAAGAGGGATTGCAGGACTTGTCTCAGTAGCTATGAGGATGGAGTTGAAAAGTGGTATCAATAACTGTCAGCTTATCGAGGATTACTATAATTCGGATCCCGGATCACTGGGTATGGCTCTTGAATATCTTAATTCGCAGGAAGGCAGGGAGACAACTTTAATTCTTTCTGATTTTGTTCAGAGTGGAAGGGATGAAAAGGATTTATATGGTGAAGTCGCAGGTCTGATAAGGAAAACCGGTATTAAGAAGTTCATTGGTATCGGGAACGCCCTTGTAAGAAACAGTGCATTATTTGATGATGGAGCCCGGTTTTTCTATACAACCGATGAGTTTGTCAACAGTTTGAATAATATTGATTTCAGAAATGAGATAATACTTCTTAAAGGAGCAAGGATCTATGAGTTTGAGAAAATAGGAAAACTGCTTGAAC
>PMNJ01000079.1:2434-15066 GCA_003162595.1 Bacteroidales bacterium | reverse complement strand
GTAATTTCTATACTCGGTATTCTCGGTATGGCAAACTTTTCCATCGATCGCCGTACAAAAGAAATCGGTATTCGAAGAGTTGCAGGAGCAAAAAGTTTACAAATTCTTTTTTTATTAAATAAGGAATACATAAAATGGGTATTAGTTGCTTTTATATTTGCCACTCCATTCGCATGGTATGCTATGCATAAATGGTTGCAGAATTTTGTGTACAAAACAGAACTCAGTTGGTGGATCTTTCTTTTAGCTGCAATAATTTCATTTGGTATTGCGCTTTTAACCGTAAGTTGGCTAAGCTGGAGTGCAGCAACTAGGAACCCGGTCGAAGCATTACGATTTGAATAAATATTTCGAAAATCATTTTTTTATAATTGTTAAAGCTTTCCCTGCTATCAGGCACATTTGCAGTTCACGAACAAGGACATATCGATAAATAATGTACTGCAAACGAGCCTTCCAGCCCTTCCCTACTACTGGACGAGATTGAGGACTTGATGACAAACAGCTTGCTTCTACAACTTGATAGTTTTAAAATTAATCCTACACCTAACACGGACGATATTGCTAATTGGCTTTGTCAGAAGGGATAATTGAATAATTGAGAGTAAAACCCAGAATTGTTTCAGTATAATTCCAGTAACCCTTAAAAGGATAAGCGAATTCAGTCAATATATGTCTGTTTGCGCTTATTTAGTTTGTGGGCCCATTGGACCAATAACCCACTGATTATGAGTTAGGTGCAAGGTAGATGATAATGCATACTTTTTTTATATAAAATAGTTATTTTATATAAATTAATCACATATTCTTTTCAGGATATAAAAGCTTTCGTACCATTCTGCGACTTTCTTCTTAAGATGATAATAATGCCTTATATTTGAAACAGGCACGAATGCTAACAATCAAACCCAATTCTTCAGTAGAAGACCATGATTTATCAATAAAGCAATAATTCTAGTTAAAGGATGAATAATAAGAAGCTAATAACAGGATCGATTTTTTTTATAGCTGGGGTTGCTTTATTCTGGTATGTATATCGGGATATGGACATTCATTCAATAAAAGTTGCTCTAAACGAACTAAAATACGGTTGGATCTTTTTTTCTATCCTATTGGGACTCCTAAGTACTTTAGTCAGAGCCTTAAGATGGAAGATGTTAATAGAGTCAATGGGATATAAACCCAAAACATCGAATCTTTTCTTGTCCGTTCAAATTTTATATTTTATCAATTTGGTAATACCTAGAGGCGGAGAAATAGCTCGATGCGGAATGATAGCCAAATATGAGAAAATACCATTCAGTATTTTGTTAGGAACTGTTTTTATAGAAAGACTAACTGATCTTGTTGCTTTCCTTATCATATTTATTGGTGTACTTTTTTGGCAATTACCCTTAATTAGAGATTTGTTCTCCACTTTAGAATTGAATTCTTCAAGTTTACAAACTAAAATACTGATACTTGCTGTAATTTCGGTACTCTTTGTCCTTCTATATTGGATATTAAAAAGAAGAGGATTGCTGGAGAAATTCCAATATAAAATCAATAAGATCATGAATGAGATTTTAGAAGGGATTAAATCAATAAAACTGATTAAACACAAATGGATATTTCTATTTCAAACAATTCTCATTTTCCTTTTATGGCTCCTGATGTTATATGTTGTATTTTTTGCCTATGCGCCAACACGTGACATGACTTTCTCAGCGGCAATATTCACCTATACAATTGGTACTCTTGCTTTTCTACTCCCAATCCAAGCGGGGATTGGCGTTTGGCATTTTCTAGTGATTCAGAGTTTATTTCTATTCGGGTTAGATAAAGTTTCCGGTGGTATGTTCGCTCTGATTGCACATACATTTACTAATTTGGTTTATCTAGTATTTGGCACACTTGGATTTTTGATAATTCCCCTGACTAATAATAATGATACCAAGATAGTTAACTAGACGCTTAACCGGTTAAATGACACATCGCCAGGACAACAATGATCTTCAGGTAATGCTGAATATCATCATAGGATAATACTCTTCCTTTGCGATCCTTAAGCCATTTTTACGCCGGTTGATTCGCCAATGTAAAATTCCCATGTAATTATTCTAAAGTCAATTGTTTTTTATGTTTAACTTTAATCGATTGTGAAAAGTCAGACATAAGCACTTTCTTGTAGAATATGGAGTGGATTGTTGGAAGAATGCTTCTGTGACTGACCGGGCAGAGCTGTAAGAAAGAAAAAATAAATAGGAACAAAAGGAGTATTGTGAAAACTATTATAAGACGGTTTATAAAACGCTATTTAGTTAGGGACTAGCCTTCACTCATAATAATATGATAGACAACACACAAGCAGGAGTTTGGCAGCCGCCACTGCGACAGTCGCCGCTGCTGCCAAACACATGCTTTTTTGCCAAGCCTGGACTTCTAAATAAGTATGGCCTAGTATTTATAATTAAATACCTATACTAAGAGACCTTTCTAATTCGTTTTGAACATAAAATACTGCACTACTTTACAATACATGAATAAAACTCTATCATTAACCTGCTGTTTCCTTTTGACAAATTTCTTATTGTTAGCACAAAAGCACACAATTTTTGGAAACATCCGTGATATGGGAAATGGTGAACACCTTATTGGTGCCACAATTTTAGCTGAAGGTAAAAACATAGGAACATCTTCGAATAACTACGGATTTTATTCACTTACTCTTCCTGAAGGAACTTACAATATTTCCTTTTCTTTTATAGGTTATAAGACTATTTCTTACAATGTGAATCTTATCAGAGATACTACTATAGATATAGGATTAAAATCTGAAATTACTGCTCTTAATGAAGTAATTGTTGAAGCGAAAGACAATAGTAATGTTTTTGTTAACCAGATGGGAAGTCATTCCTTAAATTTACAAACAATTAAATTGGCACCTGCAGCCGTCGGAGAAATTGATCTGATCAAAAACCTACAATTACTTCCAGGAATTCAAACCTCAAATGAAGGCACTACGAATTTATCTGTTAGAGGAGGGTCATTCGACCAAAACTTATTCTTGCTCGATGATGCACCTATCTATAATCCATCACATGCGTTAGGATTCTTCTCAACTTTTAATCCAGATGCTATCAGCAGCGTAAAAATCTACAAGACTGCATTTCCTGCCCAATACGGAGGAAGACTATCATCAATAATTGATATCAGAATGAAGGAAGGGGACAATCAAAAATTAACAGGTAATGGTGGCATAGGATTAATTGCCAGCAGATTATCTCTTGAAGGCCCTATTAAAAAGGATCAGGCTTCTTTTATAATCAGCGGAAGATACAGTTATGCAGGATTAACTGCTAATTCTTTGGGGTCATTGGGACAGACAATTGGGTTACGCAGTCTACGTGATTTTGACAACCATAACGAAATTAACTTTTTTGATATAAATGCTAAAGTCAACTACAAAATAAAAAATAATCACTTCTACCTTTCTGCATACGCCGGAAGGGATCATTTCTTTTATTACTCAATAGATAAGAACAGCACCATGGATTGGGGAAACCAGACGGGAACAGCTCGATGGAACCATATATTCAACTCCAGAATTTTTTCAAACACAATAATTGTGTACAGCAAATACGATTATTCCTATATTCTCAAAGATGATGCAAGAAATTTTAAATGGTCATCTAACCTGCAGGAAGTTGATCTTAAATCAGATTTTGACTATTTCGTTAATCCTTCAAATCATCTCAAATTTGGTATTTCAGTAGAAAATCATAAATATTTCCCGGGCAAAATAGAGCCACGCGATTCTGCCTCATTAACCAAACCTTTCGAACTTGACAAACAAAAATCACTCGAAAGCGCTCTTTACATTTCAAACGAACAAAAAATCAATGACAAAATTAGCCTGAGTTACGGTTTAAGATATTCAATGTTTTTTCTGTTAGGAGAAAGCACTGTTTATTCTTATTCACCTGAATTGGCAATTATTGATTCTACCCACTACGGAAACAATGAACTAATCAAGTTTTATAACGGACTAGAACCAAGACTCGATTTAAGATATTTAATTGACAATAATAACTCTGTCAAGGTATCATACACATATGTTAAACAATATCAGCACTTACTAAGTAATTCTTCAATTGGGCTTCCGACTGATGTTTGGCTTCCTGTAAACAAATATATCAAACCACAATATTCAAACCAGTATTCTGTCGGATATTATAAATCCTTTTCAGATAATAAATATGAGGTTTCTACTGAATTTTATTTCAGGAGAATAGGAAATTTAATAGACTATAAAGATAATGCTGACTTATTCTTAAATCCCCATGTCGAGATCCAGGTATTGAGGGGAAAGGGTCAGTCTTATGGTGCTGAATTCTATATAGAAAAGAAATACGGCAAAATTACAGGTTGGATCAGTTATACTCTCTCAAAAACCACAAAGCAAATAAATGGGATCAACAATAATAACTCCTATCCAGCGACCTATGACAAACGACATAATCTCTCGGTAGTTTTAATTTATAAATTATCAAATGCATGGGATATAGGCTCGACATTTAAATTCACATCAGGAGGATACATAACAATACCAGAGGGATCATTCCTCTACTATGGAGCATCATTCAACTACTACACAACTCGTAATGGTTATAAGCTACCACCTTATGACAGGCTTGATATTTCATTTACCTATAATAATCCTAAAAAGCAATTAAGCAGCAGGAAACCAGAGTGGAATTTTGGCGTTTATAACCTTTATGGTCGCAAGAACATATTTTCTCTATTTATCCGGCAGGATGATTATGCCCTCGATACTTCAAAAGCTTATAAAATGTACCTATATGGAATAACACCCTATTTATCATATAATTTCAGATTCTAAAATGAGAAAAATATTTGCCCTGTCTCTATTAGTTGCTTTGTTTTCCGGTTGTATTGAGGATTATGACCTCAAGCGTAATGAAATTGAACCGAGACTGGTAGTTGAAGGTTTAATAACAAACAAACAAGGACCGTATTATATTCGTCTTACAGAAAGTAATACCGGGAGCTTTGAACCGGATAGTGCTTATACTCCTGCACCAGTAAAGAATGCTAAGCTTATTATTTCAGATAATGTAAACCAGTCAGACACACTGGTTCCTGTCGATTTCGATATACATGACTATAATAATGTAATCAACACTATCTTTTTAACAGATCCTACTTCATTTACATACGACCGGGGATTTTATAAAACCCAGCACCTTATTGGGATACCCGGCCGGACATATTCACTGAAAGTCCTCTATTTAGGCAAAGAATATCAAGCCAGTGCCTTCATGCCCCCCGTTCCTGATATAGATTCGATAGGCTTTGTTAAAAAAGTCATGGAAAAAGATAATGCAGAATATTTTGTCCCACTTCTGTACTTTTCAGAACCTCAGGGTATTAAGAACTATTATCTTATTCAGCTTAATGATGAGGTTAGTTCACGAACATTTTCAGCCAGCACACTGTGGCAGTTTTCAATACTTTCCGATGAATTTCTACAGCCTTATGTTAATGGATTGAATATTAGTCAGGGCGAAACTCCACGAAGTATTGAATATCCGATCTACATGGAGGGAGATTCTGTATATGTCGCGTTATCCTCACTTACACAAAATGCTTATGAGTTTTACAAAAGTCTTTTGCAGCAATTTAAAAACGACGGAGGGGCATATCAACCTTCCCCTGGTTCTCCTCCAACCAACATGAGTAACGGAGCACTCGGGTATTTCCGGGCTTCATCAATAAGCGAAAAAAGAAAAAAAATTCCTCGTCCTTTTTAATAAATATCCCTTTAAGCCTTGAAAAACGAATCAAGTAAACAGGCCTGCGCTGTCCGGCACATTTGCAGCTTACGCCCTTCACCACTCAATCCTAAAGCTGCAAACGAGCCTTCCTTCCCAACACGCCAGTATACCGAGATAAAGTATGGATGACAAAATTCTCTTACATCCTGTCAGTGTTAAAATTAGGCAAAACCTCAAAACGAGTTATTTGTAAGGCGTTGGACGCAAGCAAGATAAATTAAATATCGACCTACACATAACTGTTTTATCAGGCAATAATATCCTAACATGACAACTTATGCCCTTCTACCAGGACTTAGCCCCCTAGAAACCTTTGACTTGACGAGCAAACTCCAACTCACATACCTGGACTTTGAAAAAACCACAGCAGCAAATGGTTACAGCGACAATTAGACAATACCAATGGATTTTTTCCGTTAATTATCAAAAGATATCCTGCAATAACATTTAAATATGAAACAATTTTCAGTACTGATTATTTTGATTGTTCTATTATCATTTAAAATTGATAATGAGAAAGACTTAAATGAATTTAACGATCCTTCAGTAAATACCTTACTGAATAAAAAAGTACCTCATTTTACTGGATACCTCCTCAATGACTCTATCGTTGATGAGACTTTTTTTGACAATAAAGTAGTCCTTTTGAATTTTATGTTCTTTGGGTGCCAGGGATGTATGCAAGAACTCCCAAATTTAGCTAAGCTACATGAGAAATATAAGAATACTAACTTAATGGTTGTAACTATAATAGGTAATGGTTTAGATGATATTAAATCTTACCAAGGAACTGGAGATACCTTGAAGGTTTTTTATTCAATTAGAAAAATGTGGAAATATGATAGTATTAAAAATCCGATAATTGCACAATGTATAACAGTAAATAGGGTCGGACCAAAGAATACAATATTTCCATGCACTGAAAATATTTCTAAGAAATTTTTCATAGATGAATATCCTACGAACTTATTAGTTGATAAAACAGGAATTATAATAAAAAGATATTCCAACTTAGTTAATGACGCTGAATATATTGATTTACAAGCTCAAATAGATAGTTTAGTAAAATAACCAGCAATGACTAAGGTCATAAAGAAATGTTCAACTCTTCTCTTTCATTTTCAGTTGCATACTTTTTTATAAACTCTTCGCATCGAGACAGTTTTAAAATTCACCCTACATATAACTCGGACGGTTTAATTAATTGGCTTCCGCAGCCCGGACTACTTCGTAATCAGCCCCCAAAGTCTATGAGATTAAAATAATTTCACTTGACAACCGAGATTTTATATACTTTGTAACTTTGATATCTCGTAAATATGATAAACGAGTTATGGTTAATTCATTCTAAATGAGAGAAATCCGTAGACTTCAAAAGATAGCGAAAAAAATTCTACATTCACCGTGGCTTTATGCAAGGCTGACTTTGCCAATTTGTGCATAATAGCTCTTGGTTAATTGCTACAGAACTATATTAATGTACTAATTATGAAAATATTAGAAAAGACCTTTGAGGATATACTTTGTAAATATTCTGAACTCATCGAAGATGGGTTGATTTTTAAAGGTCGTCAAATTATCAAATTCGGCAGACGAATTGATATTTTATTTGAGGACAAGTTTAAAAGAGAATTATTAGTTGAACTAAAGTCCGGGCCGATTAAAGATGAACATATTGGTCAAATTCTGTCTTACGAAGGAATGCTTCTTTCTGCAGATGATCCTACGATAAGGATAATGTTAATTGGGACAAGAGTTCCTCCGAATTTACAAAAGAGTTTGGATCATCATGGAATCATCTGGAAGGAAATAACTTATGGTAAGTTAGAATCATTTATAAAAACAAAAAATGATGAAAACTTTCTATCATTTTTTGACCCTCAGGATGTTTACTATAAATCCGGAAAAAACATAGAAGAAAGTGAAATATTTATATCTGAAAATATAGCTGATCCTAAATATTTTGATTCAAATCTTAATATATATTTCATGAATTTTAAAAATTTAGATGAGTATAAATCATTTAAAAATATCACCCTAAATGATAAAAAAGAACATGAAGAGGAGGCAAGGTTGATTCTGGAAAAATATCACGGGAATTTTAATCATAATCATTTTAAGGAAATTATCAAACTTGTTGACGGCCCATATCCTTATGAACATAATGGTAAAATAGTTGCTACCGGCCGTTGGTTTGGAAATCTTCTCAATACTCCAAATACTGAATATTTCTTTAAGACAGATATTAAGCTAATAAATGATTGGTTGAATGTTCTTCGCAACAATAATATTCCAATAGAAAAACGGATTGAAATTCTTCAAGAGGATCCATACAAAATAAGAGGTATTAAAACCGGATTTATAACTTTAATGCTTTATTTACTCGATAAAACTAATTATTCAATTTGGTTTAAAGCCTTGCATGAAGGACTACAAAAAATATACCCCGAAATTGGGAATTTTAATAGTAAGGGGATTCAATATATTTTATTTAATAAAAAAGCAAAGGAATTTTTACAACAGTGTGATTTTGACCATACTGAATTAGATTGGCTTTTATACAGAAAATTTAAGTTTTCGAAATAATTTGAATGACAAACAACTAACTATAACCGGACAAACCCACACGATACCGCTACTGTTTATAAAATTACAGCACCCAGACAAACCCAATTCGCAATCAAAAACAGCACCCAGACATAGATATCATTTGACTAACAGACACCGAAACGAGACAGTTTTAAAATTGGCCCGAAATGCTAACACGGATGGGATAGTTAATTGCCTTCTGCAGCCCGGACAACTTCGTAATCAGCTATATAAGTCTATGCTCTCAACTACAATTCACTTATTAAACTTTGTGTACCCTGACTCATCCTGCTGCCGAGACAAAGTCAGTAGGGCTGCAGGCCGACGCTCAGTTGGCAGCGTTTTTTGCTCTCCGTTTATAACTCTACCACCGAGCCGTTATATGTAAGGTTTTCAGCACAATACCGAGATATCCAACGCTCAAGCAAGAGTTTGGCAGCTTGCTTACCCGACAGCCCATGCCGCTGCCAAACACATGCTTTTTTGCCTGCCCTGACTTCGCCGGATAGACAACCAATTGCGGCACTAGAGCAGCTAGAATTCTGAGATATATTCACGTAACCACATGGAATTCAATTATATAAAAAGTTAGATTGACACATTAGACCTTTTACCATGGTATTTAAGTGAAGGAATTATTCTATATTTACTACATGAACGAAAATGGCATAACCCACCAGTTTGAAATATTCGCCATTATGGCATTTACACAATCGTTATGACCTATAATAAAAGCCTTGGAAAGCGACAATGTTGACAAATTGATCTAAAATATAAGTTTCAAATAAAAAACCAACCCAAATGAAAAAGGAAATTTTAGTTATTGCGTTGATTTTACTGGCGTTTTCATCTCACGCCCAATATAAATATTCGGGATGCTGTTTTGAATTGAAAAATGGATCATCAAATGAAAAAGGTCTAATTTGGGAAAATGATAGCGTTAAATTTACGATTGACCCAACAGACTACTTTTGGGGAATAACAATTGAAAATAAGTTAAAAATCAAACAAACCGTTCTTTGGGATGACTGTGTTTTTGCTGTTAATGGTAAGAGCTCTGCTATTGTTTTTGACAATACAATCAAATTAATGATAGACAATCCTAAAGGGGAAAGCATTATCATTCCAGAAACTTCAATAAAAAAGAAAATTTATCCAGCCGAAAAATGTAGAATAGCGACTAATCCTGTTTACTACAAAAGTGACCTCAAAAAAACAGGACCTTCAAACGTAAAATTAATGATAGCAACCAAGGCTGGAGATGATAATAAGGAATATTCTTTTGATGTTAAAATTTCAATATGTCAGAAATAATAGAACCATCCTTACTCATCCTACATTTCCTAAAAGGGCGTTATAGTAAAAACACTAAATATATTGAATTATGACGTCAAAAGAGAAAGCATTCAATAACTATGCAGACTATCGATATAGATCTATGATCTTGGATGTTATTGCAAGTGAGAAGCAACTTGATGAACCTACTTTACTATCATTTATTTTAAAAGAAACAGAACATGATGGGGAACTTGGAAATGTTACATTAGCATTCATTGGTAATTCTTATCATAAATTAATTCATGCAAAACTTTTAGAAGGAGAATATAAAACTGGAATTATTAGGCTCACTGAGTATGGAGAAAGTGCAGTTAGAAACGGAACATGGCATGGACTGGCTCTAACTGCATGGGTTGGATATAAGAGCCTAATGATGGCTCAATGGGCTCTTTGGATTGCACTTGGATCTTTCGTTGTCGCCATAACATCACTTTTAATAGTTGGACTGAAGTAATATACTTTGATATAAATTTGAGAATAAAATCAAATAGTTGATGTATAAAAAACATGAACCAAGGTAGAAAAAAACCATTTCAAAAATAAAATCTGAATTCTGGAAGAGAATCATTTTCCCGTTCTTTTTCAGCTTCTGATGATGTAAAATAGTAAAATGAGTAATTTTATCGATATACCATTTCTTCGACTCTTTTTCTATAAAGATCGCTTTCTTTTTCGGCTCGTCGATAGTGTAAACTACATCCCGCAAACCACACATTCTAAATCAATGATAAGTTCAAAATTTGCGGGAAGAGGTTTACAGTCCTTCCCTGCCTGTATGACTGGATAATGACTGGACGACATAGTTTGGAATAGCCAGTGGCCTTGACCAAATCTGACCGGATCATATTGACCATCATAAGCCGAAGTTAAGTGCTTGTTATTAAGTTATGTATGTTAATTGTAATGTGTCCGGCCAGATTTGGTCAATACGCCCGGCTTTTGCAGTAAAAGAGGTAATAATTCCGAAAATCAACACATTTCAAAACATTATACTATGCTATTGTCAAGGCCACTTGCTTTTGCACTTGAAAGTGCTAACGGGAAACGAGGTAATTTATCAAGTAAAAAAAATCTTAAACCTCAAATTAAAGGGGTTTTTAAATTTTAGATTATATCTTTTACATCTTCCATAATACGATTAAAATTGTCGTTCAGATCCTTTTCTGTGATATGGTGCTTCACCTTTAACTCCAGTCGTTTAAAAGGAAACAGGTCAAAATTATAGAGCTTGTCTTTACCATCAGCGAAAACAAAGAATTGTCCTTGCTTTAGCCTGGTGAAATCCTGATTCTTATACTTGGATGTTTCCCTTGTTCCCTCTGATGTTCTGGTTTCACCTCCAATAACGGAATTAGTAAAGGATCTGGAAACGGTCCTCTTTTCAATTTCCTCGCTTATGTTCTTGTAATATCTAACACTATCCGGGTCATTAGCCTTTCCTATCATTTGATATGAAAGGTTTGCGAGCAAAGAACTGGTGATCACGTCTCCATAGTTTTCTTTAGCCAATGCCCGGTCCTGCGTTGAAAACACGGTGGCTATATTATAACTTCGCATCGTTGCCGGTATCTTGGAAATTCCATCAATGTAGAAAGTTGTCCCCTCATCAAACAAAAGAAAACTTCCTGGCCGGTTCCGGATCTGCATGCTGTTGATTGCCGTGCTTATTATAACAGAAATAAATGGTGCGTTTATTCTCTCAAGCCTTGGATCATTAACGATACTCAAAAAGGTCGGGTTCTCCGGGTTGTTAATATCAAGATCCACGTCATTTGCGCTCATCACCCAAAATATTGTTGGAAGCGCAAGATCTGTTAATGGTAGTGAAAGTGAAGCTTTAACACCTGCCACCTGGTTTTCTGATATAAGTGAATCAACCAGCGGAGATCCAATAGCTCTCGAGTATGGATTTTTCGAGATAAAGTCAACTATCTCTGTTGGTGTTTTCACCAGGCACAAAGCAACGGCGTGAGGGAGTGTACACATTTCAGGGTAATCTACCTTTAGCCTCCAAATAACAGCTGCAAGTGTCGGCTCGGGGATCTTGTCAAAAAAACTACTTCCTGATTCCTTCACGTTGTCAACTTTCTTCAGATTAGCAAAGATCAGCTTTGTTTGTTGCCGAAGGTGCTGTTCCGTGGGTATATACTTAGGGAGAAAAGGGTTTACCCGGTCCGAATACATTGGTGAATGTGGTATAATAGTTGCTTGTTTTATCGTAGAATTCTGAAAAAAGAAATGTGCTATTTCTGTTATCTCGCCGTTTTTATAATCATAACAGAGACAGGGAATATTTCTTTCTCCGGCATGTTTAAGAATTGGTACAAAACCGCTTTCTGTTTTTCCACTCCCTGCACTACCGAAAATAGCTATCCCTCTTTTTATATTTTGCATTATTAGAGGGGAAGAGTTTCTTATTGGGAATTTAACGCTCCAAATTGGGTCAATTTTGCCTGTTTTACTCAGTAGCGTTGCATTTGTTATAAAAAGAAAGATAATTGAAAGAAGGCTTGCCAAAACAAATATGGNNCTTAATCTTAAAAGAAAGGGCCAGGAATTGTAACAATGAAACAACCAAAACAACCACTACTAAAATAAGCTTTGCAATAAGTGTTAATTGTTCAAAATAATTAATTATACGTTCCATGCTTGGTATTTAAAGACCCGTATTCAAGGTAGTTGTTAAAACCTTTTTTCCAATATCCAGGATAATTTTTGATGGGTTATAAGCGTAATTAATTGCTTTTATGCACTCTTTGGCTCCTGGGACCTGCTTAAAAATTGCCGAGAGAGCGTCCAAAGGATCTTTTGCATTTGCCAGGTTCATGGCAGTATTTACAACCCTGGAAGCTTTATTATATTCTTTTA
>PMNJ01000079.1:0-2299 GCA_003162595.1 Bacteroidales bacterium | reverse complement strand
GAGTCTCTTCCATAATATCGGGAATGTTCGACCTTCCCAAAATAAACAAGATTCTCACCTGAGAGCCCACGGTTGAAATTTTTAGCGTACTGATCCATTACAATTCTAGTATAGTCTTTTAAAACTTCCTTGTAACGCTTCAACTCGATTGTGGTTAGTTGTGAGATATTTTTTATTTCTCTCCCGGAAACTGATTTACAAATATGCTTTAATTCATCCTTACTTGGATTAACTGTGATCATGTAAAACTTGATTTCGTCTTTCCCCAGTTTTCCTTTGTTATTATCAATTGAGCTTTGTGCTGTACAAAAAGAAACATCGTTTGTTTTTTGATCAAAAAATTTCTCCTGGCTGAAGATATCCTTCTCCTGGTTCTCCTTCTCCAGATAATTAATAAGGTCGTTGCAACTACCTCTGTTATTATCCTTTTTAGATGAATGAATCTTAACGTACATCAGAGTGTTTTTAGATATTTCCTGTATTCATTAATGTCACCAATTGGAAGCTCAATAACCGGTTTTCTATTTAGCCCTGTGGATTTTTCTTCAGTATGCGAAAGGATGTTCTCAAGATATTCTTTAGTTGTTTTCAACTTCAATTCCACTTTATTAAGCTTCTCCTGGAGTAATTTATTTTCTTCGGATTGTACGTCACTTTTTCCTATTTCATTTCCTGCAGTAAAGCTCTTTTCTTCCTTGCTTATATCTGTAGAAAGAGCTAAAGATTTAACCTTATTTAGTCCCGTCACCTCTCCTCTTTTTGGTGCTTCTTCTTCNNTGTTTTCGCATGAATGAGATTATTGTATCCCGGAATTTCTTAAGTTCTTCTGCTGGAGAAAGTACTTGCATGTCTTTAGGATTTACCCCCGTTGTGTCAAAGTACTTTGCCATTGCTTCAGCAAAATCTTTTTGACTCATTTCGTATTTGTCTGCCAGGCGGTCAATAATTATTTTGCTCTTGGGAGTTATGCTAATTGTGACGTATTTTTGCATAAATAATTATTTATTAATTAGTTTTACATACAAATATATTGATTTTATTGGATATTCAAAATATATTTAATTATATAATAATTATCATTATTTTACAATTAATTGATTATCAGGCATAGCATGATAACAGAATCAGGTTAGCNNATCTTGCTTTCCTTCGGAAACAAATCTATACAACGCATGAATTTGTTTCTACTGGCTTCAATTTTTACTGGCAAAAGTGATTTTAGTGGAATTTTCTTAGTTTTCCTTTTTATTGAATTCTGGTGAAATGAAATAAAAAAAGAGATCACTACGGAAGATCTCTCTACTCAATTTTGAAGGTTCTAGTTTAAATTCAATAATACTAGTTTATAAGCTTTACTCCAAAAAGATTAACGATGTAAGTATTTTTGAAATAAATTCCATATTGTCCGATGGGAAGTTTTGGAACAATAAGTAAGTACGAACTGGTCCCATACTTTACAGCTTTGAACTCTACGGTTTCGGGTTTTGAAAATTTCCAGCTTCTTTTGCTGTTTTCAATATTCATCTTAAGAACACTAATTACATCATCTGGCTTAATTGAATTATCTGAAACACGAACAATAAATTGTGAATTAATTGAGTCGGCAAAAACAGTGGAACAGCAAGAATTAACTTCTAATGATGTTTCCTTTGAACGCAATTTAACTTTACCCATTGTTGCAGTTTGTTGTTCCAGTAAAATACCATCTCCGATAGTGTCGTTTACAAAAATGGCAGTTCCTGAAAATTCGGGTTCTTTTACTTTTATTGTTTGCCCATTTAACAAGCTAACTGAAAAAAGTAAAAGGGAAAGTATTAATAAATTACTTTTCATGACCTTAAGCTAGGATATATTTTTCTTGGTGTTATATTTTATCTCCTCTGAGTCTTCCTGAAGTGGGATGAAACTATCTTCATCAGGGATCGGGTAAAGTTTCGGATTCTTCTTAATGCCCTTTTCCCCCGCAGCTACTTCTTCAGCAGATAAACCAGAATCCTTCTTTAAAAACTTAGTTCTTTTCATAATTATGAGATAAATCGTTTCCTGTCTTCCTTTGCTCAAAATTTTTCTTGAGACCTTCCGGATCTGCAATTGTAGATAAAAAATGATAATATTGTTTTAAGATACTAAAGTGCTTAATAATTCAATTACTTCATTAATAACCTNNCTTTTCCTGGCTTGTTACAGGGCAAAAAATAGCTAATCCAACCTTTTGATTATATGCTTTTGGAGAAAGAGTTAATGCAGGTCTTCTTCCTGCTTGCTCATGCCCGGATTGAGGGTTAAATTGAAGCCAAAC
>PMNJ01000093.1 GCA_003162595.1 Bacteroidales bacterium | reverse complement strand
CCGCATGAGGCTCCTGCAACAATGACTATTCCGTTAATTGTTCTTGCAGTCGGTTGCCTGGTCACAGGCTTTATTCCTTTTAATAAACTGGTCACATCCGATGGAAAGACCTTCGAAAGTGAAATCGAATTGGTGATAGCAATCCCTTCTGTGCTGATAGGCTTACTGGGAATAGGAATTGCATATTTAATGTATAGGAAAGAGAGCACAATTCCAGATAAGCTGGCTTCGACATTTAAGTATAGTTATAAATGGGTTTACAATAAGTTTTATATAGATGAACTCTATCTCTTTATAACAAAAAAGATCATCTTCAGATGCATTGCAGAACCGGTTGCATGGTTCGACCGCCATGTTGTTGATGCCGCAATGAATGGGATTGCGAATGTAACTCAAAGTGTCTCATTCAGGATAAGAGGATTTCAATCGGGCCAGATACAGAAATATGCCTTTGTTTTTATAACCGGGGCGATCATGCTGGCGATATTATTTATATACCTGTGGAAATAACTGATAATAAAGAAAAAGACTTTTAATTATGGATATTTTATCACTGTTTGTAATAATTCCGGTCTTAACAATCACCGCCATCCTGCTTCTAAAAGATGCACGGCAGGTTCGTTTGGTCTCGGCTTTCGGAATGGGCCTGCAGTTACTTATGGCTATAAGTCTGGTGATCCTTTATCTTACAGCCCGCCATGCCGGAAATAATGATGAGATGTTATTTGTAAAAGACTATTTATGGTTTAAAAGTCTTAATATTCATTATTCTGTCGGTGTTGATGGAATATCCGTTGCAATGATAACACTGACGTCACTGGTTGTTTTTGCCGGGATCTTTGCCTCCTGGGAAGTTGAGTTTCTCCGTAAAGAATTTTTTGTATCCCTGATCCTCCTTGCTACCGGTGTTTTCGGTTTTTTTATCTCTATCGACCTATTTACCATGTTCCTGTTTTACGAACTGGCCGTAATACCGATGTATCTGTTAATAGGAATCTGGGGTACCGGTCCAAAAGAGTATTCGGCAATGAAACTGACACTCATGCTTATGGGTGGATCAGCATTGCTTCTTGTGGGTATCCTCGGAATATATTTTAATTCTTCCCCTGATGGAAGCCGGCTCACATTTAACATTCTTGAGATCTCAAAGGTTGTGATTCCTTTGCCCGCCCAGAGAATATTCTTTCCTCTGACATTTGTGGGATTCGGCGTTCTCGGAGCATTGTTCCCTTTTCATACNNCCTGACGGTCATGCCTCCGCTCCTACGGCTGTTTCGATGTTACATGCCGGAGTTCTGATGAAACTGGGAGGCTATGGCGCCTTCAGGGTGGCTATTTTTCTTATGCCTCAGGCGGCTCATGAGTTATCCTGGATCTTTATTATACTTACTTCAATCAGTGTCATTTACGGAGCATTCGGGGCAATTGCCCAGAAGGACCTGAAATATATAAATGCGTACTCTTCAGTAAGCCATTGCGGACTTGTCCTTTTTGCTGTACTGATGATGAATCAGACAGCTATGAACGGAGCAATAATCCAGATGATCTCTCATGGTTTGATGACAGCATTGTTCTTTGCTCTTATCGGGATGCTTTATGGACGAACACATACAAGAATGATAAACGAGATGGGTGGACTGATGAAGATTATTCCATTCCTGTCTGTTTGCTATGTTATTGCGGGTCTGGCTTCACTGGGACTCCCGGGCCTTAGTGGGTTCGTTGCAGAAATGACAATTTTCGTAGGCGCTTTCCAGCATCCTGAACTCTTTTACAGGATCGTGACCATACTGGCAGTTTCTTCCATAGTTATAACTGCAGTATATATATTGAGAGTAATAGCAATTTTGTTACTCGGTCCAAATACAAATGAGCATTTTGAACATATGCCCGATGCAAAATGGTTTGAAAAGATTTCAGCGGTAACTCTTATAGGATCTGTAGCTGCAATCGGGCTGGCACCATTCTGGCTATCAACTATGATTGGAACAAGTCTTCATCCTATTATTGAAAAGATTTTATCTCTCAACCCATTTTGAAGAGTCTATTTATAAATGTTTTGGATAATATTATTATATGAGCTCAGGTACTTTTTTAATAATGCGTCATGAACTGCTGCTGATTGCTGCAGCTCTATCAGTGTTGATTGCTGAGATATTCTGGAATCCGGATAAAAAGAGAAGTATAAGTCTTTTTTCAATAATCCTTTTCGGAGCAATAACGATAATAGGCTTCCTGCCATCCCCTACAGGATCACTCTTTGGAGGTATGTATATTTCAACGGGAACCAGGCTTATTATGAAGAATATCCTGAATATAGGTGTGTTGCTTATATTTATTCAGTCTGTTACATGGCTCAAGAAAGAAGAGAATTCAGAAAAAATAAGTGAATATTTTCTATTGCTTCTTTCGACTCTGATCGGAATGAATTTTATGATTTCTGCGGGTCATTTTTTAATATTTTATATAGGAATAGAACTGGCTACTATTCCTATAGCTGCTCTTGCCGCTTTCGATCGCTATAAAAACAAATCTGCCGAAGCAGGTATTAAACTCATTTTGTCATCTGCATTATCATCGGGCGTTCTGCTATACGGCTTATCCATGATTTATGGAACTACAGGCAGCCTTTATTTCAGCGAGGTTGCCATGCATTTTGGTAATACTGATCTGCAGACACTAGGTTTCATCTTCTTTTTTGCCGGCATGGCCTTTAAAATTTCAATCGTACCTTTCCATCTCTGGACAGCCGATGTTTATGAAGGCTCGCCAGTAAATATAACATCATATCTATCTGTTATATCAAAAGGGGCGGCAGTGTTTATTTTAATAATTATCTTATTCACTGTATTTCCTGTTATAATTGCAACCTGGCAGAAAACGATTTTTGTTACTTCTATTCTAACAATGACAATAGGTAATCTTTTTGCTATCCGTCAGCAGAACCTGAAACGATTCCTTGCATTTTCATCGATATCGCAGGCGGGATATATTCTCTTAGGCCTGATTGGGGGAAATCAGCTTGGTATGGCATCAGTAATTTACTATATCCTGGTTTACATTTTTTCAAATCTGGGCGCTTTTGGAGTGGTAACAGCAATTTCAAATGCAACCGGAAAGGAAAACATCGATGACTATAATGGTCTTTATCATACAAACCCGAAACTTAGCCTGATAATGACTCTGGCATTGTTCTCTCTTGCCGGAATTCCTCCTGTTGCTGGATTTTTCGGAAAATTCTTTTTATTCACTGCAGCTGCGCAGAAAGGATTCTATCTGTTGGTCCTGATTGCTGTTCTGAACACAATAATTTCCTTATTTTATTATCTCCTTGTTGTAAAGGCAATGTTCATTAACAAAAACGAAACACCTATTACCACATTCAAAAGTGATTTTTTTACACGTTTTGCGCTGGGGCTCTGTGTCGCTGGGATAGTTGTTACAGGATTTGCCAGTATTATTTTTGAGATGATAAAAAATTTAAGCTTCGGAGTCTAAGCTGGCAGACCTCTTAGTACAGAGTACAGAGTACAGAGTACAGAGTACAGAGTACAGAGTACAGAGTACAGAGTACAGGGCATAGAGAAGACTGCAAGACTGCAAGACGACAAGACAACAAGACAAAATTAGAAGATATGGCACTAAATAATGCGAAACATATTATTGGAGAAATAGATGGCATTCGTTGTACGATTATCGAGACTGGAGCCACTCTTGAAAGGGTCGCTTTCCTGAGCGACCTGTTAAGTTTCAATAACCTGGAAGTAAAAGAGATGAAGGAGCCATCTGAGCCGGGTGAAGAACCTAAATATACGATTGGTGTCACTGAACTTATCTTTAATCCTGTCTTCGCAATTTATGAAAGGCAGTTAAAAACGAGGGAAGGATCATTTGTGACTCCCGGTTACTGGAATCAGGAATGTATTGAATGCGATCCGCGATACTGGATGAGAAGAAAATCCGCAACAAAGAATTAAGAATAGCAATCCTCAATTATTTTCTTGATATTTGCTCTTGATTTGAATCGTATTAAGGATTTTTTTCATTTGACTGAGTTCATGAAACTATCTAAACGGTTTCTTTTTGTACCAATACTACTTGCAATTTTTGCTTACCTTTTCTGCTCAGCTTATAAGGATGTTAAGGATAAAACCCTGAATGATTTTAATTATCAGCAGTTTGCTCTTGCAAACCAGGCTTCGCTTGGTATTGAAAGTTTTTTAAATTACTACCAGAGTGAGCTTTCTGGCCTGTCAAAAATCAGTTTTATTTCAGAATTGAACGATATAGGAAAAAAATTACTGACTGAGTTTTATATTGACCACTCTGATCAGATTGCAGCCATAACTGTGGTAGATTCAAAAGGAATTCTGAAATTTACATTTCCTTATAATCAGGCTGTCATCGGACAGGATATTTCAAATCAGAAACATGTTAAAGCTGTTATTGAGACCCACAAACCTACTGTAAGTGATGTATTTATGTCAGTCCAGGGTGTGAGGGCAATTGCATATCATATTCCTATAATTTCAGGAAACGAATATAAGGGAAGTCTGGCAATCCTGATACCTATTGATAATCTTGGTGAGAAATTCGTTAAAACAATAAAAACCGGGAAAAATGGCTATGGATGGATGATCAGTGAAAATGGTGTTGAACTCTTCGATCCGATTCCTGGTCATACCGGAAAATCCATATTGGAAACATATAATAAAAACAAGTCGGTCCTTGATCTTTTTAATAAATCACTAATTGAAAAGAAGGGTACAACTATTTGTTACACAAAAGATACTGCTTATGTTCACGCAGAAACAATAAAAACATTTGCATCATATTTCCGGGTTTCTCTTGGGAATACATTCTGGACAATACTAATTTTTACTCCTGAAAGGGAAGTATTTGCAACTCTCGCGTCATTCCGTAACCGTCTTCTGATTATCTCTGCCCTGATCATTTTAGTAATCGGCACCTACTTTTATCTTGCACTCAAAGCAAGTTCTGTACTCAAAGAAGAGAATAAAAGGAAAGCAGTTGAAAAAACACTTATTGAGAGCGAAAAAAGATTCAGGAAAATGTTTGAATTATCACCTGCCGGCATTATCCTTATTGATGAGAAAGGCAATATAATTGAGGTTAATTCCTCATTTTGTGAAACGTTGGGGTATTCAAGAAAAGAATTAATCGGGAAGAATATAAGAATATTTGCTTCACCACGGATTGATAATGAAATAGAAGACAACATCTCAAGAATTCTATCGGGGAAAACAATTATACATGAAGTTAAGAATATTAAAAAAGACGGAACATCTTGTTTAATAGAACTTTATGAAACTATGATAAATTTGCCCGATGGGACCCAGGGAATACTATCTGTATCGAACGATGTCACTGAAAAGAAGCGTTTTCAGCTTGAACTTATTACTGCAAAAGAAAAAGCAGAGGAGAGCGACAGACTTAAATCAGCTTTCCTGGCAAATATGTCTCATGAACTCCGGACACCATTAAATGCCATAATCGGATTTTCAGGTTTAATGGTGGATTCAGGTCCTGATAATAATACGATCTCTTATTCTCAGATTATCCTGAAAAGTGGACAGCATCTCCTGAGTCTGGTAGAGGATATTTTTGATACATCAATGATTGAAACTGGACAGACAAAGATTAAACTTGAAAAAGCCGATATAGTATCAGTATTGAAGGAAGTCAAAGATATTATTCATGGGGAAAAGCTCAATGAAAATAAAGCCGGGATTGAATTAATCCTTAATTTAGAAGGTGTTGAAAACCGGGATTATCTGGTAACAGATATCCGCAAATTAAAACAGGTTCTGTTGAAGTTGTTAAGGAATGCCCTTAAATTCACCGATAAAGGATATATTGAATTTGGTTTTGATGAAATTAATAACGCCGGGAATAATTTTTTTCAATTCTATGTTAAGGATACGGGCATCGGCATTGACAAAAAGCATCACGATGCTATTTTTAATATATTCCGGCAAATTGATGATACACATACCAGAAAATTCGGAGGAATGGGAATCGGTTTGTCGATAGCCAAAAAGACTGTTGAAATAATGGGTGGAAGAATTTGGGTAGAGTCTGAACCATCAAAAGGATCAGTGTTCTATTTCACTATTCCTGTTTTACCGGATAATAACAGAAAAGAAATTAAACAAGAGAATAAAGTATTGACCAAGATGAAAAACTATGCAGGCAAAACAATTTTGATTGCTGAGGATGAACAATCAAATTTTGATTTTTTAAAAATTTTATTAACAAGAATGAATATCCGTGTTTTATGGGCAAAAGATGGGCTCGAAGCTGTAAGTCTCTGTGAAACTGATTCTTCTATTGACCTCGTATTGATGGATATTAAAATGCCCCTTTTAAATGGGTACGAGGCAACTAAACTGATCAAAAAGAAGAGACCTGATCTGCCAATCGTTGCGCAAACAGCATATGCAATGAGTCCTGACAAGATGGAAGCTGAAACAGCCGGTTGTGACGGTTATTTGTCTAAACCTATCAAAATAAGTCAAATAACAGAAATGTTAGAAAATTATCTATGATTCACAGGCCAAAAAAGAGTATTTACAGACTGTCATTATTCCAGATTTCCCAGGCTTTTTCAGCCTGGGAATGCAGCATTTTGATTCCACTTATTATCGAACATCCCTGCTCCGCTCCCATTCTAAGAAAAGTTGTAATCTCAGGATTATAAACAAGATCGAATAAAATGTGCCTGCTATTAAGCTTTCTGTAATTAATTTCCGGTCTGCCTTCGGTATTTGGGAACATTCCAAGGGGAGTGGTATTAATTATCAGCTGAGTGTTGTCAATAATTCCTGAATCGATATCTGAATAAATCAATACACCCGGTTTTCTTTCTCTCGAGACCATATCCACTTTTAATCCAAATTTTTTTAACACATGGCAAACAGTTCTGGAACTTCCTCCGGTTCCAAGAACCAGAGCATTTCTGACATTATCTTCAATAATTGGGAGAAGAGAATCTCTGATACCTGTTATATCGCTGTTATATCCATATAATTTCATTTGTCTGTCAGTTCTCCGGATCTTAATAACATTTACAGCGCCGATCTCTTCAGCCTCAGAGTCAATAACGTCTAAAAACCGGATTATTTCAGACTTGTATGGTATTGTGATATTCAGTCCGCTCAGTTCATCATCTGAAGCAACTAATTCCCTGAATTCATCAAGATTTTTCAGTGCGTAGTTATCATATGAGCAATCACTGATATTTTCAGTAAGGAATTTTTCAGTAAAATATTTCTTTGAGAAAGAATGACCGAGAGGATATCCAATGAGACCAAATTTTCTCATTTTCCGGGGTATATATTAGCCAAATGAACTACAATATCTTTTAATTACTGTTTCAATTCTTCAGGCAGAAACTGAAAAAAAGTGTCTCCGCGAAGTCCCAGCCGTAGTGATTCCAATGGAATAATTTCGTGCGGTGCAATATTTCCAAGATTAACGTTTGCTCCAAAATTCGTAATGAACCAGGCCTGTTGCGATTTCAAAGGAGCTTCCCATATCACATTTTCCAGTTTAACATGTTCGGCTATGCCGATTATAATCTTATTGTTTATTGAGCCGTCTTCATTATAAATTCCTGTAGTACCCGATTCACGAGCTTCGGCAATGACCTTAACCGATCCTGCACCTAATTCAGCTTTCATCATAGCAACCCATTCATCCGGACTATATACAACATTCTTTTTCTTTGAACCAACTTCTGAAATGACTTTACCTCTTTCGGTAAGTTTTGAAATATACTCCAGTTTTCTCTTATGCTCAATGTCAAAAGACCCGTCGGATACTTCAACTATTTCAATTTCGTTTTTATCAAGAAAATCAACGAACTTATTGAACATATCCCTCACAATGAATGCCTCGAAAAGGGTGCCACCAAAGTACGGTATTACGCCTGCTTTCTTATAAATGGCTATTTTCTTTTCAAAACCCGGTGTTATAAGAGACGTTCCAAAGCCCAGTTTAACATAATCTGTATACTCGCTTCCAACCGACATAAAGTCTTCTGCTTCCCTTATACTTAATCCTTTATCCATTACCATTGTGATACCTGAATTTCTGGGCTTTAGCGGCCTTTCAGGAATAAACGGAAGCATCTGCATCATATGTAGTAAGTTTAAATAAAATTTTAAATGAGATTATTAGTCTCGAGAAGTTTCTTAATCTTCCTTGTATAGAGTTCCGGTGGAAATATCTCCGCGAACTCAGTGAAGAGTTCTTTATCCAGGTTTAAAGCGAGCGAAAGGTGGCGATGAGCTTTTTCATTACTTCTTGTATGCAGATAAAATGCTGCCAGCAAATAGTTAATTCCCGGTACATCACCGGTTACTTTGTAAGCATGTTCGAGGTACGGAAGGGCTTTCACGGCAAGTCCGTCTTTAAGAATAATGGACCCCAGGTCTGCCCAGACTTCATCATAATATGAATCGAGTTTAAGTGCTTCCCTGAAACATCTTAGTGCTGCTTTTTTCTCCCCTTTAGAATAATGCGCTTTGCCCAGTAAGTACCATATTTCGGGATTTTCATCGTCGAGACGGACAGCTTTCCTGAAAAAGATAAGACTGTCATCGGTATTTCCGGTATTAAGTGCAATTACACCCAGTCCAAACCATGGGTCTGCAAACTCAGGGGCAAGTTCTATCGCCTCCTGGTAATACTTGCGCGCCATTACGACCTCACCAACTTTTTCGTAACATTCTGCAAGATAAGTCATGGCTTCAAAACTTTCTGGCTCATTTTCAAGGTATTCATGATAAACCGGAATTGCGTCCGAATATCTTTCAAGATTGCTGAGAATATTCCCTTTATTGAATATTGCAAAAGTATTCTGAGAATTTATTGCGAGTGCATAATCATAAGCTTCCATCGCTTTATCATATGACTCAAGCTTATTATAGATTATTCCGAGATTGTACCAGGCGCTGTCAGAAAATGGTTCCTCATCAAGATATTTCAGATAGTATTTTATACTGTTCTCATAATCCTCTATCTTCTCATATGCATATGCCATATCATAAAGATGAGCTTTGAATTCGGGTTCCATTTCGATAAGCTTCTCCATGTAGGGAATCAGATGCTCATAATAATTAAGATTTTGCAGGACTGAAGTTATCGCAAAAAGGATGTTTTCAACATCTTCGGTATCCAGAGTCAGAGAATAATCAAACATTTTTTTTGCACCCTGAATGTCCCCAAGCATGCCGAAAGCCGTTCCTTTGGCTATGTATATTTCATGATTGCCCGGCTCAATGTTTTCCAGTTTCTTAAGTAACCGTAAGGCTTCAACGGCTCTTCCTTTATCGAGCAGTACCCTGGCTTTTCTTAGCTGTATAGAAACTGAATGCGGATGCTGTTCACTTGCTAATGTAGCTGCTTCAAATGCCTTTATCGAGTTATTACTCTCAATATAATAATCTATAATCGTCTCAAATTCAATAACATCAAAAAAATAATTTTCATTATTTTTTTTCATTTTCTCAAACTTCTGTACTGCGTGCTTCACCTCTTCCTCATAGGAAAACCCATTCTTATCATCTTCCATAGCTTACAAAAATATGCTTACAAAATTAATACTATTTTTAATAAGGATGTTTTCATGGTTGCTCAATTATTAACATTTTAATTTTTTTTTAACCATTTGATAAACAAGTACGTATAATTAAAATGCACTTATTGTCATTTTTTTTATAAATCAGACGCAACCTGTAGTCCAAAATAGTCATCTATTATTTGTAAAACAGATATATTTTAAAAAATCATACCCTATTTACCCTAGAATTAACCTAAATTCTACCTTCGAAGAACCGGGCGACCTCCCGGTTTTTCATTTTATATTAATATCTTTGTATTGATACATTCCTTAAAATACATCTGCATGAAAAAATCAGGATTTATCAATATTGTAACAGTTGCATTGAGTGTCATTCCTATTTTAATTTGTTTCAATAACTGCAAAAAAACTTCAAATCCCATAAAGTATCCTCAGGGAACATTCCCCGATACAGTTATTAATATAGCTGATATCAATTCGTCCTATGATGATTATAACATTGCCTTATACCAGATAAGTAATTCTCTGCCGATAATCTTTTCAAGCAACAGGAAAAGTACTGGCGGGCAATTTGATCTCGAACAGGGGAGTATTTCATATTTGTTCGATCAGACTACCGGCGTTTTTGGATTCGGATCTAAAATGATTACTGACGCATTTCTTGACAAACTAATAGGGAAAGCGGTAACGCCCGGGAATGATTTCGGACCCTACAGACTCTTCAGCACAGTTGACGGCTATGAATATCTTTTGCTTTCTTCTGTAAATGCAGCAGGAAACCTTGATTTTTTTTATCTTAAGAATGAGCCGGCATCCGGCTCATTTCTTCCTGATGTATCAGGTCCATTCCCAATTAAGCTTATGAATACAGGTTATGATGATGCATATATCTGTTTCAATTTTGGCCAGGATACTGCCTATTTTTCGTCAAACAAGGATGGAAACTTTGACATTTTTTCCCTCGTTAAACCGGCAGAACAGGATCTGACATCATGGTTTAATCTTGATTATGCACTGCCTGCAAGAGTAGATAGTATTAATAGTTCATTTGAAGATAAATGTCCATTCATATACAAAAATATAATGGTTTTTTCATCCAATCGTCCGGGTGGAATTGGCGGTTATGATCTTTATTATTCGATTCTAAAAAATGGAAAATGGAGCTCTCCTCTTAACTTTGGTCCCCGCATAAATACATCATATGATGAATACAGACCAGTCATCGGTTTTGATCCTGATTTCACAAATAAATTTTTAATGTTTTCTTCAAACAGACCCGGTGGAAAGGGAGGATTTGACCTCTATTTTACAGGAGTGGATTTTTCTTCAAAATAAATTTTGAACCTGGTTATTAAAGCTCAAATTTTCTTTGCTGCCATCAGAGTGTTACGCAATAATGAAACTCTTGTCATCGGACCTACACCTCCCGGGACAGGGGTAATATAAGAACATTTTGGGGCTACCTTTTCAAAATCCACATCTCCTACAAGTTTAAATCCCGATTTGGTCTCATGACTTATAACGCGTGTTGTCCCCACGTCTATAACTACCGCACCTTCTTTGACCATATCTTCTTTGACAAAAGCCGGAGAACCGATTGCGGCAATAATAATATCAGCGTTTCTGACAATATCCTTTATGTTTTTTGTACGGCGGTGAATAACAGTAACTGTAGCATCCATTCCTTTCTGGGAGAGCAGAATACTTACAGGCCGGCCAACTATATTACTTCGACCAATTACAACACAGTTTTTTCCTGAAGTTTCGATGCTATATCTTTTTATAAGTTCTACGATTCCATAAGGAGTTGCGGGCAGATATCCGGAAAGGCCGATAACCATCTTCCCGATATTAACCGGGTGAAATCCGTCTGCATCTTTTCGGGGGTCAATAGCTTCAATTACCTTATTCTCTGATATATGTGCAGGTAATGGTAATTGAACAATGAAACCATCAACGTCCTGATCATTATTTAGTTCAGCAATTTTTCCGAGTAAAACAGTTTCCTCAACTTCATTCCAGAATCTGATCAGTGTTGATTTGAAACCGACTTCATTACAATCCTTGACTTTATTTGCAACGTAGGTTTCGCTTGAACCATTATTACCTACAAGAATAGCTGCGAGATGTGGAATTTTTTTTCCTGCTGCTTTAAGTTTTATTACTTCTTCAGCAATTTCCTTTTTGATTTCAGAGGCTACCTTCTTACCATCAATAATTTTATACATGTAACATATTATTTTTTGCCCATGAGTCTGGCAACATTTCCACCTTTTGTCATCATTTTCATCATCTTTTTGGTTTCATCGAACTGCTTCAGAAGTTTATTCACTTCCTGCACAGTTGTTCCGCTTCCTGTTGCAATTCTTTTCCGTCTGCTTCCATTCAGGACGACAGGATTAGTTCTCTCTTCAGCTGTCATACTTCTTATAATTGCTTCGATACCTTTGAATGCATTATCATCTATATCCAGATCTTTTACCGCTTTTCCAACTCCCGGGATCATTGCCATCAGATCCTTAACATTTCCCATCTTTTTTATCTGCTGGATCTGAGTGATAAAATCGTTAAAATCGAATTGGTCTTTTGAGATTCTCTTCTGGAGTTTTCTGGCTTCTTCGGAGTCATATTGTTCCTGAGCTTTTTCAACAAGAGAAACTATATCACCCATTCCCAGAATTCTGTCAGCCATCCTTTCAGGGTAGAAGATATCAATAGCCTCCATCTTTTCTCCTGAACTTACAAACTTGATTGGTTTGTTGACTACCGATTTAATTGAAAGAGCTGCTCCTCCCCTTGTATCTCCATCGAGTTTTGTTAATACAACACCGTCAAAATCCAACCTCTCATTGAATTCCCTAGCGGTATTAACAGCATCCTGACCAGTCATGGAATCAACGACGAAAAGTATTTCATGCGGATTTACAGCATCCTTAACGGATGAAATCTCTTTCATCATCTCTTCATCGATGGCCAGACGGCCGGCGGTATCAATAATTACCAGATCGTACCCGGTCTTTTTTGCTTCTTTCACAGCATTACGGGCAATTACGATCGGATTCAGATTTCCGTCTTCAGTATAAACCGGAACCTCNNATTATTTTTAATTGTTCTATTGCAGCAGGCCGGTATACATCGCAGGCAACAAGTAAGGGGTTCTTTCCCCGTTTTGTTTTTACCCATTTGGCAAGTTTCCCGCTGAAAGTTGTTTTGCCGGAACCCTGGAGTCCGGCGATAAGTATAATTGAAGGATTTATTTTTATATTAAGATCAGTCTTATCACCACCCATCAGATCAACCAGTTCATCATGAACTATTTTAACCATCATCTGCGACGGGTTAACCGAATTGAGAACTTCCTGCCCAATAGCTTTCTGCTTGACAGTATCAGTGAACTGTTTAGCTATTTTAAAGTTAACATCTGCATCAAGCAATGCCCTGCGAACTTCCTTAAGTGTCTCAGCAATATTTATCTCAGATATTCTGCCCTGTCCTTTTAAAAGCTTAAAGGATTTCTCCAGCCGTTCGCTTAAATTTTCAAACATATGATTTTCGATATAATAATTTAACTTTTAAATTGTAAGTCCGAAGACAGAAGTCGGAAGTCCGAAGCAAAAAATACATCTTCTGGCTTCTGACTTCTGGCTTCTGACTTTCTTACATCCTTTCAGGCATTTCAATTCCTAACAGCCACATGCCAGTATATATAATTTCACTTGTTACCTTTGACAATCCCAGCCTGAAATTTCTAATCTCTTCATCAGCTTCGCCGAGTATAGAAAAATCATGATAAAACTGATTATATTCCCTCGAAAGGTCATAGCAATAATTTGCGATTAAAGCAGGACTATAGCCTGTCGCAGCATCAGATACCGTTTCGGAGAATTTACGCAATAATTTTATAAGCTCAATTTCCTTGGGTCCTGTTTTTGACCCCGAAAACGATATATTTCCGGAATTAATGCCCATCTGTTCTGCTCTCCTGAATACCGATTTAATTCTGATATAAGTATATTGAATAAATGGTCCGGTATTTCCATTGAAATCTATTGATTCAGCAGGATTAAATGTCATATTTTTACGAGGATCCACTTTAAGAATATAATACTTAAGAGCTCCCATACCGATCTTTCTGAAAATATCTTCCTTCTCTTCATCCGAAAAATCAGATAGCTTGCCTAGTTCCAATGAGACCTCCATGGCTGTAAGCTGCATCTCTTTTATGAGGTCATCCGCATCAACGATGGTTCCTTCGCGCGATTTCATCCTGCCTTCAGGAAGCTCAACCATTCCATAGGAAAAGTGAATAAGTCCGTCTGCCCAGCTATAACCCATTCTTTTGAGAAGAGCCTTAAGTACCTGAAAATGATAATTTTGTTCATTTCCTACCACATAAATGTTCTTGTCGAAATTGAATTCTTTATGCCGGTCTACGGCAGTCCCCAGATCCTGCGTCATATAAACTGCAGTACCGTCAGAACGAAGCAAAAGCTTCTGGTCCAGTCCATCCGGAGTCAGGTCGGCCCAAATTGAACTATCCTCATTCCTGTAAAGAATCTTTTCTTTTAATGCATTGAGAACAATATCTTTCCCTACCTTATATGTATCTGACTCATAGTAGATCTTATCAAAATCAACTCCGAGCTTTTTATAAGTTTCATCAAATCCGGCATATACCCAGGAGTTCATCATTTTCCATAACCTGACGATTTCTTCATCACCTGATTCCCATTTCAGAAGCATCTCCCTTGTCTCTTTCATAAGAGGGGCAGAATTTTTAGCTTCCGCCTCGTCAGTGCCATCCTTTACAAGTTTCTCGACCTGTTCCTTATAATTCTTTTCGAATAAAACATAATATTTACCAACAAGGTGATCTCCTTTCATACCGGAAGACTCGGGAGTTTCACCATTTCCGAATTTTTGCCAGGCGAGCATTGATTTGCAGATATGAATACCACGGTCATTAACAATATTTGTTTTTATAACCCTGTGTCCGCAGCCTGATAAAATACGATATAGAGAAAAACCAAGAAGATTATTCCGAATATGCCCCAGGTGTAAGGGCTTATTCGTATTGGGTGAAGAGTACTCAACGAGGATAGTTTCAGGGTGTGAAACCTGACAATTCTCAAGGTGGTTTTTTTCAGCTGATATTTTTTTGAAATATTCAACCCACCATTCGTCTGATATCTCAAGGTTAAGGAATCCTTTAATAACATTAAACCCCGAAACTGAAAGGAAGTTATCTTTAAGATATTGTCCGATCGTTTCACCAGTTTTTTCGGGTGTATTTTTTGAGAAACGCAGAAGAGGAAATACAACTAGTGTAAAGTCACCTTTAAAATCTTTTCTTGTTTCCTGAATCTGGATCAGATCGTCTTTAACCTCGCTATTATAGATAATTTTAACAGCTTCTTTTATCTTTTCTTTAAGAATAATCTCCATTTTTTCCTTAACAAATTTCAGGTTGCAAAGATAACATTTTAATATATTGATTTACAAGAAAACATGACTAAAAAGGGCAATAGATCATACATACAAAAATCAATGGTTTATACCAACATAGTAAATTATTTGACAACCTACCTGTTCTTTTTGATAAAGAAAATATTAAAATAAAAAACTTATTATACTTTTGAATATGTTTTTTTTATAACTTTATAATAAATAATAGAATAAAAAGGTGGAGTTGAAAAACTTATATATCGAACCGACTGCTAAAACACCCCAGGTTGATTTAAATTATCCTTCAGGTGAACTTATCATGTCCGGAAAATCAATCCCTGAGAATGCTGCAATCATTTATGAAGCAGTTCTCAGATGGGTTACTGAATATATCAAAAATCCAAGGCCCACTACAAACCTGCGTCTCAATCTTGAATACTTCAATACCGCTTCAGCAATCTGGCTTGCGAAAATCGTTCAGACTCTGGGTTCAATAAAAGATAGTGAGTATACACTGATGATTCATCTCTACTTCAATATTGAGGATTATGATAATATGGAAGCTGAAGATCTTAAGGATGAACTTCATCCTATTATACATATGATAGGAGTCCCCACGGTCAGTCTGGGAATAAAAATATACGGTACAGATGACAGAGGAGAGATTATTAAAGAATCAATGGTTCTTATTTAATTTCCCAACCTAACTTTTATCCATAAACTATTAATTCTTCAATTTTTTGGCATAACTTTATTACGCCAATTAATTGTAATAGTCATGCAAACAGTATTCATTGTTTTGCTTTCAATATTTACTATCATGGAAACATTTGCCCAGAACGTTTCGACTGACAGGCAGCCATATGCAGCTGGTAAATTTTATCCGGCTGACAAAGAAGCTCTTACAAAAAGCCTTTCCGTGCTTTTCGAAAACTGCAAAAAATCGCCCGACAACTGGAATGTCAGAGCAATAATCAGCCCTCATGCCGGCTATCAGTTTTCAGGGAAAACTGCTGCTGCAGCATTTTCAGCAATACCGAAGAATGCTGTATATAAAAATATCTTTATTATCGGGTCAAGTCACGTAATGTATTTTGATGGCGCTTCAGTATACAATTGTGGAGATTATATCACACCGCTGGGGAAAGTTCCGGTGAATAAAGATATTGCCAACAAGCTCATTCTTAATAATAAAGTGTTCAACTTTCCTATCAACGCTCATATCCAGGAACATAGTATTGAGAATCAATTGCCTTTCTTGCAATATTATTTTAAAGTTGTTCCTTCGATCGTCCCTGTTATAATTGGTACCGACGATGAACATACGGTAAAGAAGATTGCCGAAGCTCTCAGGCCATGGTTTACGCCTGAAAATCTTTTTATTATCAGCAGCGACTTCTCACATTATCCCGATTATAAAGACGCTGTAGAAAACGATAAGATAACGGCTATGAGCATATTATCAGGAAAACCTGATACCTTTCTAAGCACACTCAGCAAAAATGATTCAAAACAAATTCCCGGTCTCGTTACGAGTATGTGCGGATGGACCTCCGGACTTGCTCTCCTATACCTGTCCGAAGGAAACAGTAATCTTGAATTTAAACTTATAGATTACACTAATTCAGGCGATTCCCCTGATGGTGGAAAAGACAGGGTTGTCGGGTATAATGCTATTGCATTGATTGAAAAAAAACAAAATGATATGACTTCTAAGGTGACTGAAAATAGTTTTGCATTCACTAAAGAAGAAAAAAAACAACTCTTTGAAATTGCCAGAAACAGCATCCATTCAAGGCTTTTTGATGAAAAGAGTTTCGTTATAGATGAGAAGTCCATACCGGAAAATCTTAAAAAACCTTTAGGCGCTTTTGTTACACTGAAGATCAATGGCGCTTTAAGAGGTTGTATTGGCAGGTTTATTTCATCAGAGCCTTTATATAAAGTCGTTCAGGAATCCGCACTGTCTTCTGCCTTTGAAGATCCACGCTTTTCCCAGCTGTCGAAAAGTGAATACAAGAACACAGACATTGAAATAACTGTAATCGGACCATTGAAAAAGATCAATAATATTAAAGAGATAGTTTTAGGTAAGCATGGGATTTATATTAAAAAGGATAACAGAGCCGGGACTATGCTTCCACAGGTCGCTATTGAAAACGGATGGACAGTTGAGGAATTCCTTGGTTTTACTTCCAGAGACAAAGCCGGACTAGGTTGGGACGGATGGAAAGATGCAGAAATCTTTATCTATGAAGGAGTCGTTCTTGAAGACACAGATAATAAATAGTGCGTAGTCCAGCTAAGATACATGCAAGTGAAAATTCTCCCGCAGATTGCGCAGATTGACGCGGATCAATATTTTTAATCTGCGTAAATCAATGGGAACTAGAAAATCTTTCGAAAAATACACAAGACAGACTCGATTTGTCGAATAACAAAAAGTAGCTATGTATCATGTCATTAGCACTGGTTTTACAGCAATACTCTTATATTTAATCAGTTACTTTTTCTACCGGATCGGTTACTATTCACTTCAGCTTCATAGAAAATTCTGGAACTCAATTCTTGCTGCTGCCTTTCTTCTGACAGCTATTGCAGGCTTGTTCCTTGCACTTCAGATTAATTATAAATGGAACGTTCCTTTTATTAAGACAGTTCTAAAGTGGCATGTTGAATTTGGAATTGGAATGGCTGTCACAGGTCTGTTTCATCTTATATGGCATCTGAGCTACTATGGAAAGTTTTTTACTAAAATAGTCAGTTATCCTGAAAAGCAGGAATTCCAAAAACTTACCTCCACCGAAATTAAAACCAACCTTTTCATTATCGGTTTTGTCAGCTCTTCCATCCAGTTCTTGCTGATGCGGGAGATAATGAATGTGACCGGAGGATATGAGTTGATAACAGGTTCATTTTTAGGATCATGGCTGATCGGATCAGCTATCGGATCCTCTCTTTCAGGCAGATCAAAACTAAATGATGTACGAAAGATAAATCTTGTTTTCTCAATCAGCCCGATCATTTCCCTGATCCTTATGCTTTTTCTGTCACGTGTGTTTTTAATCCGAGGTGAAACTCTTTCTTTTCTGGAGGCAATAATCTATACATTCCTTGTACTGATCCCTTTTTGTCTGGTATCGGGATTCACATTCATAAAATTGATTACAATAGCCGGTTCAGTAAATAATTTTATCCCTGGAAAATCATTTTCTGTAGAAACTGCCGGCGGAATAGCTGCAGGTATAATAACTGCGGTTTTAACATCAGGATTACTGAATACATACAAATTACTTATGCTGATAATATTATTGTCAATCGGTTATGTAGTGTTGACATATTATATCAATAATCAGAAAACAAAGACCTCGTTTAAATTTTTAATAATTATAATGGCAACTCTTATCATATTTTTGAATCCCGATTTACTATTCCGACAGATTTTACTTCCTGGTATTAAAGTTACCGAAACTCAAGATACGCCCTATGGCAATATAACAAAAGGTAAATACAAAGGAGAAGAAAGCCTCTATTATAATCAAAGACTACTGGCCTACAAAGATGATGCAACTGAAAGAGAGGAAGATATTCACTATGCTATGCTTCAGAGTGAATCGCCCGAAAAGGTAATTTTAATATCCGGTTCACCTCAGTCCCATATCCCGGAAATATTAAAATATCCTGTTAGTAGCATCATTTATATTGAAAGAGACCCGGCCCTTGTCGAATATGAGACATCCACTGGCAATAAATTTCCCGGAAAAGTAATTATAATTTACAGGGATGCTTTCAGGTATATCAGGAACTCAACAGAAACAGTTGATGTTATAATTATGCTTGTTCCCCCTCCCTCAACATTGCTCCTCAACAGATATTATACCACAGAATTCTTTACCGGAGTGAAAAAACGACTTAAACCGGGGGGTATTTTTATGTGTTCGCCAGGACCCGGGGACGATTACTTCAACAAAGAATCATTGAATCTTTACTCATCAGTTTATAATAGTCTGGCAGCCAATTTCAAAAATGTAAAACCCGTTGCAGGCAACAAACTGTATTTTATAGCTTCCGACAAACCATTATCTTTATCATTCTGCAAACTTGTCGGGGAAAAACAAATTAAAAATGTTTATGTAAGCTCCGACTTCCTCGAGGACGATCTTGTAATAAGGAAGTCGGATGAAGTTGCTGCACTGATTGATCATGGAATAAAACAGAACAGGTCAGCTTTCCCGATAGCTTGTTTACATTCCCAATCTTATCAATTCAGTAAAAACCTGGGTGAGAAGGTTCCAGCAATAGTCTTAATGTTTTTCGTCTTCGCACTGCCTGTACTGACAATAAAAAGAAAAAATCTTATAATGTATTTTAGCGCGTCAGCCCTAGCAGGGTTTGAAATTATCATTCTTCTCAGTCTTCAGCTTATGGTGGGGAATATGTACCAGCTGACCGGACTGATAATTGCAGGATTAATGGCGGGTCTTGCTGTTGGTTCAGGAATTAATATCAGCCTTCTGAATACTATTTCATTAAGAAATAAAGTTATACTCCTTATAATATTTTATATAATATTTGGTCTTATCTATAATTATATGATTGAGCTGAAGAGTGGTTTATTGTCAGTTATTCTGATTATGATTTCCGGTTTTTTACCTGCATTATTTACTGGACGCATCTTTCGTGAACTTACCGGTAAAAGAGAAGGAATAGCTGCATCGCCTGCAATTTACAGTGCCGATCT
>PMNJ01000248.1 GCA_003162595.1 Bacteroidales bacterium | reverse complement strand
CAAAATTCGACTTTTCAACAATTCTTCGTAAACTTGTACATTCACTTAAATAAATCAAAATAACAAATATTGGATACTTTTTCATCAGATATTGAACTTAATAACAATTCCATCAAAGCAGATGTAGGGATTGTGATTGCAGTGCTTGATTCAGGCAATTCAATTGAGCTGGCTGCAACCGGATACAGTATGTTTCCAACCCTCAGGCAAGGTGACAGGGTCGTTATTAAACCACTAACAAAAGGAGAATTACCAGGAAGGGGAGCTATTATAGTATGTATTGATAGCGGCATAACGGCACAAAGGCTCAACGGCATAACGGAAGAAAGACATAACGACATAACGACTGAACATCATAACNNCTCTGCTAATCACCCGTGGCGATTCGGGAATAGAGAATGATAAACCATGGCCTCAACAACAGCTTCTGGGGGTGGCAGTGAATTGCAAAAGAGGTAAAAAGGAACATTTGGTAAAAACTTTTATACCTGGTGCGTGGAGATATAAATATAATAGAAGATTGTTATGGATGTTTGGTAAGATAAAGAGATTGAGCATGGGACCTGGTAAGTCATTGAGGAGTAAGCAGTAAGAAGTATGTAGTAGGAAGTTGTTCCTGATTTCTGATCTCTGATTCCTGATTTCTTCCGCATGCCACCCACTGCACGTGCTGCATACCCCTACTTTTGCCTTTTGCCTTTCAATATATTCCCCTGATTTTGTTCTTCCTAAATATTTTCCTACTTTT
This sequence comes from Bacteroidales bacterium, assembly GCA_003162595.1. Classification (GTDB taxonomy): domain Bacteria; phylum Bacteroidota; class Bacteroidia; order Bacteroidales; family VadinHA17; genus LD21. Next base: position 9,546 of record PMNJ01000248.1, on the reverse strand, counting down.
GTTTTTATAACTTTAGGTTTATTGTATATTGTTGCAATAAATTATTGATGTAAATGCAACCTGTGAGTTGAAAGTAAGGTCTTTTAAAAAACCTGTTGTGAAATGAAAAAAATTATCTATTTCTTATTCCTGTTGATTCTTATTCCGGTGTCGGTTTTTGGCCAAATTACTGGTACTGGTCTTTATGATGATCCCTATACCGGAACATTAACAATCGGAACCCAAACCATAAGTAGTTCAACCCCTGTGTATTTTGATCAATTAGGTGTTTCCGGTGGAATATTGGTTATTGGAGCCGGGACCACTCTTTTTGCTGTCAATACTACTTCACAAATTACAATTACCTCAACAGGATCATTTTACGCCGTTGGGAGTTCTGGTAATATCATTACTTTTTCTGCTGATAATGATGGAGATGGAGTGCCTATAGATGGAGAAACCTGGAAAAATATACTTTTTGATCATAGTACAGGAACATCGATCATTGATAATGCAATAATTGAACGTGGAGCTGGTGATGATAATTCTGGTTGGGGTGGCGGTATCTACATTCATGGAAATAACATTACTATAAGGAACAGTACAATACGTAATTGTAATATTAGTGGCGACGGAGGTGGAATCTACCTGTTGCCAACTGGGGCAAATGTTACTTTGCAAAATCTGATAATTCACGATAACTCTGCGACAGGAAATGGAGGTGGTATGGTATTTGATGGCGAAGCAGACGCAACAGTGACTGGATGTGAAATTTATAATAATTCTGCAACAACTGGGTATGGGGTGTTCTTTTCTTATCCTGGTACAATAAGCAATTCTTTAATCTATAACCATGCTTCAGGGGAAGGAGTTTATATCTCAGATATAGTTAATGGGGTCTCTTTAAAAAACTGTGTTATATACAATAATTTTGTTGGTATATACTTTTCAGGTGTTGGGAATGCTGTTAATTGCGATGTGGTAGGCAATTCTACAGGTCTGACCTCTGAAAACCCTTTAGCATCAAAAATAGTCAATACCGTTTTATTTGGAAACACAACTCAATATAATATCTTTCCCGGAGCTTCCATGGAACTTGCAAATTGTGGTATTCAGGGAGGTTTGGCAGGGGGTACGAGTGGCGGAGGAAATATAACTCTAAGTGCTAGTAATGTTGCTGACACTGGTCCAAATTTTGTTACCCCATTTTCAAATCTCCATATTAATGCTGCAATTTCACCTCTGGTTGATGGAGGTATTTCTTCATATTCCGGAATTACTGCCCCATCAACTGATATTGAAGGCAAATCGAGGATAGGAACCCTAGATATTGGAGCCTATGAGTTTTTTTATTATATATGGACAGGGGCGGCTTCCACCACAACTTGGACAACATCAGGGAACTGGCTTGGTTCTCCTGCTTCCGTACCAACAACAATACATGAGAATAAAGTAGTAATTCCTAAGGGTTGTTTATTTTATCCAACAGCCTCGGTACTTATTTTAGAGAACCGTAGTTCTTTGACTATCCAACCTCAAGCAGGACTTACGGTCACAGGAGGCACAACTATTGGTTCTGGATGCATATTCTTGCTTGAATCAGATGCCACCGGATCTGCGAGTTTTATACCAACTACAGCACCTTCAGGACCTATCATTGTTAAACTCTTTCTAGCCGGAGGCGGTACCCCAAATTACAAATGGCATTATGTTACCACACCTTCGAATGGATATTCCCTAGCTGCTCTAACTACAGATATAAATAATCCATTTAACCTTTTAAACTATATGGAAAACCGAGTTTTAACAGATAAATCACAAGGGTGGAACTGGTTTGACGGTTATGGGGGAACTCCAGGATTTGTTAACTTACAGACTTCAAAAGGTTATAATGTCTATGTCACAACTGATCAAACAGCAACTTTTACTTCCTCAACCATACGAGGCGCAACTCCTGATTTTGTGAACTCCAGTATAACTTGTGGAGCGGGAGATACAAATATTAGGGGATGGAATCTTATTGGCAATCCATATACAAGCGCAGTAGATGCAAATATGTTTATTTTAACACCTAGATTTATTGATAGATCCATCTATTTCACAATGGACAATCAGTATATGTCCTGGAATACTTTTACAAATTTAGGACTTAATGGAGCAACGAATATAGTTCTTCCACTGCAGGGCTTTTTTGTTCATTCAGGATCAGAATCAGGGTCAAAGAGTGTTACCATTCCAGCATCTTGTAGAACATATACAACCAACTCATTTTATAAGGGGTCTAAGGCAAGCGACGAAACCAAAGGAAGTTTTGATTTTCCTTATCTTAAGTTTAATGTCTCAGATGCAGTAGGCTACACTGACGAATCAATCGTCTACTTTTTTAATGATGCGACAACATCTTTTGATACAGATTATGATGCTTATAAATTATTTAATGAAGATCAATCTAAGCCTCAAATTTATACTGTTTCAGATAATATAAGCTTCGGAATAAATGGACTGCCCATCCCTGACAAAATAACAACAGTTCCGCTAAACATCAGGATAGGAGTGGCAAAAGATTATACAATTAATGTNNTGTTGGTACAATAACCGATATGGCAGTTGAGTTTGACATGTCTGTGCCAACTGATGTTAATGTGCCTTCAAAAGATCAGACAGCATGCTGGTACTCAAATGGAAATGTATTTATAAAAACAGATCTGGCCGGATTTGCAGATAATTCTACTGTTTTAATTTATGATTTAAACGGGAAAGTTGTTTTCAGTAAGAGTAATATAAGCCTTGTTACAGGAGAAACAGTTGAAATACCAGTCAGTTTAAACAATGGTTTTTACATAACAAGCGTTACCAATAAAAACATCAGGCTGGCAAAAAAAATGGTCATCTCATATTAATTATATCATATCCGTATGACAACGACTTTAAAGAAGAAAAGATATATAATACCAATCATTGTAAAGATTTCACTTGATAATATTATTTCCCTGCAAATGCTGAGTCAGCCTGCCAACCCTCCTCCGAGGGGTAGTGGAAGCAAGGGTAATGATACTCCTTTTGCGAGTCCGTTCGGGGATAAGCCGTTTGGGTAATGGCACAGAGCGCAGGGCACAGGGCGCAGGGGAAGAACGAGATTTATATAAGTCAGAGCCTGGAAGAGGGCTCTTTTTTAATATATACAAAGACGTTAGGCGTGAGGCGACAGGCGTCAGGTGTGAGGCCCAATATTCGATACCCGATGCCTTTCTTTTAGTAATCAACAAGCAATTAATTTGCGCAATTTCCGATAAAAAAGAACCGTTCAATTAAGCCTTCATGACCCAAGACTGCAGAACCGCAGGACAGCAAGACTTTCATCTTCTGGAGCTTTTATTGAGATGTTGTAACAGGCAATTTTATGAATAGGTTTATACCAATTTCCCCTGTTTTTAGAAATAGTTGTATATTTGACTCAAATTCATACTGATATAATGAATAGAATTCTAATTGACAGGATAAATGACTTAAAGAAACTTTGTGAATTATACCAGGTAAGGAGGATGTATGCCTTTGGTTCAGTCTGTACTGATAAATTCAATGAAAACAGCGATATTGATTTTTTGATTTCTTTTGATAACCTCTCCTTTGACCAATACACAGCTAATTATTTTGATTTACATTACAAGTTGCAAGATTTATTTAATCGTCGAATTGATTTACTCACCGAAAACTCTCTATCAAACCCCTTTTTTATTAAGGGTATTGATCTAACGAAACAGTTGATTTATGCAGCTTGAAATACAAAAGTATTTGTTTGATATTAAAACTTCAATAGATTCAATTAATGATTATATCGGAGATAATAAAGACTTTGTCGCATATAAAACCAATAAACTATTAAAACGAGCCATAGAGCGGGAACTAGAAATTATTGGAGAAGCAGCCGGGCGTATAATAAAAATAGATTCCGGCTTCCCGATTGAAGATGCAAGAAAGATAGTCGACTTACGAAATTGGGTAATTCATGGTTACGATATGGTTGATGATGTAATAATTTGGGGTATAATCTTAAAACAACTTCCGATCCTTAAAAATCAAGTTGAGGTTCTGTTAGAAAATAAATAAAAGATTATTAATCAACGCCATATATAATAATTGGATTTTGTTTCGATTGCATATTTTATGTAACATATTTTATGTAACCCATATATGGAGTATTTGCTTTATTTCAAAAACTCGTTTAAAATTTTTAGCAGGAGCCAGATTTAGGAAATTGATCAATTCTCTGATTGGATTGCTTCATCTCCTGATTTCATTGGGATCCTGAGACTTCTGAGACAAGCGACCGAAGGGAGCAAGACTCCCTGACGGTTTACACTTTCCTTAAAAAACTCTTCGGGATTTTTAGAATCAGGTTCTGATCAAGCCTGTCAATCCTGACAACAACACGGTTTTTGGTTCCGATTTTAATAAGCTCACCCGTGAGACCTATAAGAGAGCCATTGATTACCTCAACATTATCGCCCTGGGCGAATTTCTCAGAGGTGACTTCAATTTCAGCATCACTGTTAATCAGCAACCGGAGGTTATCTATCTGATTCTGCGGAATAGAAACAGGCTGTCCTTCGAATGATACGAATTTAACGACACCCGCGATTTTATAAACCCTCGGGTAATTCTTTTTGTTTGTCTTGACAAATATATAGGAAGAGAGAAGCGGCTTTTCAACAAGTTTCTTACGGTCGCTCCACATCTTGTAGGTCTTCTGAAGGGGCAGGAATGTTTCTATTCCTTCTTCAACGAGTCGCGCAAATACCAGCTTCTCGGCTCTCGGCCGGGTATAGATTGCATACCATCTATGTTCGGAAATGTTGTGTTTAAGAGGTTTTGCTTCTTTGGAAGATATGTTTTCCGGTTCAGGCATATTTTTTGTTTGAAGACGATTTCAAAGATAATTTTTTTAATCTAATTGTTCATTTCTTTTGCTCCTCNNCTACCGTCTGGCCAAAATTTCGCGCCATTTCCGGGTTGCCTACCCGCCGCCGATTATAGAATTTCACAAAATGATTCTTGCTTTTGGATTTTAAGCGGCCTTAGAAAATTTTGGGATAAAGCGACTGTTTTGAAGCTTGCTGGGAGGGCCTTTAGTAAGCAATACTGTTTGAGGAGGACGCAGGACGACGAGTTGTATTGCGTGTGCAAGCTGAAAAACAGGAGCCCCAAAATTTTCTGCAGCCTTGAATTTTCTTTGGTTACTTTCTTTGTGTCAAGACAAAGAAAGTAATATGCTCTTGGGTGAGCAAAAAATGAACAGAAAAATCAAAAAATCATTTTTGTGTTCAGGGCAACGCCTCATAGAATTAAGCCCCCTATATGGGGGTTGGGGGGTAAAATAACCAAATAGTTATATATTTGCCAATATATCATCTCAGATGCCTGACTTAAAAAAACGATTCTTCCTGTTTTGTCTTTTCAATATAATTGTATTGAATACAAATCTCTTCAGCCAGGAGGTCCCTCAATCNNCTCGATGAACTTGCAAATAACCAGATAATTACAATTAATTCAGCTGTAAAACCCTATTCACGGCTGTTCATTTCGCAGAGCCTGAAAGAGGCCGAAGGGAAAAAAGAACAGCTTAATACCAGGCAGCAGAAAGAGCTCGACTTCTATATCAGAGATTTTGGGAAGGAGATGAATGAAGAAGGGCGCAAAGGCGTAAAGGCGCAATGGCTAAACGGTAAGACAAAGCGATACGATCTGTTCTATTACCAGGATTCGCTTTTTTCGCTTACGGTAAATCCCATTCTTGGAGGAGAGATATTTTCGAACTCCTCAGGGAAGGCAACCTACATCAGGAACGGTGTCGAAGCCCGGGGATATATAAAGCATTGGGGATTCTATGCTTCTCTCCGCGATAACCATGAGAAACCACTCCTCGGACTGCCTGATTATCTTACGCAGAGAGTGGATGGGCACATTAAGGGCACCAATGACTTCAGCGAGATGCAGGGTGGAGTGACCTATTCCTGGAAATGGGGAAGCGCCGGACTTGTAAAAGATAATATGCAATGGGGAAATAACTATAACGGGGCAAATATATTCGGCGGAAACAACCCTTCGTTTGTCCAGTTAAGGCTGCATATCTCTCCCGTGAAATGGTTTGATTTCAACTATTTCCACGGGTGGCTGAACTCAATGGTTGTCGACAGCACCAAATCTTACTGGGTAACCAACAGCTACGGTACAAGCTACCGTGCAGTGTATCATCCCAAGTTTATTGCCGCCAACATGTTCACCTTCATCCCTTTCAATAATCTTTACGTTTCAGCCGGGAACAGCATTGTTTACGATAATGAGACTGTCAACCCGGCCTACCTTATACCTCTCTTCTTTTATAAGTCGGTCGATCATTCTCTTACAGACGGAATTGATAACATGAATTCGCAGATGTTCTTTGATGTCAGTTCGCGGCAGATCAGACATCTTCATCTTTATGCCACATGGTTCATTGATGAACTCTCGGTGAGCCGGTTTACCGATAAGAATGCATGGAACTTCTTCAGCTGGAAAGCGGGGTTCAGATTGACTGATCTTCCGGTCACGAACCTATCTTTTACCACCGAATTCACCTATACCTACCCTCTTGCTTTTCAGCATTATATACCAACTGTTACTTTCCAGGATCAGGGGTATAACCTGGGGTATTATCTGAAAGATAACTCGAGGGAATGGTATCTAGCCTTTGATTATCGTCCGGCAAGGACCCTTGATATAAATCTCTTTTTTCTCGATGCTATACGTGGTCCGGATTATACGGAGCTCGGTGTGAATCGTGTCGGCAATCCTCCACTGGTAACAGTGCAGTGGCATAACACCTCATACGGGCTGAAGGCATCTTACCAGGTTATCAACGATCTTTATACCTGGTTCTCATTTACAGCGGGTAATATAACAGGAGATGCCAGGTGGAGTCCGGAGTATTTTTTCGGGAGGAAGAATACGGTGAATCTGGGGGTGACTTTTGGATTCTAGGGCTACAAGTCCCCATGGTTTTTGCTCATCTCCTATCTATTTCTTAACCCTTCCCCAACCCTTCCCTTAAACAATAAGGGAAGGGTGAAAACCAGTAACATATAACTAGTTACGCCCCTTCCCTTAGACAGAAGGGAAGGGGTTGGGGGATAGGTTACCAAGGACCAAAGAAGGGGGCTATACCGGGAGCAGGGCAAACTTTACCGCTAAGCGCAAGCCGCATACCGTTTCGAAAGCAACCATATGCATGATAAATATGTCATATCGGAATATAATCGCCAATTTTTTCTTTACTTCGCATTCTCAACCCAGTCGTTTGCAGTTAACCGATGGAAAAGCGTAAATTCAGGGCAATAACACTCCTGGCAGATATTGTCATACTTACGATATCGTTTCTTGCTATGGTATGGACAAAACCGGCGAGCCTGAGATTATACCTGCCATCACATACCCCATTTTTCATCGGGCTGGCCCTGATGTGGATCATCGTCTCGCTTGTCAACGGGAAGATGAACCGTGGCAAGATCATCAACTTCAGCACACTTTTCACAAGGGTTCTCACAAGTAATATTATTGCTGTTTCAATCACGGCCCTTGCAATGTACAGTATAAGAGCGATTGAATATTCAAGAACCATCGTACTTGGAACAGCTTTGCTTGCAACATTTCTTGAACTGGTTTTCGGGTCGGTCTATATGGCGTATAAAAAGGCAGTTGTGCAGGATTATGAAGGGTATGATAAAAACAAGCCATATAAAAAGCCCAGTGAGTATGACCTCGTTAAGGGTGTGAACGGGAAGGGTGAACGGAAGGAAGAACCTGTTGAAGTAAACCCGGGGATTGCCCGTGCAATTGAAAAAGAGTGCGGCTCAGAAATGGCCCTTGCAATCTTAAAAATGACTTGCAGTAATTTCACTGATCACACTGCCGTGTTGTCAACTACCACTACTTTTAATATTACGAGTCTGGTCAAAGAGAAATATGATTATATAATCAACCTTCACAAGATCAATGATATAAAAAGACTCGATGATTTCCTCAATGCCGTGAACAGCAAACTTGCAGTGAAAGGTTTTTTCTTCTGCTGCGTAGAGACCAAAGACCAGCGGAAACACAGACTCCTGAAAAAATATCCTCCCCTGTTAAATTATATCTATTATTTTTTCGACTTCATTGTAAAACGGATACTTCCAAAACTTAAGTTCACCAGGGGGATTTACCTTTTTCTTACCCGCGGTGAGAATGCTGTACTCTCGCGTGCCGAAACACTGGGAAGACTTTCCAGGGCAGGATTCAGAATTAAGCAGGAGTCATTCATCGGAAACCAGCTGTGTATTGAGGCAAGGAAGTATAATGAACCCCTTCCCTTAAATGAAAACGTTTATGGTCCTTTGATCGCATTATCAAGGGTTGGTAAAAACGGGAATCCCATAAAAGTATATAAGCTGCGGACCATGCACCCATACTCCGAATATATACAGGACTACGTCTATGAGTTACACGACCTTCAGGATGGAGGCAAGTTTAAAAATGATTTCCGCATAACATCCTGGGGAGCTATCTGCAGAAAGACCTTTCTTGATGAGCTGCCCATGCTTTTGAACTACTTCCAGGGCGACATGAAATTTGTCGGTATAAGACCTTTAAGCAAACAGTATTTTGAACTTTACAGAGAAGAGGTCAGGGAGAGAAGAACAAAATATAAACCCGGACTGATCCCCCCTTTCTATGCCGATATGCCATCCGATCTTGATGGTATACAGGCTTCCGAAATAAAATATCTTGACTCATTCGACAGACACCCGTTCTTTACCGATTTTCGTTATTTCTGGAAATCGACATGGAATATACTGTTCAGGAAAGCGAGGAGTAACTAAATGGCTCACGACTAACGACTCACGGTTCACGGCTCACGATAAATTCTTTCCCTTTTCTTACTTGTGTCGTGTGTCGTGCGTCGTGCACCGTTGTAATTATATAGCGATTTTTAAATTAATAAAAAAACAATACCTTTGCCGGATATTTAAAATTTAGACGATGGCTGAAAAGACAAGATATTCTGATGATGAGCTTGAGGAATTCAGACAAATTATCCTCATGAAGCTGGATAAAGCCAGAAAAGATTATGAGATACTTAAGTCCAGTATTACCCACGAAGAGAGCAATGACACTATGGATACATCTCCTACATTCAAAGTATTGGAGGAGGGAGCTACAACTTTATCAAAAGAGGAAGCAGGCAGACTGGCCCAGCGTCAGGAGAAATTCATTCAACATCTTCAGGCTGCTCTTATAAGAATTGAAAACAAGACATACGGTATATGTCGTGAAACAGGAAAACTTATATCCAAGGAACGACTCAGAGCCGTGCCTCATGCTACTCTGAGTATGGATGCAAAGATGAAGCAGAAATAAGAAAAGGCGTAAAGGCACAGGGCTCAGGGAGCAGGGATAATCACCCCTTTGCATTCCCCCCAAGGGGGGAAAAATCCACGGAATTCAAGAATAATTCAGGTAAATACCAGAGTATTATCGCCCCTTAAGGGGAGA
>PMNJ01000094.1 GCA_003162595.1 Bacteroidales bacterium | reverse complement strand
GGTCGCGAAAATATTAAACCCGACGATCATGTTATTTTTGCCCCAAACCATCAGAATGCGTTGATGGATGCGCTTGCCGTTCTCTTCACTCACAAAGGACAACCAATATTTCTTGCAAGAGCCGATATCTTTAAAAAGAAGACGATCGCTTCTATCCTATATTTTCTTAAGATCCTGCCCGTGTACAGAATAAGGGACGGTTTCAGCAGCGTCAGAGGTAACGATGAAATATTCGCCAAGACTATTGATGTGCTGAAAAACAAAAACGGACTTGTAATTCTTCCTGAAGGAGATCATGCCGGATTCAGAAGACTCCGGCAATTGAAAAAAGGTATCTGCAGAGTCGCCTTTCAGTCAGACGAAGCAACGGGTTTTAATCTCAGGATTAAGATAATTCCGGTAGGTCTTGAATTCTCAAACTACAGCAGGTTCAGACAAGTACTCACTGTAGTATACGGAAAGCCTATTGAAGTATCGGAATTCTTCGATTTATATAAAGTCAGTCCCGAGAGAGCGCTAAACCAGCTTAGATCAAGACTTTCCGATGAGATGAAAGGTATAATGGTTCACATCGAATCTGAAGAAGACTATGAAGCAATTGATGAATTAAGAAGTATGATTAATGGCAGATTCAGTGATGATATCAGGTTTCCAAAACTCTTCAGGGACAGAATCCTTATTAACAAAGTGAATCTGCTTAAATCATCAGATCCGTCACTTTATGAGAGAATATGTTCCCTGAGTATTAAGGTAAAAGAAAAGGCAAAAGAGCTGAATACCGATTATAGATTACTCGAAAAAAAGAAACATCCGATCGGATGGCTTATTGCCGGAATGATTGGCATAATTCTTACATTCCCTCTGTTTATTTATGGAAATATCTTCAACCTGACCTTTCTCGAAATTCCTAATCTACAGATACGTAAGATAAAAGACCCGCAATTTCATTCATCAATCCGTTATGGTATTTCCCTGACTCTTGCATTTATTTTCTTACCTGCTTATCTGATCCTTTCGCTTTTCATTTTTTCTTCATGGTGGCTTGGATTAATTATTTTTCTTACCCTGCCCCTTTCGGGTCTGTTTGCCTGGAATTATTACCTTCAGTTCCGTAGAATAACAGGAGGTTTCAGAATACGAGGTCTTATTAAACAAAACAATGAAGAATTCAATATTCTAAGAAAAAATCATACAGAACTTGTTAACCTGATTGCCGGATTATAGAATGAAGAAAGAGAAGCTGTTTGCAGGGAAAGTAGCCTGGATCACCGGGGCATCTTCAGGTATTGGAGAAGCCCTTGTACATGAATTTGTAAGAAGAGGCGCTACAGTTATAGCATCATCAAATGACTCGTCGGGGCTGGAACGGGTAAAAACAGAATGCGGAGATAAATCCGTGATGGTCAATTGTATCCCTTTTGATCTCGCTGATACATCCGGAATAAATAAAATAGTTGAACAACAAGTCAATACTTTTGGAAAAATAGATTTTTTACTCAATATCGGTGGTATAAGCCAACGGGCAAGAATCGACGAAACACCTATCTGGCTCGACAGAAAAATATTTGAGATCAACTATTTCGGAACAATCGCACTTACCAAAGCAGTTCTGCCGTTCATGGTTAAACAGCAATCGGGACATATTCTTGCAACAAGCAGTATATCAGGGAGATTCGGATTTCCCCTGCGTTCCGCCTATTCTGCTTCAAAGCAAGCCATACATGGTTTCTTTGAAACACTTTATCTTGAAAATAAAAAATTCAACATTAAATCATCTGTCATAATCCCCGGAAGAGTCAGGACGGCTATCTCATTGCATGCGCTAGATTCTGAAGGTAAGGAACATGGAAAACTTGACGATGGTCAGGCTAAGGGAGTTTTGCCTCGGCGGGCAGCCGAAATAATAATCAGAGGAATGTTAAAAAATAAGCGGGAAATACTGGTTGGTAAAAATGAATTAATAATGTTGCATATCAGAAGATATTGTCCGTGGCTTTTCTTCAGGATTGCAGATAAAATAAAATCCATGTAAAGGTTGGAGTGTGCTAGAGTTTGGAGTAAGTAAATTGTAATTTATTAAATATAGAAACATGAAAGGATATATTCTCAGTGGAATCCAGCAAATGGGGATCGGTGTAACGAATGTTGAAGAAGCATGGAAATGGTATATCGACCAGTTTGGCATGGATTGCCGCATTTTTGACGATGATGCACCTGCTAAACTGATGCTGCCATATACCGGAGGAGAACCGAGAAGCAAACATGCCATCCTGGCAATGAATCTTCAGAGTGGAGGCGGATTTGAAATATGGCAATATACAGAAAGAGTTCCGGTTAAAATTAAGGAAGAGATTATGATCGGTGACCTTGGTATCATTGCATGCAAGATAAAAGCCAGGAACATTCAGGAATCATTGGCATTATATCAAAAAAACGGAATTCCTGTTGTTGCTTTAGCATCAGAAGATCCATCAGGTAAAAAGACTTTTTTCATTAAAGATCCATATGGTAATATTTTCCAGCTTGTAGAAGCAACAGACTGGTTCAGAAACGAGAATAAAGCCACCGGCGGTTCATATGGGGCAATTATAGGTGTTTCCGATATTGAAAAATCAAGGGTTGTCTATTCTGATATCCTCGGATATGATGAAGTTATTTACGATAGGACAGGAGTTTTCACCGACCTTGCAGAACTTCCGGGAGGAAATAAAGAATGCCGCAGAGTACTTCTTAAGAGATCAAGGGCATTCGCCGGTGCCTTCAGTAAAGTTCTAGGACAAAGCATGATAGAACTCATAAGTACTTCCACGAATAATGGCAAGAAGATATTTGAAGGCCGGTTCTGGGGCGACCCGGGATTTATTCATCTCTGTTATGACATGCACGGTATCGACGAACTGAAAAACTACTGTGAAAGTAAAGGATTTCCATTTACCGTGGACAGCAAAAAAAGTCATGAAGGAAACAGTTTTGATATGGGTGAAGCAGCCGGTTACTTCTCATATATAGAAGATCCGGACGGTACGTTGATCGAATTTGTTGAAACACATAAAGTGCCAATCCTGAAGAAATTTGGATGGTACCTTGATCTCCGGAAAAGAGATCCTAATAGATCTCTTCCCGACTGGATAGTTAAGACATTAAGGTTTTCGAGAGTCAGGAATGTTTAGCAACCTCCTCAACCTTCCGGAATACTCTCATTAGGTTGCCACCCCATATTTTTGTAATGTCAGACTTAGAATATCCGCGACGAAGCAATTCTATTGTAATGTTTTTCATTTCAGAAGCGGTTCTGCAACCATCTACACCACCCCCACCGTCAAAATCTGTTCCAATTCCAACATAATCAATACCCATCACCTGAACTACATGATCAATGTGATCAACTACATCTTTAACAGTAGCCGGCTTTTCATATGTCTTAAGAATATCCTTGAATTCCTTATGAACAATTTTTTTGGTAGAATCAGGCAGGGTATCGAAATCACCATATTTAATTTTAAGTTCTTTAAGTTTAGAATCCAGATCAGGATTAGGCTCCGGCGTTTTAAGGTAATTACCAACCATACAGATCTGAATAACACCGCCATTCTTTTTTAGTGCCAGCAACATATCATCAGAAAGATTTCTGGGGCTTCCGCACAATGCCCTGCACGAAGAATGAGATGCTATAACAGGCGCATTCGTAATTTTAAGAACGTCAAAGAACGATTTTTCAGAAATATGCGAAATATCAACCATCATGCCGATCCTGTTCATCTCTTTGACTACTTTCATACCAAATATAGATAGTCCATCATTTTCCGCACCAGCCGGATCAGTCGAAGAATCACAAATATCATTATTTTTTGTATGTGAGAGCGTTATATACCTGGCACCCAGATCATAAAACTGCTTGATTTTTGTTATGTCTTTACCAATTGGATAGCCATTTTCCATACCTATGAATGCAGCGATCTTCCCTTCCTTCTTTAACCTGTATGAATCGTCTGGTGTTGTTGCAATTTCAGCCATAGAATAATTCTTCTCAATATTTTTATGTATTGCATTGAAAATTTTAAGTGCCTTCTGCCGGACTTTGTTGTAGGTCGAGTCGTTTCTTGGACCTTGTGGTGTGAATACCACGAAGAACTCTGCATGAAGTCCCCCTTCAATCATTTTTGGAAAATCAACACATCCTTCAATACTCTTTACCCCCAGATCAAAACCCGGATCTGAAAATTCCATCGGAGTATCACAATGTGCATCTACTGTGAGGATAGAAGCATGAATTTTATCAGCCCGTTTGACCAGTTTTTCTTCGCTGTTTCCACAACCAGTTAAAAAGAGGGTAACAAATAAAAGATTAGAGAGTAATTTCATTTTTTTATTGATATCTGTCGCAAGATAATTAAAATGAATCCGACGTTTTCTGTTTTTTTACTGTTTAACCTATTTTAACAATGCAAAAAGTCCCGATCCGCCAACTGTCGGATCGGGCAGCCATGAAAAGAATGAAAAATCGAGACGAACTAAAGTTTCAGAGGTGTAAATAAACTTAACATGACAATAGCACCAATAAAAATGATTACAATTCCTGCTACCCTGTTTATCCTGACAATGAGCCGCAGCCTGATCTTCTCTTTAAAACGGCTGACAAAATAGCTCAGGAAAAACCACCAGCTGATAGTCCCTACCAATACTCCGGGTATAAGGAAAAAAGGCACCAGTTCAGGTCTTACATTTCCATTTAAATGTATACCTGAAAAGAAAGCCATAAAAATAAAAATTGTGTACGGATTCGATATTGAAATAACAAATACCGAGTAATAATCGCGCCATAACGACTTATTGGCCTTTTCCCTGTTCCTGAATTCTTTGATAGGATTCGATAAAAGCACTTTCAAGCCGACTCCGATAATAACCAAGCCTGCAATGATTGTAATAATGAATCTTTCTTCCTTGATAAAGCCTATTATTACCGTAAATCCCAAACCTGCCAATACACAAAGTAATGTATCTGCAGTAGCTAAACCGAGTCCGGAGAAGAATCCCGAGAGTAGCCCCCTCTTTATTGTCCTGTTAATAAGTACAATGCCGATCGGACCCGGTGGCATTGAAACTGCCAACCCCAGAATTATTCCTTTCAAAAGTATTTCAATAGCCGGAATCATGCATCATGATAATGATTGGCAAATATAAGAAGTTTTTTAGCCGCAAAGCAGTCAAAGATCATGAGTCCGCTGTCCATAAGTCACTTTTTATTCTGAGTAATTTAATACACATTGCAATTCTTCTGCTATTTTTAGAAGTTATTTTATTATGGCTGAAAAAAGAAAAATCTGGCATTGGCTTGCCCTTTTGATTTTATCATTAATCTGGGGGACCAGTTACATTTTAATGAAAAAGGGGCTTGAATCATTCTCCCCTTATCAGGTAGGAGCTCTGAGGATTGTGATAACTTTTGTATGTCTCTTACCAATTGCACTAAAACATTTTCACCAACTGAACAAGACTAACATATTGTCAATCATAATTATCGGTTTAACCGGAAGTGTAATTCCGGCATTCCTGTTTCCTCTTGCCGAGACTAAGATCAGTAGTTCACTGGCTGGTATGCTTAATTCCCTGAGTCCGGTATTTACCCTGGTATTCGGCATAACAATCTATAAA
>PMNJ01000060.1:33791-46103 GCA_003162595.1 Bacteroidales bacterium | reverse complement strand
AATGCTGCATTGTATGCAGGCAACACAACAACTATTTTTTTACCGTTATACATCTTTTGCGGTACC
This sequence comes from Bacteroidales bacterium, assembly GCA_003162595.1. Classification (GTDB taxonomy): domain Bacteria; phylum Bacteroidota; class Bacteroidia; order Bacteroidales; family VadinHA17; genus LD21. The sequence goes on along the minus strand of PMNJ01000060.1, from coordinate 46,037 downwards.
AGATTATAAAGATTATTAGTAATAAACAAAAAAATGTTAAACGCCACGCCCATGTTTTAAATACATTGATAGTGGGAATATAATCGGTCAACCTGACTCCATTATATCTGAACAGAGGGTTTAGAAAATATAGAGTTCCGTCATTGCATTCAATCTCAGTTCGGATATAGGTATCCTGCTTACTGAAAAAGCATGAACCTTTTGAATGGTCTGTTATTCTCATTATTTCTGCACCATGCTGTCCTATGAATTTGATTGTTTTCACAGATTGGCTCAAGCTGACGGTAAGCGTGTCATTTTGAAACGTTATTTTGTTAATTTCGGGTAAGTTTAAAAAGGCCTCTCTTTTATCTTCGTTCGTTTTAAAAGTGCTTGCATTTAATTTTACCCCGAATGATCGACCTGAACTGAGAGCATTCAATATAGAATCCTTAACAAGGTCAGTATTAATCACATTGAAGCTGTTCGTGACCTCTTTTATATTGGTAAGATCATGGCAGTCATCATCAGCCATAATGAAAACCGGATGGCCATTAGATAGAACAGTATCATAACTGGCAGTAAAAAGCCGTTCATGGTTTGCAATTTCCAGGCAGTTATAATTGCCAAGGAATTTGAGATCATTGCTGGAAAGGGCTTTTCTGTAGATGGGATGCACTATTGTGATAAGGGCTGACGGATCCTTTTTCAGTTTGTTGATAACGTTTTGCTTATTGCTTAGTGTCTGTCGGAAAGGAAAATCAAGCCAGCTTACTTTTTTTGAATTTAAAACAAGATGATGATTTTTATAATACTGATATCCATGCTCATAAACAGGAACATACCATTCGTTTTTGCTTTCATACCGGTTTATAAACTGGTAATCTGAGATGCTGATTATATTATAGCCAAAAGACTTATATAAGCTGTCAATATAGAATAAGGATTTTCTGGCTTTATCAGACTGTTCAAAAAACTTTCTGGCATGGGCGTGAAAGTTTGCCCTTCTCCATTTTGTGCTATCAATATTCCGGTACGGATTATAAATATACTCCCCCTGGAAGACATGCGGTTCTGGAAATGCATATTTAGAATTGACTACAAACTGTAGAATCAGGAGGACAAAAATGAGGATGCAGAGACCCAATAGGAATTTAATAATGATTTTAAATATCTTCACAATTAGAATTTATTACAGTTAATTAATGAGCTTTTAACTTATTTTTTCTGAAAAATTAATAATCATATTGTTTCAAATTTAACCAGATATCCTGAAAAGGCAAGAAATTTTAAATTATTGTCTCTTATTATTGGAACATTTTGCAATCTCTAAAATATAATAAATTGTTCTCATAGACTCCATTCGGCTCTTAATTTATTGCAGATATCTCAGAGAAATTCATTTCTGGTTCATAATTCCTGTTAACAAAATGATGAAATTTAGGAGACCTGTATGTATAGCAAGATTGAACAAGTATACTTAACTTCACGTTTAATAAAATTAGTCTATGGAAGAAGCAAAACCTAATGGCTGGAAAAAATTCCTGNNTCCGTAACAGCTTATTCGGAATTCATGCCTCCGCCACGCCTCGGTTATAAACCATATGGTAAACCTGATAATCGCATTCTGGAGGAGGATGATCCCTTTGGATGGAAGATATCAGAAATGGAAGAAGAATATGAGCTTAAACCCGGGATTGAACATATTGGCCATCAGATAATGGGTAATATTCTTAAACTTGGCAAAGGTATTCCACAGCATTTTATTAGTGGTCATGGTGGTGAAAACCTGGTGAATAATCCCTACTGGCCACCAGAACTTGCCTCACATGCCGGATCTTTATTACATGAGAGATACATAACATTACTGCCGCTGATGCTTTCCCGTACTCAGGATGATAAGGGACGAGTTATCTGGACTTTCTTCGGAAACAGTATTCATGAGCCTGAACATGCTTTCTGGAAAAGTTTTTTTACTTCCCCGGGCAAAGAGATATCTGAAACTGAATCAATATCTTTCTTTACCGGTCTTCTATCTGAAGCTTATGGCGAAAAACTTACTGATGGAGAATCTCTTTATAATGCGGGATTCAGGATAATGACTTCTGATGAATCATTTCTCCCGGCCTGGACAAAGAGATTTATTGAAAAAGACGATTCGTCATTCATGAATGTAAGATATTTATTGTCATTCAGGCCTTTCAGCCAGATGTCTGAAACATTAAAAAGCAAATATCTGTCCGGAAGTTTATCTCTTATTCCGTTTCCGGGGAGTCTGGTATTCTGGGGAATGCCAGGCTATCTCCGTTTAAAAAAAGACCTGCCGGTAACTGCCCAGATCCCTCTGCTGAACCTGGTTGCAAGAAACCGGGGGATTGGAGGGTTGAGGGTGACCCAATCCGGATGGTTTCATGAATCGCACCCAGGCAATAAAGATCTTAATATAAATGAGAATCTGATAAAAGATACTTACCATAGAACCCATCGCTGGCAGCGTGTCCACCGATATCAGGATGAATTAAATGAGGTGGCACATAAGGTAAGGTTGATAAAAGCGTTGTTTAGTACAGAACCCGATTCTATGGGTTTATATGACAAACCATTAGCCAGTAACAGCCAGCTTTGGAACAATAAGTTCGAGCTTCTGTTAGACGGGCCCAGGGCTGGAAGGAGAAAAATAATGGAAGTCGAGAAGACCCTCTCAAAAGGAGGACTCTTCGGTTACAGGTTTTTTTATCCGCCAATGCGTGTCGGGGANNCACAGGCCTCTTGTGGCTTTTGTCCCGAAAGAAACTGATAACGTTGAGATAAGGGCTGAATCGCTTTATGGATATATCACCGGTTATCACGATAGTGACAGGGAAATGTCAAATCCGGTTGAACTCTGGCCAAGGATGCAAAAGCGTGACCTCTATCTTTCTGCCCTGCATGATTTCAATTCGGTTAATGATCATTTTGCTCACCAGACCTCTTTTAACATTATCTCTTTGCTTGAGAACTGGGAGTTGGAGAAACGGAAACTCTTAAAAAGGTCGTTTGCACAAAACCTTTTAAATATAGCAAAACATAAAACGCTTGAGCTCTGGTTTGACGACTTAAATACTCATTTCACCCAGTCAGAAAAAGCTGGTTTGATGCAAAAGGCTCTTCATAAAATTATAGAAGAGCAGTATGATTCAACTCTGCCTGAGCCACTTACCTTTACTGAAACATCTACACGAAAATTTGAAGAGAACTGGTGGAATGATATAAAATTCCTTTCACAAGGCGAATTCATCTATAAGGATAATGCGGACATAATGCTTGATGAGTCCACTCTTTCATTGGTAATTAAACAGCAACGTGATCTTGAACAGCTGGGCGATTATTTAATAGGAAGGTATCATAAATCGATAGCTGATTCAGGAATGGAAGGTAAGGCTATTGTAGGAGAACTGGCATTTAAATGGAATACTCTTTTTGATTTCACACAATACGGAGGCTGGCTGGGAAATCAGACTGGCAAGATTCACGAACGTAACTTACTTGTAGTCATCCCCGGAAAAAACCGGAAGCAGGCAGTTGTACTCGGAGATCATTATGATACTGCTTATATGGAAGATATTTTTGAAAAAGAACGTGGCGGTTCCGGGGCAAGATTAGCAGCAAAGGGTGCAGACGATAATTATTCTGCAAGTTCTACACTTTTACAGGCAGCACCCATCCTTTTAAAATTGTCGAAGGAGGGTAAACTTGAACGCGATATATGGCTTATACATCTCACAGGAGAAGAGTTTCCGTCTGATTGTATGGGCGCCCGTAATCTGTGTCAGTCGCTCATAGAAAGAGACCTGAGTCTGACATTGGATAAAAAGACTAATATTGACCTTTCTGATACAGAAATTGTTGGACTTTATGTGATGGATATGATTGGACATAACCGTGATAATGACCAGGATATTTTCCAGATTTCACCAGGAAAAAGCGCTGAGTCATTGTACCTTGCTTACCAGGCTCATCTTGCAAATATGATCTGGAACGATTGTACCCATAGTTGGAACAGGCAACCAGGAAGATTAAATCTGAGCCGGGGTAAACGGATAAATGAGATGAAAGAAATACCTGATATTGCCAGGCATCTTGCTTTGAAAGGGGAGGTGCGTACCCAGTTCAATCCGCACAGCTCACTTTTTAATACCGACGGGCAGATTTTTTCTGATACAGGTGTTCCAGTGGTGCTTTTTATGGAGAATTATGATATTAACAGAACCGGTTATCACGATACAAAAGATACTCTTGAGAATATCGATCTTGATTATGGTGCCGCTTTTGCAGCTATAGCAATTGAAACGGTGGCACGTGTCGCAACTTTGAAGGAGGTTGGATTCTGATAACTGATTTTTACAACTTTTAATTAAACTAATAAACCATGAATATTACATTCAGAACTATTCCCGAAAAGCGTGATATACAAAGAGTAATGGAAATCGTTGAATCGACGAAGTTCTTCTATGACCACGAGGTTGAAATTGCTGCTGAACTGGTTGCGGAAAGGCTAACCCAGGGTGAATCTACCGGGTACTATTTCGTCTTTGCAGAAGTTGATGGTGTTACCGCTGCTTATTCCTGTTATGGTCCGATCATCATGTCAAAAACTAGTTTTGATCTTTACTGGATCGCCACTCATAATGATTTCCGCGGGAAAGGTATCGGTAAAAAATTAATTGAGGAGACCTGCAAGGAAGCCAGAAATATGGGATGTAAGATTCTGATTGCAGAAACTTCGGGTTTGGACCATTATGCACCGACGAGAGCCTTCTACATTAATAATAAATTCATTCTTGAGGCAAGCCTGAAGGACTTTTATACCGAAGGAGACGATAAGTTATTCTATACAAAGAGGATAGGATAGCCCTTCTGTCGCTTCGCGGAATCTCCTCTAAAGGAACTCAGTTGCACATTTAATGCCCCCTGGCCGCTTCGCGGCCTTCCCCCTAAAGGGGGACTAATACTGTGATATTTAGATGAATTACTCTATAATATAGAGAATAAGCCCCCCTTCCGAGCTTGTCGATGAAAGGGGGGATGGGGGGCTACTCAATGTTTAATTGGCTATATCCACTTTAACAGTTGCTGTTTTCAGACCTTTTGATTCAGCTTTAACTGTAAATGAACCCGTTGCACCTTTTTCGGCAGCGACAATCACAAGACACAAACCATTATAAGCTTTCTTTGATTTAGCCTGAAATGACTCATGACTGGTAGCATCACCGTTATCAGTAGCAATTATTCTTCCCTTACCTTCAATGCTGAAATTGAGCTGATTATTGCTTTTTGGCACAAGAAGTTTATTTTTATCTTCAATCCTTACAGTAATATAAATAAGGTCGGTTCCATCAGCGTGAACCGCAGGACGATCGGCTGCAACTGACAGCTGAGCTGCTTTATCAGTTGTACGTACAACATCTTCTGCCCATTTGGCTCCATTCTTATAGGCAATTACCTTAAGTTCACCGGGTTGATAAACAACATCATCCCATTTGAGACGGTATTCAAATTCACCCTTTTTCTTTTTACCAAGCGATTTCCCATTCAGGAAAAGTTCAGCTTCGTCGCCGGAGGTATAGACATATACTGGTGTTACAATACCTTTTCTTTCGGGCCAGTTCCAGTGAGGAAGGATATGAGCCATCGGCAGTTCAGCTCTCCATCTTGACTGATAGAGATAAAAACGATCTTTTTTAAATCCTGCAAGATCCAATATACCGAAATAACTGCTGCGTGAAGGTACTTCAGTTACACCCATTTTATCAAGCATTTTTTTTGTCTCATCATACCATCTGGAACCTGGTTTCAGACCTGTCAGATCACCAGAATACGGAGTTGGTTCCCCAATATAATCAAAGCCGGTCCAAACAAACTCACCAAATGCTGCGGGGTATTTATCAAGAAGGGTCCATTGCTGATCGGGAGTGGACGCCCAGCCGGGGTAAGCTACATCGTAGGATGTGATCTGGAAAATGCCTTTACCTGGCAGGTTATTATTAAGATCACCGGTTACAATCGGGAAAAAGTACTCTCCTCTTGAACTTACCGTTGAAGCTGATTCTGTTGATATGAGTCCCTGGTTCGCATTGTCTTTCAGATCGTAAAACCTCTTGTAGTCACCCAGATGGTAATTGATACCAAAAACATCAAGTGTTTTCTGGAACCCATTTGTTCCGGATTCGGCATCGTTGCATCCGGATGTGACCGGACGGGTGTTGTCCTCCGATTTAACTATTGCATTGAGTTCTGAAGCAAGATAGAAATTTCTTTGATCTGGAATCTCGTTGCCTATGCTCCACATAAAGACCGATGGGTGATTCCTGTCGCGGCGCACCATAGCTTTCATGTCTTCTACGTGCCATGCATTGAATAAGATATTGTAGTCATCTCTTTTTTTGCCAATTCTCCATGCATCTGAAAATTCAACCTGTATTAAAAATCCCATTTTATCACAGAGATCAACAAGTTCAGGAGCCGGAGGGTTGTGGCTTGTCCTGATGGCATTGCAACCCATTTCCTTAAGGATTTCAAGTTGTCTTGCAGCTGCACGGGTATTGAAAGCAGCCCCGAGAGCTCCCAGATCATGATGATTACAAACACCTCTCACTTCGACTCTCTTGCCATTGAGCAAAAAACCGTCACGTGCGGTAAAATTTAAAGTTCTGAAGCCGAAATTGGTTTCATACCTGTCAGTTACAGTTGTTCCCTGCATCACGATTACAGCTACACGATAAAGTTCCGGTTTAGTTATATCCCATAAAACCGGCTCCTTAACGGGAATATCAAACCTGAAAGTATGATTCTTCATCCCCTCAATTGTTGCAGTTGCGATCACTGATTCAGCAACCGGAGTTGCAACCGGTTCAAATTTTTCATTCAGTTTGTAAACAATGGCCTTTACAGTAACAGGTAGAGGATCAGTAAGATGACTTTCAACTTCAGCCTGTACACTCAGCATGCCTCTCTCTTTCTTAATCTCAGGAGTAGTGCAGAAAACTCCATTATATGCAATATGCAACTGCGAAGTTTTTACCAGCCATACATTCCGGTAAATACCAGCACCCGGATACCATCTTGAATCCCAGTTTTTTGTGTCGAGACGGACAGCAATAATATTTTCTTTACCGGTAATAATATAAGGTGTAAGGTCGAGGCGGAATGAAGTGTACCCATAAGGCCATTCACCGACATACTTTCCATTAAGCCAGACCTTTGCATTTGCCATGGCACCGTCAAAATCAACATAGATTCGTTTTCCTTTATCATTGTCACTTATAGTAAAGTGTTTTCTGTACCATCCGATACCTTTCCAGGGCAACAGCCCTGTGTTGTTCTCAAGTGTGTCGCTGAAAGGACCTTCAATTGCCCAATCGTGAGGAAGATCCAGTGATCTCCAGCTATTATCATTTACCGAAGGAAGCTGAAGGTTTTCAGGTTCTTTATCAGTTGCAACAGCTTCATTGGAAGCATTGAAATACTTAACGAATTTCCAACCCTGGTTGAATGATTCGCGGGACCTTGGCGACTCCTGTGCCAGTAAAGCTTCACTGATGCAGATTGTCATCACAATAAGTAAGAAAGTTAAGATTGATGTTTTTTTCATATAATTGTTTTTTAGAATTTTTCACTAAAGTAATTAAATCCGGTAAATATTGATCATATCAAAGTCTTGATAAAAAGTAAAGAATTCCCGGGCTCTATTTTTTCAACACCTTTGTAGTGGCAATCTCTCCGTTACTGAACAATATTTTCCCAATATAGAACCCCTGGGGCAAATGAGCCAGATTTGCTGACATGAAAAAACTACATAACCCATCCTGCTTAACGACGTTGATTCCGGCAAGATTATACAGATTAAAACTTTCTATTTCCATATCTGATTCTATGAAAAGCAAATTAACAACAGGATTCGGGAATACTCTGCATTTGACCAGTTCGGCAGAATTCTTTTCAACTGACAGGATATCAGAACCTACCATATTTGCATCAAGCCAGGTAAGACGTGTTTTTATCCAGTCTTTAAATTGTGCAATCACCCCGCTATATGTCGCAGGTTGTATTCCTGATTCAGGTGTTCCAGTATTAATCCCAAGAGTATTCCATTTTTGAAAATGACGTGTTTGAGCTTCATTCAGAAGGGTTGCAACAGAATCAATAATGTTGTCTGTAAATGCCTGACCCAGGATCGTCTTTCGCAATTCGAAATAACGTTTATGTATCAGGTCAGCAAATTCATTATCTTCCAGCATTCGCACTTCCCATGACGGAGGTACCGGCCAGTCCGTGCATTCATTTACCTTATAAGCCCAGCCCGAACCATCAGTCTGGTTGAAATGAACACAGTCTTCCAAAAGGTTTCTCCAGGCCCAGTCGAAATCCCAGGAAGGACCGGAATGTAATAAACCATTCTTGCTGTCCTTATCTTTATAAAAATAGCGGCTCTTTTTATAGGCATCGACATTCCGTGTAACTTCCCCTAAAATGAAATAATCAGCAAATGAATTTATATCGATATAAGATTTGTATCCAAAAACAGACACTATAAAAGCAGGGCTGTACAAAACTGTTTCCAAAGTATTTATAAAACCCTGGATATAAGTTTTTTGCTGTTCTGTCAGAACTTCAGATTTCGGATCATCATAAACAAAATATACCTCAGCACCAGGTTTATTCAAAGGTGAAAAACTGCTTTTCCAACTGTCTGTTGCAGTATAATAGTCGTTTTTAATTATATACCCGCCGGTAACATTATCACCGGAATTATCTTCAGGCTTCAGTTTGGCAATGTTCACTCTTCCTTTATCCTGTTTGATTTTTTCGCCAAACCGATAAATTCCCTGGTATTCATTATTTAAAACTACTTCACAGAATTTCATACGGGTTGAATAATGACCCATTTTATTGAAAATATCAAAAGCAAGAAGATCACGCAAAAATGTTTTATCGTTGTAATTTGCAAGGAGTACCCAATCATTTTCCGATGGCATGCCAAAAAGTGATACATTCAGTTTATTACCTGCATTGTCGCGAGTCTCAATGCCATAAGGTTTTTGTGGAAGTGTTGCTGAATAGACGCCTCTTATCTCAATCCCCATTTTCCCTGTATAAACATTGCCTGAATCCGAAATATAATTTCTTTTCCCGTTACCATGATCTATGATCTTCAGATCGGCTGTGATCTTTGGCTCATCCACTATTGCTTCACCCTGATTCGTAGTTATAACAACAATCGGGAGGTTCGATGATGTGAAATCAGTTGGCGCCGAAAACCATACAGGAACAGGATGATAACTATACGATGAATTGGTTATGCCAAACGATAAAAATGCATTTGATGACATGTCTGATGAAGTAGTGCTTGAATTATGTACCTGAATTGCAAGAACATTTTCCCCGATAACCAGACATTTCTTAAGATCTTTTTTCTCTATGAAAAATGATTCAGGTAATCCACCGGAGTACATAGTTGCTTCATGATCTGTACCCATCTGGTTATAAGTCGGATGAACACCGGTAATTCCTGCGCGGGCTATTTCAACATCATTAAGATAGGCTACAAAAGCATCATCATAATCCATACTTAGTAAAGCTCTGGCTATAAGAGCTGTATCAGCTACATTAAATTTGTGTCGTATAAAGACGGAAGGGCATGGTGAAATAACAGTATTATCATCATTATCGCCGTAGCCAATACCCCCCGGACCCTTAAGCCAGGCTGAATCATCGAAAGATAACGATCTCCAGTTTGCGTCAGGTTCAGAAGTGCCGACAAAATAGCTCCATGTATCGTTGTTAAAGACAGCAGTTTCCCAATGATCAATCGATTGACCATGAGCCAGGTCAGTGATAAATGTTGACAGGAAAATAAAACCAAGGGTTATATTAAAGAATTTCACAGATAGGTTTTAAAAATAGTTGAGGGTAAAAATACAATAATTTATCATAAGCCGGAAAGACAAAAGGCAGAAGACTTTGTGGGCAATTACTTTTATCTTTTTACTTTTGTCTTTTACCTTAATACTCTCATTAATGAAAAAATTGTCCATAATTTACATGACCTTTCTGATATCGATATTGCAACTGTTTCCTGTTAAGGCTCAGTATAAAACGCCGGCCAATAAGATATTTACCAGACAGGATACACTGCGCGGAACGATAACTCCGGAAAGAGCATGGTGGGATCTGACATATTATCATCTCGATATAGTTGTTAATCCATCTGATAGTACAATAAATGGGACAAACACAGTAACATACAGAGTCCTTAAACCAGCCGGGCTCATGCAGATTGATCTTCAGGAACCATTGAAAATTACAAAAGCAGTTCAGAACAATAATGTTCTTAGTTTTAAAAGAGAAGGCAATGTATACTGGATTGAACTTATTGAGAAACAGGAGCAGGGAAAGATCTATTCAGTTGTGCTGACCTATGGAGGCAGACCAAAAATCTCAGCGAGACCTCCATGGAGCGGCGGCATAACATGGAAGAAGGATAAAAACGAACTGCCATTTGTCGCCTCTTCCTGTCAGGGTGACGGTGCCAGCTTGTGGTGGCCCTGCAAGGACCATATGTATGATGAACCGGATAGTATGCTTATAAGTGTGAATGTTCCCGGAAACCTTATGGATGTATCAAACGGAAGGTTGAGAAGTGTAGTAAAACAGAAAAATAAAACGAAAACATACAACTGGTTTGTGGCAAATCCTATTGACAACTATGGAGTAAATATTAATATAGCCGATTATGCACATTTCTCTGAAATTTTTAATGGAGAAAAAGGCCGTCTTGATTGTGATTATTATGTACTTAAGCAGGACCTGGAGAATGCAAAACTTCAATTTAAACAGGCACCTATGATGCTTGCAGCTTTTGAGCACTGGTTCGGTCAATACCCGTTTTATGAGGATGGATATAAACTGGTTGAGGCGCCTTACCTCGGGATGGAACACCAGAGCTCTGTCACATATGGCAATGGGTTTAAAAATGGCTATCGTGGGACTGATCTTAGTGGTAGCGGATGGGGATTAAAATTCGATTTTATCATCATACATGAATCGGCCCATGAATGNNGATATTGCCGACATGTGGATTCATGAGAGTTTTGCTAATTACGCAGAAAGTCTTTATGTTGAGTATTATTTTGGCAAGGAAGCCGGAAGTGAATATGTTCTTGGCACGCGGGCCAACATTCTGAATGATAAACCAATAATAGGCTTTTATAATGTCAACAGCGAAGGATCATCCGATATGTACTATAAAGGAGGCAACATGCTTAATACACTGCGTCAGATCGTTAATGATGATCAGAAATGGCTGGCAATTTTGCGCGGTTTAAACAAAGATTTTTATCATCAGGTCGTAAAGGGTTCTCAGATAGAAAACTATTTCAGCGAAAAGACTGGCATTAATCTGAAACCCTTCTTTGACCAGTATCTCAGAGATGTAAGAATACCTGTTTTTGAATATTATGTGAAGGGAAACAGCCTCTCCTACAGGTGGAATAACTGTGTTTCCGGTTTCAGTATGCCACTTAAAATATATGTATCAGGTAAGGAGCAAATCATAAAGCCTGCTTCAATATTTAACACTTTGAAACTGGATGATGAAAATTCAGTAATAAAAGTCGATCCCGGCTACTATGTTGCAACACTCAATATTACAGGAAAGTAAGATAGAAGGGGAGAGTGGGGGAAGCGGTGAATGGGAGACAAGAGATAATCTGCGATAATCTGCGTGATCAGCGGGACACAAAAAAAAGTCCCGCAGATTTCGCTGATTTACGCAGATCATTTACTTTTTACGGTTTTACCAGTATCGGTTTACCAAAACCAATCTTTTCAAGCGGTTTAAGCTGAGTTGCGGCATCGCCTACAATTACATAGTACATTTTATCAGGAATAATATACTTATCTGTAATTGACTTATGATCTTCAATGGTCATATTCTTTATAACGTTTTCTTCCTTCTTGATATAATCATCAGGAAGACCGTATTTAGACATTGTTGAAAGCATTTCTACGAGTGCTCCGTTTGTCTCGAACCGGAGGGCATTTGATAGTATCATACAGTCTTTAGTAAACTGCAGGTCATTTTCGTTAACGCCATTACGGTATTTATCCATCTCATCTTTAATTATTTTAACCGATTCGAAGGTTGCATCTGACCTCACACTTGTAGCTACAACAAATGGCGCTTTGACTTTCATCTCCTGAAAGAAGCTTGAAGCTCCGTAAGTATAC
>PMNJ01000060.1:0-33754 GCA_003162595.1 Bacteroidales bacterium | reverse complement strand
ATACTTGAAAATGCACCGCCAAGCTTGTAGTTAATAAAGTCTGCCTTTATATAGTCAGGATTATTTCTTTCCAAAGCCAGATATCCTACGTATATCACTGATTGACGCGATCCGGGGATATCAACAAAGTAGATCTGAGATTTATCGGGANNAGAGCCTGTTCCTTTGATATATTGCCGGCGATCAGAATTTTTGAAACAGTAGGGGAAAAATTCTTTTCATAATAGTTCTTAAGATCATTCATACTTATCTTACTGATCGACTCTTTTGTTCCCCTGGTACTATAGCCAAAAATATTATCGGTACCATACAATAATTTATTAAATAACAGATTGGCTACACTTCTTGGCTGAGCCTCTGACTGGATTATATTGTTTCTTGTACGGTCTTGTGCAAGAGCAAACTCTGCTGTATCCCAGCGTGGTTCGAGAATGATCTCTTTCAGCAGCCCTGTTGTTTTCCCGAAGTTCCTTGAAAGAGCGCTTACATTTACCGACATCTCTTCACGTCCGGCATTCATATTAATGCTTGAGCCGAGAAGCTCAGTTTCCTCCTCCAGCTCTTCCGGTGTCTTGTTTTTCGTTCCCTGGGGAAGTACACTTGCAACCATACCTGCCACTCCGGGGAGGTCTGTTTTATCCTGAAGAATTCCTCCGTTAATTACCAGGCATAATTCGACCAGTGGCAATTCAGNNGGTGGTTCAACCGTTCTGTCTATCAACGAAGCAGACTTCACTACTTTTTCATCTCCTGTACCGGCAATCTCGACCTGACTGGCTTCCTTGATATTCTCTTCTTTCACACCGGCGGAAACAGAATTTTCAGCAGCCATTTCGGGTTTCCCTTTCGGTACGAAACTGGTTACTACATGAGGCTTCCCTTTGATGTATTTTTCATATGCCAGCTTTACATCGCTCAGTGTAACAGCTTTGATATTTTCAATATCTTTTTCGATATATCCCGGATCGTTAAGGAAAGTGTTATAGAAAGCAAGCTGAATCGATTTCCCGAAAACACTATTAATCCCTTCGTAAAAATTCTTTTCACTTGATGCCTTAACTCTCTCGATGTCCTTTTCCGTTATACCATCCTTTTCAAAACGGTCAAAACCTTCAAAGACAGCATCTTCAATCTCTTTGAGTGATTTCCCCTCATTCGCTCTGACAGTGATGGTGAACTCGCCAGCCAGCTCGCTGGGACTGTTATATGCCGAAGTTTTTGATGTGAGTTTTTTCTCTTTTACCAGAACTTTATATAAAGGAGCCTTTTTCCCGTCGGCAAGTATTTTTGCAAGAAAATCAAGAGCATAGGTATCTTTTTGGTAGGCTTGAGAAACCGGCCATACCAGGTTGATCTCAGGTACATTTGCAAAATTATCTTCATGATAAAGCTTTACAGTTTTCTGCAGAGTCGGAACCATAGCTGAACGCGTAGCCACTACCCCATGCGATTTAATCTCTCCGAAATATTCATTTATCAGCAGCTTCACTGAGTCCGGATTAAAATCGCCTGCAAGTACAAGTGTAGCATTGTTTGGCCCGTAGAAATGTTCATAGTAGGCCTTTACATCGTCAAGTGAGGCATTTTTAATGTCGCTCATTTCACCAATCACTTCCCATTTATATGGATGATCAGCAGGGTAGAGGTTTTTATCGATAACATATTCTGTAAAGCCATAAGGTGTATTATCTTCACCCTGTCTTTTCTCATTCGAAACAACATTCTGCTGAAGCGAAAGAGTATGTTGGGTGATAGAATTTATAAAAAATCCCATTCTGTCAGACTCAAGCCATAAAACTTTTTCAAGGGCATTTTTAGGAAACATCTCATAATAGGTGGTTATATCGCGTTCAGTAAAACCATTATTCTGTCCACCTGCACCTTCTAATATCTTCCATAATTTTCCTGCCGGGACATTCTCAGAACCTCCAAAAAGCAGATGTTCAAAGAGATGGGCAAATCCGGTCTTCCCTGGTGTTTCCCTGCTGGAGCCAACATGGTACATAATGGCATAGGAGATTATCGGATCGGAATGATCAGTGTGAAGTATTACCTGAAGTCCGTTCGGCATAACATACTTCTCATANNGACTGACTATATTCAAAATTAAGTAATTTTTACTTTCCTTCTTTAACCAAAAGGCTTTTCAGGGACAATTTTTAGTATATTTCCTAAGTGTTCTGAATCCATTAAACTGAATTTGTATGAGAAAAATTTTACCTGGTTTTTTAATCTTTGCAACAGCTTTGAATATATCGGCACAGGGGAATGATACAACTGGTTTTCAGAAGCTGGCCAGAGATATATTCAAAGAGCTTATTGAGATAAACGCTACTTTCAGGTATGGAAGTACAAAAGCTGCAGAGGCCAGGGCAACAGAATCCCTGCTTCCGATATGGTTAAGGGTTAATGGTGCAATAAAAAGTGGTGCATTTAATTTTAAAATTGTCAGGTAATCAGAGCCTTTTGGCGTTAAATAAAAAAACAGTATGTTAAGCGCTTTTTATCGCGCAATAACATACTGAATTTCAATAGCTTTATAATTCTAATTTTTTACTTAACCAAACAATTAACAATATTGTTAACTGTCAGATTTATATTATGAGGTTGATTATTATTACTTACTTGCAGTAGCGCCCTGAAAATTGAAAGAAATGCTTCTTTTTACATTATCTTTCTGAACTGTAACGCGGAAATGTTGTTCTACACTGCTATTATCGTGATCATGATAGAATCTGATAATCTCTTTGTCACCAACAACTTTCCAGTCCTTATACTGGCTTTTTGAAAGCGCGTCAATTACATTTGCCGGCATAGCAATATTGGAAGACGCTTCTCTGCTTTCTACAAGTTCTCCTTTTGCTGTATATACTGCCCACAAATCGTGTCCATCTTTTGTTGTCATACTTACTTCATAACGATCAAGCTTAATATCTGATGCTCCGACATCATAGACCCAACCATACTCCTTTAATGCATACGGGAACTTTGACCATGTTCCTTTATCACTCATATCAAACCGAGTTTCAGCAGCTTTAATGACTGCAGCAGGAACTTGTTCCTTAGTTATCTTAGCGTTTATTAGAGGTATTCGGTCATTTTGACTGAAATCATGATCAACCTGGGCCAGCAGAGGAAACATAAATCCTGATAACGCTAAAATTGAAATCAATAACTTTTTCATAATTTTTAAAATTTAAATGTTAACAACTTTATAAGAATAGAAACAATTTTGTAGACTAAATGTTTATTTAAGTATTTATTATTTTAATTAGAAAATACCAATTTACAAAAAAAAATATAATCAACGAAGTATTTGTAAATGTAATTTTAAAAATCAAGATTCTTACTTAAAAATTATTTCCCCATATTATAATAGAATCTTTCATGGATAATCTGTCCTGTGTTTCATTATTAAATGTGAATGATAGTTCCTTATCGGTTTTATTTTCATTAATCTAAAATCAGCAGAAAATCAGGAAGGTCCAATGTCCTCTTTTTTACTTTTACACCTTTCCACCTTTACGCAGTTAAGCCTTTCTTAATATTCTTAATCACTTTTTAATAGTTTATTCAGAAGACTTTCTATATTTACAAATTACCTTCCTAACCAGTACATTTTTAATGATATATGATTATATAGTAATAGGTTCAGGATTTGGCGGCAGTGTTGCCAGCCTGCGCCTCGTGGAAAAAGGATACAAGGTTCTTCTGCTGGAACAGGGGAAACGCTTTTTAATTTCAACTGGTCTGCCAGAATTGTTATATTCCTGGTTATGCAAACGACTGACAATGCTGTGAAAATGGTATGGAAAAAGAAGAAATCAGTTTAATAATTAATTCGCAACGAAAATTTTTTACCACAGGTAAAACATTAAATACTGAGTACAGGATTAAGATTCTGAAAAAGTTGCGTTCTCTGATAATATTGCATGAACAGGATATTGTTGATGCTTTATGGAAAGATTTTCACAAACCTGAATTTGAAGTAATTGCTACCGAGACACGGTTTGTAATAAAAGAACTGACTTTTGCTATTCGAAAACTGAGAAGCTGGTCAAGGTCCAGAAGAGTCTATACTCCAATAATGCATTTCCTTTCGCGAAGTTTTGTTACTCCTCAACCTTATGGACAGGTACTGATACTATCACCCTGGAATTTTCCTTTTCAGCTTGCTTTTGTACCATTAGTAGGGGCAATTGCAGCCGGCAATTGTGTGATCCTTAAAGTTTCAAGCCAGGTCCCTAACATGGCAATGGTGATAGAAAAGATACTGAAAAACCTGCCCATGGAATTGGTTTCTATGATTAATGGTGATCATAGCACAAATGAATACCTTCTCGACCAGAAATTCGATTTTATATTTTTCACGGGAAGCCCGGCTGTGGGAAGACATGTAATGCAAAAAGCAGCTGAAAACCTGATCCCGGTTTCTCTTGAGCTTGGAGGTAAGAATCCATGCGTTGTTGCGGCAGATGCCAGGCTTGATTATGCTGCTAAAAGGATTGCCTGGGGGAAATTTATCAATTGCGGCCAGACATGTGTTAGCCCGGATTATTTATTGATTGATAAAAAGGTTAAGGATAAATTTCTTGATCTTATCTCAAAGGAGATTTTGTTGTTTTATGGCGACGACCCGGAAAAAAGCAATGATTTTGCCAGAGTCATAAGTTCCGGGAATGTTCACAGACTATCAGACCTTATTAAGAACGGGGAGGTCGTAACAGGTGGGATTACTGATGCAGGTATCAGGTATGTGGCTCCAACAATAATAAATAATGTAAAACCAGGGGACGCGATAATGCAGGAGGAAATCTTCGGCCCGGTTCTTCCGGTTATTGACTTTGAAAATTTTGAAGAGGTCTATGGCATTATAGAACAAAATCAAAAACCTCTTTCTACCTATATTTTTTCACGGAACAAGAAGCTTATTCATGAATTTTTAAGGAAAACACAGTCGGGAAATGCGGCTGTTAATGAGACTGTTATGCAAATCGCTTCTCCTTATCTTCCCTATGGAGGTTTAGGAAGAAGTGGTATTGGAAGATATCATGGGAAAACATCGTTTGAAACATTTTCAAATCTTCGGTCGATCCTGGTTAAATCGAATCTTCTGGATATCTGGTTAAGATATCCTCCATATTCAAAATTCAAAACCAAAATTGTTGGCTTTCTTATGAAATAAACATCATCTTTTTTTCTCGATTTTCTAATTTTTTACAGATCATAAATTCATATGTTATATAGAATCGAATTAGTTGTACGATGAACAAGGAAAAATCCATTATCGGTTTCTGGAAAAAAGGGAAACTTGGTAAACCTCTCCATTTCGATCTGAAATACTGGCATGGCGATTATCTAAGGAAAGAGTACCGCGATAAGCGCCAATCCCGTTTGACACCCGCTCCTGACGGTGGTGTTATGGCTGATCTTGGTTCTCATTCCTTAAGCCTGTTGATTGCAATTCTGGGGAATCGGGTAATGGTTACAAGCGCACTGCAAGCGGGCCACTTTAGTGATGTCAGAGAAGATTCGGATCTCTTCAGCCAGATCTCTCTTTATGATGCTTCTTCAGGAGCGGCCGGGACACTTTCAGCCAGTCGCATCAGTTCCGGTACAGGTGATTATTTCTCATTTGAGTTATATGCCTAGGAAGGATCGTTACACTACTCCTCAGCGTCTCCCGATAATTTCGAGTTTTAAACGGAAGAGTCGGGGATCTGGAGCAAACTGATGGTTGGAAGTGATTTCAAACCTTTCAGCAGTTTCCCTTCAGCACATGTCCCTCCTGGATGGCTGCGGTCCATGCTCATTATGTTTTTCTTACAGGTTGGACAATATGATTTTGTGCCTGATATGGAACATGGACTGGCTCTCCAGAGGCTTGTGAGAAAAGCCTCAGAGCAACTGGGTATTTTCAGGGACTCGATAAGAGAAATCTAGCTGGGTGGTGTTTTCAGGAAACTGTTTAGAAAATATCAAGCTTCTTTTTGCGTTCTTCCACATTGTTGTAAAAAACTAAAGTAAATAAATCACTTGCGCCTGTAAGCAGATAAATTTCTGTACCTGACTCACGTGCATAGGGGTTTTCAACTATGCCCATCAGTTTACAGTCTTTAAATTGACCAGTGATTCGCTGGCCAGGATTTTTTCCTACTAAAAGTATATTCTGAATCTTCTTTAAGCGGGGCAGCCAGTAAATATAATCTGTGTTATAAGCGTAAGCCTCGGGCATTTTTTTTCTGTTGAAGTAATTCAGTGCGCCTGCCTGACCATAATTATAACAGATTATCAGCGTATTTTCACGCTCATCAGACGGGATCATTTTATAGGCTGCAAGAGATTTATCAGCCATCTCACGCCATCCGATCATATCTGCAAAATCCTGTGGCAGATTATGGTTTTTCCCATCCTCCCAGCGAAGCAATCCAAACCTTTCAAAAGCTTTTGCATTCTGTCTGATCTCAGAGGGGGTATATATTGGGTATACAACTTTCAGAGTCAGAAGGAATATGGTAAGATTGAATAAGATGAGTAAAGACAAAACTACAGGTTTCCATTTTTTTGTTAAAATACTATCTATATAAACGCTTCCAAAAGCTATCATAACCGGATAAATTCCTATGGCATAATAGTCTTTCGCCTTCATATATGCGAAAAGAGCAATTACTGCCACAAATGTAATTCCTATAAACCTGTAATTTCTGAAGGATTTGTAGGTAAAAAGGGCAATTAACGCTCCCGCAGTGAGGGGTAATGAGCCAATAAAAAACATAAACTGGCTTCTGAGAAAACCGATAGAAGTATTATTGTCAAGCTGATTGTGTTTTAAGACTTTCATATGCTGAAAAACCGGGAAATGATTTTGGATCTGCCAGATAATGTTTGGAGAAAGTAATATTAATGCTACTATTAAAGCTTTCCAGAAAGTAGGATTAATGATTATCTTTCTTTGATAGGTAAGTAATAATCCTATAGCTAGTCCTGCTATCAGGAAAATGAGGTTATATTTATTGTAAAAACCAACTGCAATAATTAATGATAAGTACCACAACCATTTGGTTTTATCAGACTGAATGAATTTAATCAGAAAATAGAAAATAATTGTCCAGGTTAAAATATCGAAGGAGTTAGGCTGGTAAAGTATATTCATCCTGGCCAAAATTGAGAATACCAAAGCTGATCCGGCAACGATCCTCGAAAATAAACTTCCGCCAGCTGATTCAACTATTAGCCATGTAAATATAATTGTCAGGGCGCCAAAGAGAGCAGGGAAAAAGCGAATCCAGAAGATGCTTCCTCCAAGCAGATATATGATTTTCGAAATAAATGCAGTAAAAGGAGGGACACAAATATAGCCGAAAGCAAGATGATCTGCCTGGTTCAGATATAGAAACTCGTCCCTGTGAAGCTCATAAACAGGATTAACAACTACAACCTGCAGAATGAGCTTTATTATAATAAGAAGTAACAGAATCCAATATCTGTCAATGAATTCTTTGAGTTTTAATTGCATTTATATTTTGTTTTATTTATTTGTTTATACTGGAAGTCTGTATGGATCAAAACTGAAATTTAAAAAAAATCAACAGAAGGTTTTATGTCTGCATATTTCTAATAAGCTAAGTTACAAAATAATTATACTTGTTTTTCAGCGAAAAAAATGTAATTTTAACTGAGAATTATATGTTATATTAAATCTGGTATAGGATAAAGCCCAATATAATTTTCAATTTTAGAAACACTAACGCATCTTAAAATGATATCAAAGATTTTATATTGGCTCCCCAGGTTTTTAGCTATAATTTCACTTCTTTTTATGACTGTCTTTTCATTCGATGTATTTGGTGGGGAAGAGTCTTTTGGATTGAAGATGCTGGGATTCCTGATTCATAATATTCCGGTCTTGATATTAATAGTTATTTTAATTATTGCATGGAAATGGGAGACGGCAGGCGGCGCTCTTTTTATATTGGCTTCAATATCAGGTACTGTTTTTTTTCATTCCTTCTCAGGAAACCCGGGTTCACTAATAGTTATTTCTCCCTTTTTACTCATAGGAATATTATTTATAATTCATGATCTATTCTACAGAAGGAGTCAGGTAAGTAAGATTGAATAGGATTCATTGCAAGTTACTTGTTCTAAGATACTGGTTAATCTTTGCTCATCTCTCATTGCTCATTTAGTATTAATAGGCTACTTATTCTCCATTAATTGATTAACGATCCTGATTGAATCTAATATGCATTTCTCACAAACTATTTCAAACAGATTGTTTTCAGTTGCATAACGATGTCCATCTTCTGTCTTTAAATCACATTTCAACAAAGATTTACAATTCGTAGTGCCATTGATCTGTATAAATTTCTCATTGAATTTTTGTATCATCGCATAGGTTGCTTCTTTTCTGTCGTTGTTATCTGTGAATCTTTTACAGTTATGTATGCCTAAAACCATGAAAGATCCGGTAACAGCTCCACAAGTTTCCTGCAGTCTTCCCATCCCTCCTCCAAATCCGCACGCAACACTTAATGCCATGTTATTATCAAATTTCAGTTCATCTGAATAAGAAGTCAAGACAGCCTGTGCACAGTTCAGCCCGGATTTGAATGACCCGATAGCTTTTTCTTCAACTTGTTTTATCATATAAATTTTTTCTTTAAAGATAAAATATTCATCTTATAAACATTATGTAAATTGAACTTATCTGTCTGTTTGCGAACTTTATAGCTAATGTTTCCTGCCCGAAGTAAGTGTAAAATCTTTTAAAAGAACAAAAGTATAACCAAGTTCCCTGAGTTTCGGGACAATCTTCTGCATCGCTTCTTTTGTATTCCATTCAGGGTGATTAAAATGCATAATGACAATTGCTCCTGGTATGATGTTTTTAAGTACATTTTTTTCAATCACGGGTTCAGGTGTAAATGGAACAGCATCACCCGAAAGGACCTGATAGCTTACTACTGAGATACCCAACCTGGCAGCCATGCTTACACAGGTTTCATCAATAAATGCTGTCGCTGATCTGTAAAAGCGGGGTCTATGATTAGTAAGAGCTTCTATTTTGCGGGTATTTGCTTCAATTTCATCAAATGCTTCTCCTATGTCTGAAGTACCCTGAATGCCATACACACTTTTGCCATCTGTTGAACAAGGTCTGTGGTTAAGACCGTGGTTCTCAATTTCAAACAACGTATCTCTTGAAAGATCAAGAAAAACAGAAAATTGTGAATCGATCCACTTTCCGGTGACAAACAATGTTGCAGGAATCTTTTCATTATGCAGGTAGTCTATTAGTTCTTTATCATATCTGTTCCCATTTTTACCGCCACAGGCATCAAATGTAAATGCTATGATTTTTCTTTGAGTAACTATTTTTTCATTCACCCCGGTAACAAATTCTCCCCAACGACCTGCCGGACGGTGGGCAAATTCATGAACAATTTCTGACTTTAATTCCGTATACGATTTGTCATTATTCAACTTTTTCAGAAATGTTGTATTCGTGAGCTCTTTTGCATCCGGAGATGAGGCTGGTTTAACACTGCAGAGAATTAAAAGAAAAAGGAAAATACTTCGCATATGAGAATTTATTATTTCATTCTGTCAATTATAAAACCTTTAACTTCAATGAAGCTACAGGCCGGACGTATCATAATTGTTTATTCTTTTCATGGCAATATTCCTTAAGATTACTAAAAGTAGAAAATTTTCTCAGAAGTTTATCGGATATCTCTATTCATCTTTACTAATTAATAGACTTATTTTTCTTAATTGAATGTTTTAAACCATTCAAGAATCTGTTTGTAAGCGGGTATATAATCGTGACCGATTCCGGGCATAGGGACAAGTTTTACTATGGCAGTATCAGAACCGTTGGAGATAAATGATTCGTAGGTTTTTTGCGAAACCTCAAACGGGACCAGATTGTCGCTTGTTCCATGATAAAATCGTGTAGGTGTTTTGGTTGCCCAGTTATAAACACTATTCAATACGAGCATTTGTTTAAATTCTGTTTCACCGTCGTCTCTGTAATTATTTAAAAAAGTCGAATCAATAAGTAAGGTTAAATTTGTTGTTAATTCCTGGTTTATCTCATCTTCATTAAGGTTGCCGTTCAACAATGACTTTGCAAAAAGCGAATAAGGTTTTTGAAAAAAGTCGGTGACGGGTCTTTGCCAATTGTAATAATCGTTATATGCAGTTAGAATAAGCAGAAGATAGGATGGAGAGGGATAGGTATTATTCTGAAATATCAGCTTTCCAACGAATTCCACATCATAAGGTCCTGCACTTGGGGCCGAAGCAGTAACTTTCAGACCGTCCACTGGATTTGTTTCCAGTTCCTTCTGAACTGCAACAGTGACATAGCCGCCCTCCGAATGGCCCGACAGGAACAATTTATCTGGATTATACAGCACATGATTATCATCCAGGTATTTTTTCCCCGCTTTAATGAAATCAATTACCGCGGTTGCAGAAGTTTGATAAATATAGTATGGATGAACAATATCCTTTGATACGCCATATCCGATATAATCCGGAATGAATAATACGTACTCGTTAAAGAAAGGTAATTCATCAGAAACGGCATTAGACGGAGCATCTATATCTGCAAACATTGTTCCATGCTGAAAGCTTACAATACCGGGAGCAATATGTGGACAAATAGGAATAACGATAGCCCCGGAAGCATTTATTTGTTCCCCTTTATAAGTTGTTGTGTAAACCAGACGATGGAACGAGACAGGATATTTAATAAAAGAATCCGGATCCTGTACACCATTTTTTTCATAAATCAACTTTAATGTATTGGTACTCACCGTAAACTTGTAAGCAGGCAGGGTGCGGTAAGGGTCCTGTAAACTTATTAATGGTACCTCGTTGGTAATGCTTATAAATTGACTGTCATCACATGAGTAAACCAGGAGAAATAGTAAAAGACCAGGAATGGCATTTCCCCGGATATTTTTTATCACTTGCTTGATTATTCCGGTCATTTTAATTTCCAGTTAAGAATTAACTTCATAAGTAAAATTAAAAAGTCAGCGATAGTCCGGGCGAAATAAACCTTGGAATGTTAAGTGAATTTTGATATTCTGAAACAAACCATTTCCCGGTTGAATCCTGCCATGCACCCCATCCATAGCCCGTAATATTTCTGCTGTTAAATAAATTAACGATATTCAGATAAATGTTCATCTGAAACTTCTTAAAATTCCAGGTCTTTTCGACTCTGAAATCGATAGTACTATAATTTGACAGCCGGCCACTATTTTCCGTTTTTAGCTGATAGAAGAACATTTCCTGATCCATATCATTTTTCCCGATAAATGAAATATTATAAGGTGTGTATGGTTCTCCGGTGTGAAACATCCATAAAAAGCTGAAACTCCAGTTTCCGGGTAAATTTTGTATGTCATTTATGGTAATAGTATGTCTTCGGTCAAAATCCCTGTAGGTTTCCTGTCCCAGTGCATTACGGATTGTATTTTTAGCATAGACATAACTCAGAGTTACAATATTATTCTTCCCGTATTTTTGCCTAAAGGTAAATTCCATACCTCTGGATTTTCCGCTCCGGGTTCCAAAACCCTGATCAATTATAAATGGGATTCTATTATAAACATCATAGCGAAAATCATCTGTTAAATGGAGATAATCCTTATAGTAGATTTCTATTTTGAAATTTGTATTATCGAGTTTGTAATCTAAACTTGACGTATATTGAATACATTCACTATTCGCAGAAAGAGGAGTTGACTGTCCTTCAAAGCTTTTAAGCTTTTCAAAATTGTCGGGTTGATAATAGATGCCATAAGCAATCCTTAGGTTCAGGTTATTGATTAATTCTGCTTTAACTGCCAGCCTGGGCGCCACGTACCACCTATTGGAATAGCTTTGCCTGGAAGCACGAATCCCGGGCAAAATGCTTATTCTTTTGGTTATAGACCATGTATCCTGGATAAATGAGGAAAAAGTGAAGCCATCAATATGTGAATTAACATCTATAGTGTCAATAAGGATATCGTTTGGCGTTGAATTATAGAGATCATACCTGGTTTCATTAAATCTGTAATATGTTTGAAATTTTTTCAATTCAAATCCAAACTCAAGGCTATTCTTTGAACCGATATTCCATAAATGATTCTGGGTCAGTACGAGAATATGGCCTAATCTTTTATCTATATTATCAGGGGTAATACTTTGAATGAAGTGATTATCGGAGTTGGCATACAGATCCTGAAATCCCAGAGTAGTAAGAGCATAATAGTTTTTAGCAGGAAGCCATTTCCAGTTAATCCAATAGTAATTGTTATTTTTGATATTATGGAAATAAGTATTCTCATTAAGACCTGGCGTTACTGTCAGATTAAAATCATTTTTTGCTTTTAAAAAGTTTATCGATAATATATTAGTTGGGCTAATTTGATAATTAACTTTGCACCAGGCATCATAATAGACCGGAGAAATTTTCCAATTGGTATCAGTAACTTTCATAAGTAAATCGAGATATCCTCTCCTGAAACCATAAAGTATACTGGTTTTATCATTTATTCTCATCTTACCACAAACAGAAGCATTAAGAAAATCAACTGAAGCGCTGACTTGATTCTTAGAAACATAATCGGGCGCTTTCACTTCAATAATACCCGACATTTTGTCGGTGTATTTGGCGGAGAAGCCTCCGGTCGATATTATTATATCTTTGGCATTGTCGGTATTAAAAATACTCGCAAGACCATCTGCTTCTTCAAAGTGATAAGGTTCGTAGATTTCAAAATTATCAATATACGTGGCTGTCTCATCCCACTGACCGCCGCGGATTCTTGGTTTTGCCGAGATATCATTATTGGCGAAACCGGGTATTACCCGAAGTGTGCGGTTAATGTCTTTTGCAAAATTTGGAGACTGAAGTATCTCTCTGGAACTTAACGTATTCATAGTCGGTTCTGTAGCCGCAATATTATAAATACCCGGAGTAACAGTGACCGATTCGAGCTCGGTAAAAGATAATTCCATAGTCACATTCAATTCGGTTTCTGAAGATAATTGAATATATTTCAGAACATCTTTATATCCGATAAAACTGAATTTTATTTCATAATTGCCGGGTTTTGATGTGGTGATCTTATAGATACCATTTGTATCTGAAACAGCGCCCTTCCCGAGATTTGATATATAAACATTGACGAAAGGCACCGGGCTCCCTGATGATTTATCAGTTATCCTGCCTGAAATAGTATAATACTGAGGATTTTCAGCGATTTTAATTTTGTGATCTTCTTTAGTCTGGGCGATACAAAAAGCTGAAATGAAAAAACAGTAAAGAATAATTAAAGCGAGGGTTTTCATTTCTGCTCATTCTTTAAAAACACCAGGATGGATTCCTGCCGCAACGGAATTTAGTCTTAATTTAAGATTCATTTCATTGGTTCAAATACTTAATAATCATTCAGGCTAAAGGTTTTCTTAAAACAGTGTTGTCGGGAAATAGTAAAAGTACAATTAATCAAGGAATCAGGTTAAATAAAGCATCATATTTAATAATGACTGTTTTAATTTAAGTTACCCTACCAGTCAGGGTAAGTATTTTATAAGATATTATCCTGACTTACAACGATTTCTAATTCTGTATAAAATTGATCTGAGTTTGGTTTTCTAAAACATTGTTTATGAATTCCTTTGGGTCCCGTGGTAAAGCACGTTTGACAAGGAAGTAAATCAATAAATAAATACTAAAATTTCGCATTTGAGAATATGTTAACCGGCCTTCCTTCCTGACTATGCCGGTCAAAACCAGCTTTTAATCTGAATCGTACTCTTTTCAGACATTAATTTCATTCATGCCTCAACANNTCAGGACTATCAAAAAAATATTCACTTACCACAGCCAGAAATTCAGCATCAGATGTAAGCGCGTAAGGACTGATATCGGACCTGCCCTGTTCAATTCTGGTCATTTCCTTTTTAATTAATTCCATCCAGGGAGCAACGTAAACATTTTTTATCAATATTTCCGGAATACCATCAGTCATTCCGTCAGCGTTGTCAATAAGATGAATAAATTCGTGAATACCGACATTGTTTTTATGACTGGTCTTATCGTAGGCATTTATCAGATCAGGTTTTGAAATAATCATAGTCCCGTTCATAAACCTGTTTCCGACCATGCCAATTATGTCTTCTCCATGTCCTTCAAAACGCTGTGTCTGGAATTTTTCATCAAAACTATTAGGGTAAATCAATACTTCCCTTAACCCTGGGTAATTGAATTCAGGAAATGCAAACATAGGGACAATGGCACTGGCTGCAACCATAATTTTAATACTGTCGTCAATTTCAGTATCAATAGGTTCAATTTTTTTTGTTGCAAGAAACAGCTGTACCCGCTTTTCAAATCCGGCTTTTTGAGTCTCATCCAAATCGCAGTAAAACAGTACATGTTCATTTAAAATACTACGCCAGCTTTCCGGGAATGCCTGAGTTAATATGCGCTTTTCTTTTGTATTTTTTTTCAGGAAAACAAAATATATCATGGCTCCGAATGCTGTAAGGACAATCAGCAACAATATCAATTTAACGTAGAGAGGAGTCATAGAATTTATTTTTAAACAGAACCATTACATGCAGAACCCTCAGAGGATAGTTTAGCCTTTAATTAACAGAGTAATTCCTTCGGCTGCAATTTGCAGTCCGACACAAAAAATCAGAAATGCCATTAAACGGTTAATAATTTTTTCATTATGGGAGCCTACGTATTTTATAAAACGATTTGCATTTACAAAGAATACGAATATAAGGATACAAATTATGATAATCGAGATTAATAATGCTCCTGTATTGATCAAATATTGAGATAAGTTGTTAGCGTTACCAGGCGCGCTCAGAGATTATGGCTTTAAATTATACTAGCAACCAAAAGTAAGCCAGGTTGAGAAAACCGAAACAATTTGTATAAGGAACAAAATCAGGAGAGGAATAGTGTTATGTCTTCCTGGTCAGGATAATTTTTGTGTTGTCAGCTTTCGATACAGAGAGTATAAATTCATAAAGTTCTTTATAAGAGGATGGTTTGTATCGACCTTCAAGAAATGTAAACTTCCTGATATAGATTATTTCTTTATCATTACCTGAAATCGAATATGAATAGCTCCCGAAACTTGAGTTTATAATATTTCCTGTGGGAAGTGATTCGTAACTGAAGTTCTTTGGAATAGTATATACCATTGTGTCATAATCGATTGATGATCTGTTTATTATTATATCAGAATGCCTCGGTTTAAGCATTTTCTGAATTGACTTTTGTGCATTAAGGATGTTGATTGAAAGCAACATGTATTTTCCCGAAAATGAGCAATAATTTTTTGATACCTCAGATTCAGTTGTTATGGCAACCGGGAGTATCCTTTTTAACTCATTTACTGAAAAACTTTTTATCTGGAGGGATGGCAAAGTCGAATTTTTGTACAACCATTTTTTTTGATCGTCATAGTTTGAGTTCAGTAATTCTGAAATATTATCGTATTGAAGTCCATAATAAAATGTTCTGATAGAACAAATAGCAGTCCCGGTTGAATCAATATTATATTCTGATCTGCAGTTCCTGATATTATCACCGGCTCCATATTTCCTGGTATGTGCAAATTTTCCGCCTTGATCAGTTATTAACAAAACATCCCTATCATCTGTAAAATCGCCAAGGAACCCGAATGGTATTTTCTGATCTGTGCACTCCAGCCAGATTGTGTCAGCAGAGAAAGGAATACATAAAATAACATGGTCAAATTGCTGAAAATTAGGAAAATCAGTAAAAATTGGCTCCTTATATCTTCCGCTTGAAACTATGGCAGGGTATGATTTGACACCAACTAACTTAAGGAGGGAATACATGTAATTGGTAAGCGCTTTACAATCTCCATAACCGGTTTCGTAAACTTTCTTTGCATCAAAGGGCTGGTATCCGCCGATGCCGAGACTGATATTCACATACCTTGTATTGGCTTGAAGATATTTATACAAAGTCCTGATACGTTCAACAGTATCGGTTATCCCGTTTAAGAATGCTGAAACCTTTGATTTTTCAGAATCAGATATAATCCCGCGGCCCTCGTATAAAGAATAAACCCATGCTCCGTATTCAGACCAGTTATCAGCCAGACCTTCATATTTATCGTAAACCAGACGGGATGGCATTAAATATACGCAGGGCATCTGTTCCTGAAGACTGACATCAAATGGCTCTTCTTCAAAAGCTTTTATATTATTCAATTCCCATGTTTCAATAATATTGTCTTTATGATGCTCGGATGTTTTAGTATGTATGTTTATTTCTTTCTTATTTATTTTAACATTTTCCGGATATATGATTGACAGTTTTGCATGCTGGGTTGAAACACGATAGGTATTGAATGGCCGCCAACAGCCAAAACTGATGATGTTTTTCAAGTCTATTTCAAAGTCATACACTATAGTGTAGGGGTACAGAGGGTAAATCGGTCTATAGAATTTGATTCTGTTTTCCGAAAACATTTCTGATAAGCTATAAGCCGGTGAGTCTGTAATGTCAGCTTGCTTTATATTTTTAATTTTTCCACCGTTGCTGTCGTATAATATTATCTGATTTATACTTACACTTGAATTTTTGTCGTAGGGAATAGCCAGATATGCTAAGTTTTCTCCCTCTTTGTCAAGAATAGTCATAGCCCTCAGGTACTTTTTAACCCCGCTGTTTAAGCTTTGCAACTCTATTTCCTCGTAATCTTCTCGAATGACACAATGGGCATTTGCTTTTAAACTATCAGGGATTAAAGCAACAGAATAATTCTGGGCACTCAATCCTGTAACAGTAAATGCGAACAAGATTATATAGCAATATTTAAATTTATTCATAGGTATCAGGGCATATTGTTCAATCGAACCAGAAATCCTGAATGACAGTTGATTATTGTATTTTTATCATTATCATTATATACTTTTCTTAAGAATTACCTCTTCTGAATGTTTTTTTACTAACTGATCATATAAATTTTTTAATGCTGCATATTCCTTAGGTAAGAACAGTATTTTATTAACATCCCGTTTATATTCTATTTTAATCTTATTATCAGTGCTTTGGACACTATATGTGATCGATATGGAGTTATCGGGAAGACTCAATCTGATTGGTTGAGGTAATGATTCAACCTTATATCCTTCAGGTATAGTATAATTGAATGTATATATGTCTGATATCGGATAATTATAATCAACAGGATATTTTCTCTCTTCCAGAGTATATCTGTTTTTTTCCACCGTTTCAAACAATACCGGGTGAAAGAGTATTTTATCGCCTATTAATTCGATATTATCAGTAATTTCCACGTTTAAAGTATCAGAGACCGGTTGACTATTATCATATCTGTTGGCTATGGAATATTTATTTATTGTCAGACCTTTTGAGTTTTCCTGCATCTTTCTGTAAAAATCATCACTGCTTTTTTCAGAGCTTAATGAGTTCCTGTAA
This sequence comes from Bacteroidales bacterium, assembly GCA_003162595.1. Lineage (GTDB taxonomy): Bacteria > Bacteroidota > Bacteroidia > Bacteroidales > VadinHA17 > LD21. Next base: position 16,245 of record PMNJ01000060.1, on the reverse strand, counting down.
AAGATACCAGCATATCCGGCATAGTTGTCTGTTATTGAGCCTGTTAGTATTCCTTCAGGACTTATTTTCAGTGCATAGTTTCTATTTTCCCTGTATTTTTCAGTGGCATCAAGGTTTACCCAGTCACCTGATAAATCGTTCACTACTCTTCCTTTTCCATTTATGTCATTTGAAGGAAGTACTCCAAATGGGCAATATTTACTGACAGCATCCAGCAAGATTACTTTTCCTCCAATTTCAACACTTGTCAGTACAGAATTGAATTTAGTGATAGTAGGGTAATATGTAACAGCAATCCCATTATTACGTGTACTGAACATGACAGGATTTGCCTTCAACCCTGCAGTCTGCAACATTAATGTAAGCAGTAGGTTTATTTCCGCAGAACTACCCACCCCATCAGTAAAAGGTTTCTTCAGACCTCTTGGGGCAAACATCCTGTTCTCGCCATTCCATTTCATTCTCTTCTGTAAATAATTATATATAGAAATGGCTTTATCAATCTCCGGGGATTTGTTTTTAATTAAGGTGGTTACAGTATCCTGAACAAAGCCACCTGTTTTTAAAAGCATGCCGAAATCGTCATCTTTTTTCATCTGAGCATTTACTGACTCCCAGGTTTGCGTATAATCATTTCTGATCTTACCCGGAAGTTCAATACTGTTTAATTCAAATTCAATTGACTGAATATAATTACTTTCACAGTCAATATCAGGTTCGGAAATAAATGCGGGTACATCTTTAATTCCCAGTACGTCATTAATTGAGTTCGTTTTTATCAGGTTGGAGGCTCCTGCCTGTTGTAAAACCATGCCACCCGATTCTCCGTTATTTGCGGTAGGTATTTCGAAAGTTACGGATCCTTTGTTTTTCTTCTGTACATCAAATTGTAAATACCCTTTCGAAGCTTCTCTGTATTGAAAATATTCTGGTATTATATAGGAATATTGACTCCATCGGGCAGGATAACTGTACTGGAAGTTCCATCCTCTGAAGTTGTAAAGAAAGTCGGAAGTAATTGAATAAGCTAATTCAATAACACAACCTTCTTTGATTTCAGGAAAAGCAAATTTCAGGTCAGTATAATTCTTACCTTCAGATTTGAAGATATTATCGTTATCCAGTTTTGTTTTAACGGTCTTGCCATCAATCAGGTTATAAGTCACTGCTTTTAGACCCATTATATCTTCCTTGCCGGATTTACCTTTAAAAAGTCTTATGGTTATATTGGCTAAGTCGAATTCTGATTTTTTGAATATTTTTATCTGAAAATGCCGGTTATAAACAAATTGAAAGTTCGCGTCACGATTTAAAATAAATTCCGAAGATCCGTTATCGAATAACATAAGTGCCCCGGCAGTTGTGTCTTTGTCATATTTCGTCATGGACAAGTCAGAAATCTCAACTTTACCGAATTTTGGTTCAACAAATTGTCCGTCTGCTAAAATAAATGAACAAAGAAATAAGGCGATAAACAGGATTTTCATAGTAGGGTAGTTTTTAAACAGATACGTCAGGTTGTATTGCTTCTCAAACTTAAAAAAGATTATCTGTTTTACAAAGCAAAAATCAATTTTTAATGTTTCGTGTTGGTCCGCTGCAGATAATTCCATCTATCTCCGCGCGAAACAAGATATGACTCAACCTGTTCCCATCTGTCAGGATTCCGGATTTGTTTCTTATAATAAGCTCAATATTAAAACTATAAAATATTTATTGATTCTTTTTCAAAATTAGATTTGTTTTTGTTTCCGGAATTCTTGGGATTTAAGTTAATTTGCAGCCAAAACCGGCCCGTAGCTCAGCTGGCAGAGCACGTGACTCTTAATCATGGGGTCGAGGGTTCGATTCCCTCCGGGCCGACTAAAATATTGATTAGTAGTGTATTTTAAGTCATTGATGATGGCTTGCCATACACTTTTTCGAATTTCAACTCAGATTTGCATACGCAATTATTTTATTGCATCACGGGAATTTATTAACTAAATTTGTTATGCCTCGGAGACATTGTAAAAGTCCTTACCCGATAGTTTACATCATGGACCGGCAAATATCTGATTTATAAATTATTAATTAATTGGAGGAAATCATTATGAAAACCAGAAGCTCTTTTTCAGTACTAATCTTTTTTATCATTATTGCTATCGGTCTGGCTATTGCTTATTCAGGAAATAGTAATCTCACTGGTTCCGGAACTTTAGTTATAGGTGTAATTACATTTCTTCTTGCTATAATAATTTCAGCTGCAATCAAGATAGCTGACCAGTGGGAAAAAGCTGTAGTTCTTCGCTTAGGAAAGTTCCAGTCACTGAAGGGCCCGGGGATCTTCTTTATAATACCCATAATTGATAATGTTGTATACTGGATTGACGGTCGCGTAATAACTACTACATTTACAGCTGAAAAGACACTTACAAAAGATACAGTCCCAGTTGATGTGGATGCAGTACTGTTCTGGAAAGTTCTGGATGCTAAGAAGGCTGCCCTTGAAATAGCCGAATACAGAAACGCAATTAACTGGGCCTCACAGACAGCCCTGCGAGATGTCATAGGTAAGACCATGTTGTCGGAAATGCTTGAAGGAAGAGACAAAATGAGTGAACAGCTTCAAAAGATTATTGATGATCGTACGGAACCATGGGGTATCAATGTGATCTCGGTTGAGGTTAAAGATGTTCTGATCCCTTCTTCGCTGGAGGATGCCATGTCGATGCAGGCCCAGGCCGAAAGAGAACGTCAGGCCAGGGTGATCCTTGGTGATTCGGAGCGTCAGGTAGCTGAAAAGTTTGGTGAAGCTGCAAAAACATATGAAAACAATCCAACAGCTCTCCATTTGAGAGCAATGAACATGCTGTATGAAGGATTGAAGACAAACTCCACAATAGTAATTGTTCCCAGCTCAGCACTTGAAACCATGCAGTTAGGTGGATTGGCAGGAATGACAGCATTGACAATGGGACTGACACCGGGAGGGGAGAAGAAGGTGCCGGAACCTCCGAAGACGAAATAAGCCTGACTTAAGAAGTCTGATAATCTTGCTGTTACCTAGTTGCTTCGCTCAAGGTATCTGGCTTTGCAGAGCTCCGCGGAGTTTATCCCGCGAAGCGGAATTCCGGTTCATCACGGAGTTTATCCTGCAAAGCAGACTCCTTTATTTTTTACTTTCGTCTTTTGTCTTTTGTCTTTATTTATAGCCTTTAAAGCTCATATATCATCACGCGATGGCTCCTTTATTTAATTGAAGTGAACTTTACTGTTAACTCTATGTTATAAGGATGTAATGAGATACACTTTTTAACATAAAGAAATGCAAACTATCTTAGGAGCAAATGGTACAATCGGTTCCGTTTTGACAAAGGAATTGGTGAATTACACCGATAAATTAAGACTGGTAAGCCGGAACCCCAGAAAAGTAAATGAGTCGGATGAACTTTTCCCGGCTGATTTATCTAATCCAGCATTTGTAGATCAGGCTGTAGAAGGGTCTGATGTTGTTTATCTTGTGGTAGGGTTTGATTATAACCTGAAGGTATGGGAAGAGAAATGGCCCACGTTGATGAGAGCCACTATCAATGCATGTATAAAATATAATGCCCGACTGGTCTTTTTCGATAATGTATATACGTACGATATCAATGCCATTCCACACATGACAGAGGAATCAGAATATAACCCTCCCAGCAGGAAAGGAGCTGTCAGGAAACAAATTACCCAGATGCTGATGGATGAAGTAAAAACCGGGAAACTGATGGCCCTTATTGCACGTTCTGCAGATTTTTATGGCCCTTCTAATGATAAGAGTTTTGCAAATGAAATGGTTTATAAAAATTTTTCAAAAGGGAAGCGGGCGAGCTGGTTTATTAATGCTGATAAGAAACACTCTCTTACTTATACCCCCGATGCTGCCAAAGCTACCGCCTTGCTCGGGAATACAGATGATGCATACAATACAGTCTGGCATCTTCCTACTGATAAGAATACATTAACCGGAAGGGAATTCATTGAGCTCTTTTCAAAGGAGATGAAAGTTGCAAACAAACTTTTCGTTATGCCTATGTGGATGATAAGGATTACCGGAATTTTTGTTCCGGTACTGAAAGAAATGGGGGAAATGATGTACCAGTATGACAGGGATTATTTTTTCGATTCATCAAAATTTGATAAGAGATTTCATTTCAAAACAACCACCTATCAGGAAGGGGTGAAACTTACGGTACAACAACAACCTAGTCATTAAGTATAAGTCAGGTTACGGGCGGCCTGATGCAGTCCACCAGCATCATCCTCCTTACACCCCGGACCTGATGCCTCAAGCCTATATATCAGCCTGTTATAATATAAACCTGAAACTCCGGATAATTAAGACTACCTTTGCCGCCATTCAAACCGGATGATAAGACTATTTATCCGGAATTTTAAATTTAAATATTTTTATATGCATTTTGAAACATTAAACATTATTGAACCAATTCTTAAATCATTAAAAGAGGAAGGCTACACAACACCAACACCCATACAGGTACAGGCTATACCAATCGTCTTGCAGGGAACAGATCTGATAGGATGCGCGCAGACAGGTACAGGCAAAACAGCAGCTTTCGCAGTACCCATTCTGCAGCTGTTAAGCAAAAACAAATCATTCGACAGAAAGAAAAAAATAAGGAGTCTGATAGTCACGCCTACAAGAGAACTGGCAATTCAGATTGAGGAAAGTTTTAAAGCATACGGTCGTTATACGGGATTGACTTGCACTGTAGTATTTGGAGGAGTGAATCAGAATCCGCAAACCAATGCATTGCGTAATGGAGTTGATATTCTAATTGCAACACCAGGCAGGTTGCTTGATCTTATGAACCAGGGATTTATTTCATTAAAGGATGTTGAAATCTTTGTACTCGATGAAGCTGACAGGATGCTGGATATGGGTTTTATACATGATGTCAGAAGGATTATCGCTGCATTGCCTCAAAAGAGACAATCATTATTTTTCTCCGCCACCATGCCTCCCGAGATAGTCAGATTGGCCGGTTCAATAGTTTATAAACCTGTAAAGGTGGAAGTTACACCCTCAGCATCAACAGTTGATATTGTGGACCAGTTTGTCTATTTCATCGACAGGGGAAATAAAAACTCATTATTACTTGAATTGCTGAAGGATGAAAAAATAAAAACGGCATTAGTATTTACACGTACAAAGTATGGTGCCGATAAGGTGGTGAGAGTTCTGAAAAAGAAGAATATCAGCGCTGAAGCAATTCACGGAAATAAGGCTCAAAACGCCCGGCAAAAAGCACTTTCAAGTTTCAAGGCACAGACTACCAGAGTTCTGGTAGCAACGGATATTGCAGCCCGCGGTATTGACGTGGATGATCTTGAGTATGTTATAAATTTTGAAATTCCAAATATCTCTGAAACATATGTCCACCGTATCGGAAGGACCGGTAGGGCCGGCGCTAAAGGCACGGCTATCTCATTCTGTGATGCTGAAGAGAAAGAATATCTGAAGGATATCGAAAAGCTGATTACTAAAAAGATCCAGGTTATTGATGATCATCCTTTTCCTCTGATAGACAATAACCCGATAAAACCAGTTAAGCAGCAATTCCACAGTCGTACTCCGAACAGGTTTGGTTCGTCAAAAAGCCTTATTCCGGACAGGAGGAACAGAAGAAGATAATAGCCCGGACCCCCTTGAAATAATCAGCAGAATATCCCGACATTAATATCACTCGCTGCTGTTAGAAATATATCTATAGATACTAATCTTTCTTTTTCTTCCAGATTTTTTCAATTTCTTCCAATGTTTTGCCTTTTGTTTCAGGTACTATTTTCCAAACAAACAATGCAGACAGAATGCCCATTATACCATATATCCAGTAGGCAAAACCATGATTAAAACTGGTTGTAAGAGCTATATTATCATTCATCATAGGAAAGGTCCATGAAACGATAAGATTAGCTAACCACTGCGCAGCTACGGCAATAGACATCGCGCTTCGTACAGAATTCGGGAATATTTCTGACAGCAGAACCCAGGTAACAGGACCCCAGCTCATTGCAAAGGCTGCCGTATAGGTAAGCATAAATATAAGAGCCAGGATTCCTAATTTTCCAAAATAAAATGAAAATCCAAGCGCAAACATGCTTAATGCCATTCCGGCACCTCCGATTATCATCAATGGTTTTCGGCCAAACCGGTCGACTGTAAAGATAGCAAGCACTGTAAACACCAGATTAACAATCCCTACAATAATCGTTTGTATCATGGAGGAATCATTCGAATTACCCATGTTCCGGAATATATTTCCGGCATAGTACAAAACAACATTTATGCCAACAAACTGCTGAAATACTGAAAGCAGGATGCCAATAAAGATGACGAGGAATCCGTATGACAGCCATGGAATGCTCTTCTCATGCAATGTGTCTTTGATCTCCCTAAGTATGTCTGGAGCGGTTTTTTCACCTGAAATTTTATTAAGCACTTTTAGGGCTTTATCTTCTTTGCCTTTCATTACCAGATATCTTGGTGTCTCCGGAACAAACATCAGGAGTATCAGGAATAAGCCGGATGGGATCACTCCGGAGAAGAACATCCATCTCCAGCCTTCCGATATTAACCACGTCTCATTTCCTCTTCGGGCTATAATCAGATTCACAAAGTAGATTATGAGCATTCCGAAAATTATAGCGAACTGGTTCCAGGAAACAAGCTTTCCACGTACATTGGCAGGGGCAATCTCGGCAATATACATAGGTGACAGCATTGAAGCCAGCCCAACACCAATTCCACCAATAATTCTGTAAATTACAAATGAGAATACAGGTAGAGTACCGAAAAAATTGAGCTTTTCCGGGTTCCAGGCACCAATTGCTGATATAGTGAATGCGACGGCTGAAATAATGAGCCCATTCCTTCTTCCAATCGACTTTGAAATAAAACCAGCCATGGCACCTCCTATAATACAACCGATTAAGGCACTTGATATAGTAAATCCTTTTACGGAATCGACATAATTTTTTAATGAATCCTGAGTTTGTGAGATCTCAGCTTTTAGATAACCAACTACCCAGATTGTAAGGATGCCCAGAAGTATTGCGCTGATTAATAGTCCTTTGTTTTTCCCCAAAAGCTTAAGTATCTGAGCCGAAACTATCAGAACCACAAGGTAAAAAGCCAGGGCCACCATAAATTTGTATTGTGTAATTATTTTAATAGCGTAATCAAGGTTGCCGGGATCGATAATTTTGGCAATATAAAACTGAACCAAAGATTTTTCAGCCCCGTTTACAACAGCAGTGTCGTAACCAAAAAGCAACCCGCCTAATGTTGCTACAAGAGTAAGTGCCATAATATAGGCGGGATTCCCCTTTTCACTGGTCGATTTGAAAAGTGTTCCGGATGATGTTCCATTAATTGTCATGTTATACTTATTAATTGAAAAGTTTATAACTATTTATCTTCATCACGTATCTGAACTCTCCTGATTTTTCCGCTGATCGTTTTGGGAAGTTCGGTTACAAATTCAACTACCCGTGGATATTTATATGGCGCAGTTACTTTTTTTACATGTTCCTGAAGTTCTTTTGCCAGTTCTTCACTCGGATGATAATTTTTTGAAGGAACAATAGTTGCCTTAACAATCTGGCCCCTGTCGGGGTCAGGTACCGCAGTAATGGCACACTCAAGTACAGCAGGATGTTCCATCAATGCACTCTCTACTTCAAACGGACCAATACGGTATCCTGAGCTTTTTATTACATCGTCGGCCCTTCCTACAAACCAGAAGTATCCGTCTTCATCGCGCCAGGCCATATCCCCGGTTTTATAAACGCCATTTGTCCAGACACTTGCAGTTAACTTATCATCGCGGTAATAACCATTGAACATCCCAACAGGTTTGCTGGTGACTGTATGAATAACAATCTCCCCCTCGTTTCCTGCTTCACATGGATTGCCATCTTCATCAACAATCTCAATGTCATAACCCGGAGTCGGCATTCCCATTGAACCCGGTTTTGGCTTCATCCAAGGGTAAGTTGCCACAGCTACTGTGCATTCAGTCTGGCCATATCCTTCCATAAGTTTGATCCCGGTATGATCATAGAATTGTTTATAAACCTCGGGATTTAATGGCTCTCCGGCTACTACGCAATATTTAAGATGGCTAAGATCAAATTTTGTAAGATCTTCCTTGATGAGGAACCTGTAAATGGTAGGAGGAGCGCAAAAAGTTGTAACTTTATATTTTTCAATTACTTCCATAAGATTCTTGGGAACAAACTTATCGTAATCATAAGTCATAACGGCACTGCCTGATAACCATTGACCGTACAATTTACCCCAGGCTGATTTTGCCCATCCGGTGTCGGCAACTGTAAAATGAAGTCCGTTGTCCTGAACATTCTGCCAGTACTTTGCGGTAAGTATATGCCCCAGCGGGTATATAAAATCATGGTTTACCATTTTTGGCATTCCTGTTGTTCCTGAAGTAAAGTAAAGGAGCATAATATCAGTATTGGCTGTTGCCTGATCTGAAACAGGCCTAATAAAGTTTTCAGATGAACCTTCAATTCCTTTGGTAAAATTCAGCCAGCCCTTTCGTTCCTCACCTATAACTATTTTAAGTTTCAGAGTCTGGGATTTGCTTTCTGATTCCTCAATATGCCTGATAACTTCAGGATCGGGGACACAAACAATCATCTTTATATCAGCTGCATTATTCCTGTAGATAATATCTTTTGTGGAAAGGAGATGTGTTGCAGGTATAGTAATTGCTCCGATCTTATTTAATGCAAGCGTGCAGAACCAGAATTCATAACGTCTTTTCAGAATAAGCATTACTGGATCACCCTTGCGTATCCCATGCGATTGGAAGAAATTGGCTGTCTTATCGCTGTAGCTCTTCATTTGTCCGAATGTAAAGACTGCTTCATTGCCTTTGTCATCACACCAGACCATGGCTATTTTGTCGGGTTCGCTGGCAGCTATTTCATCAACTACATCATAAGCAAAGTTGAAATTCTCAGGGATATTGATTTTAAAATCATCCATAAATTCCTGATATGAGCTAAACTCAATTTTATTAAGATATTTCTTAAGTATCATTCTTTCCCTTTCTAGTGGTTCTTATAAAACTATTGCCAGAAACTTTACCTGTTCATTATTCAGTGCTCTCATAGCATGTTTGTATCCTGAATCAAAATAGATTGAATCTCCTTCATTCAGTATGATCTCGTGCCCGTCAATAATTGTCATCATTGTTCCTTTGATTAAATAATTAAATTCCTGTCCGGGATGGGAATTAAATTCAAGTAGTTTATTTTCGGAATCAGGATCAATTGTAACCATAAATGGTTCGGCTTCTTTATGAATAAAATTATAAGCAAGACTTTCGTATTTATACTGCTTTCTTCGTTCAAGTTTTAAACCTTTTCCATTCCTTACGACTCCGTAAATACGAAGCTTAGGGTTATCGCCACCCAGCATTACCGAAAGTTCCACATTGAACAATTCCGATATTTTAAAAACGATTCCAACAGGGATATCTGTATTCCCGCTTTCATATTTCAGGTATAGATCTGTCGGAATTCCCAGCTTAACTGCCAGTGTTTCGGTAGAAATTCCGGAGATTTCCCGGATCTCTTTAATTCTTTCAGCAATCTGCTTAATCTGTTCCGTCATATTGTTTTTTTTTCAATATCAATATTAGTAAAATAATTAATATGAGTATAAGTATAAGGATTCATAATTATAACTCCGCCTATTTTGTCTTTTAAGCTGTGTAGAACCTCAATAATTAGTCCTTTTTTCCTTTGTGCTACTTTGTGTTTAAATGAATTATATTTTATCACAAAGGATCACAAAGGTTAACACTAAGGTTCTCAAAGGAAACTATGCAAATGCTCCTGATGTAAAAGAAGCGAATTGAAGTTTTCAAAAGATTAATCGGAGTCTCAGGTGCTGAATTGTTACATTTTTGTTAAATTTTAAAAAACTTCGGAAACATTTTATATAATAATTGTTTCCTTAGTTTATTTACATTATTTTTGCAGCATGAATGAAGAGTTAAAAAACATAATGCTTAAGGTTCGTGAGCTGTACATGAAATATGGAATTAAGAGTATAACCATGGATGATGTAGCCAGGGAAATGGGTATTTCTAAAAAAACTCTTTACCAGTACATTGCAGATAAAGATGACCTCGTCGGAAAATTTGTCGACAACGAGATTGCAATACGGCGCGAGGAAATATGTAAGTGTTTTGGAATTGGTTTAAATGCCATTGAAGAGTTGTATGAGATATCTTTTTTCATGAATAAACTATTGCGCGATCAGAACGCCGCAACTGAATATGACCTAAAAAAATATTATCCCCAACACTATCAGAAAACTCTGAAGGCAAGCAGGGAAGGGATTTACAGCTATTTACTGATAAACCTTAAGAAAGGAATAAAAGAAGGTCTTTATCGTAAGGATTTGAACATAGAAATAATAGCTAAGTTGTACCTTTGGAGGTCGGAGGATTTACGTATTAGTGATTTGTGGAATGTAGAGGAGTTTACCTCAATCAAATTTTTTATGGAACTTCTGAATTATCATTTTCGCGGTATCGCAACTGAAAAAGGAATAATTGCTTTGGAAAAGAAAGTAAAAGAATTAGAAACTGCTTATAATAAATAATTTGTAATATGAATTTTATGTGTAGATACCTTTTAATGTTTATTCTTCTGGGTTCAATTATTGAAGTATCAGCTCAGGATAAAAAAACAATACTAAAACTTTCAATTTCTGAGGCCCAGACATTTGCACTTCAGAATAACCGGACGGTACAATCAGGAAGAATTGATATTCAGAGTGCAGACAAAAAGATTTGGGAAAACCTTGCCACGGGATTACCACAGGTGAATGTAGCGGCGAATTATCTTCACCAGTTCGTGGTTCCGGAAATAAACTTAGGACCTTATCTGGATGTAAATGTATTACCTGATGGCGTTCTCAACAAATCTGACTTAGTGAATGCTTATAAAAATTCGCCTTCTTTTCCATTGGGTATCAGGGATAATACAACAATCGATTTTACGCTCTCTCAACTTATTTTCAGCGGACAGTATTTTGTTGGTCTGCAGGCTACTAAAGTTCTGAAACAGGTAACCGAAAAAAGCCTCGTTAAAACCGAAGATCAGACTAAGGAAAATGTTGCCGGTACTTATTATCTCGTATTAGTCCTCTCTGAAAACGCAAGACTTCTGAACGCAAGTCTTGTTTCGATTGACCAGACATATAAGGAATTGGTCAAAATGAACGAGGAGGGTTTAAATGAAGAGACTGATGTTGACCAGGTTAAGATAAGTAAATCCAATATTCAGACTCTTATCACCTCACTCGAGTCGCAAAAAGAAATTTCACTGAAATTACTGAAATTCCAGTTGGGAATAGGATTTGATCAGGTCGTTGAGTTAACTGACAGCCTTCCGGGAATTATTATTCAGGGCAATGCAGATTACCTGGCATCTCCGCAGTTTGACATAAATAAAAGCGTTAATTACCAGTTAATGAGTGACCAGGAGAAAATTTCAGGTTTATTGCTCAAACTTGAGAAGGCAAAGTTTTTGCCAACGATTTCCGCATTTTATCGTCATGAAGAACAAACCAATATGCCGGCTTTTAATTTTGCAGTTAAAGATGTTGTTGGCGCTACTTTAAGTTTGCCGATTTTTACCACCGGGATGCGTAATGCCCGCGTCAGTGAGGCTAAATTTGACTTTATGAAATCTCAACTTGCCAAAGCAGATGCGGAACAGGCATTAATAATGGAGTTTGAAACAGCCAAAAGTAATTACCAGACAGCCTTCAGTAATTTCAACACCAATAAAGAAAGTATGGACCTTAGTAAAAAAGTTTATGATAAAACTGTAATCAAATACAAAGAGGGAGTTTCTTCCAGCTTTGAGCTTACCCAAAACCAGAATCAGTTTCTGACAGCTGAATCAAACTACTATAACTCGGTACTTTCTATGTTGAATGCCAAAGCAAAGCTCGATCGTATTTTAAGCAGCAGTAAATAAGTTATATAAATTTTTATCCGGATAATAATACAAATCAGATCAGATATGAAAACCATTAAATTAAGCATAACAGGAATAGTAGTTTTATTTCTATTGTTTTCGTGTAGTAGTAACAAGCAGGCACAACTCTCAAAATTAAGACAACAACAGACTGCGTTAACAGATAAAATAAGGAGTCTCGAAGGTGAGATCAGCACGGGGAAGAAGGATACTCTTAATCCCGGAAAATTTAAATTTGTTGGCCTGAAAGATGTTAACAGCAATACTTTTGACCATTTTATTAGGGTACAGGGGAAAGTGGATGGCGATCAGAATGCAGCTGTTTTTGCAGAAGCGCCTGGTACGATTTCTTCAAAATTTGCAGATGTTGGACAGAAAGTTGTTAAGGGTCAGGTATTGGCCCAGATCGATGATCAGCAATATCGAAGCCAGATGCAGGGTCTGGAAACACAGTATAAATTTGCCACTGATTTGTATGATAAGCAGAAACGTCTCTGGGATCAGAAAATTGGAAGCGAAGTACAATACCTGCAATCAAAGACCAACAAAGAGTCGCTTGAAAAACAGATTTCTTCTTTAAAGCAACAAGTGGATAAATTTAAAATCAAATCTCCGATTGATGGCACGATTGAAGAATGTAATATAAAAGTTGGAGGGGTGGTTTCTCCTGATCCGCGTTTAGCTGCTTACAGGGTCCTCGCTTTTAAAAATCTGAAAGTTAGTGCGGAAGTATCGGAAGCTTATTCAGCCAAAGTTAAAGTTGGTGACAAGCTGATCATCCTTTTTCCGGATATTAATAAACAATTTGAAACAAAAGTCGATTTTGTTAGTAAGTATATCAATCCGGTAAACAGGACTTTCATAATTGAAACAAAACTTTTGGATGACTTTAATGATCTGAAAGCTAATATGATAGCAATTGTTCAGATAAATGATTATCATACCGACAATGCAATCCAGGTTCCAATGAATGTAATTCAGACTGACCTGACCGGAAGTTATGTTTATGTTGTGCGGTCAAAAGATAAATACAATGCTGCCTTTAAGCAGCCTGTGACACTTGGAACCAGTTATAACGGAGTAGCCGAAATTCTTAAGGGTCTCACAGTAGGTGACAAAGTTATTTCAGTTGGTTATCAGGAACTGGTTGATGGCGAGTATATAAGATTTTAAGTACTATTCTGATTTTTAACTTATAAGAGAATAAAAAGATATTTTCATGGAAAAAAAGAATAAAGAATTCTTCGCTACCAGTTGGGCAATTGACAATAAAATCAGTGTTTATGTCCTGGTATTTATAATAGCTGTTTTTGGTCTGATTAACTACAATACCATCCCAAAGGAACAGATCCCGGAGATTGTGATTCCAATGATAGATATCAACACAATATATCCCGGCACATCTCCCTCCGATATGGAGAACCTGGTAACTAGACCATTGGAAAAGAATTTAAAATCGATGAGCGGTGTTAAAAAGATTACATCCCGTTCTGTACAGGATTTTTCTGCAATTATCGTTGAGTTTAACACCGGAATTGAGATAAAAGACGCAAAACAAAAGGTCAAAGATGCAGTTGATAAGACTAAAAAAGATTTACCCACTGATCCGTCTTTTATTGATCCGTCCGTAATGGAAATTGACCTTTCTGAGATACCTATTCAATATATCAATCTTTCCGGCGATATACCATTGGATCGTTTGAAGAAATACGCTGATGATATGCAGGACAGGATTGAAAGCCTTAAGGAAATTACCCGTGTTGAAATAGGAGGTGCTCTCACCCGTGAAATCCAGGTTGACCTTGATATGTATAAGATGAAGGCTGCCAGTCTTACATTCAGGGATGTAGAACAGGCAGTGAGCCTTAATAATATGACTGTTTCAGGTGGCAATATAGATCTTCAGCAAATGAGCCGCTCCATCAGGGTAGTTGGTGAGGTGACAAATATTGATCAGATAAAAAACATAATATTAAGCACTGGTAGCGGCGCTATTATTAAACTCGGAGATATTGCCACAGTACGTGATGGTTTTCATCAACCTGAAAATTTTGCACGCTATAACGGGAAAAATGTGGTAACACTTAATGTAATAAAGAAAAGCGGACAGAATCTTCTGGATGCGTCAGATAAGATAAAAGCCATCATAGCCGACATGCAGAAGACAAAGCTTCCGTCAAATCTGATTATTCAGGTTACTGGTGACCAATCGCGTAACACTAGGAATACGGTGAATGAGCTTAATAACACAATAATTCTTGGATTCATCTTTGTTACTATCGTTCTGATGTTCTTCATGGGTCTGGTAAATGCCCTTTTTGTGGCTTTATCGGTTCCATTATCAATGGCTATTGCATTCATTTTTCTCCCGTTTATTGGATTTACAATGAATATGCTTGTGATGTTTGCCTTTATTTTTGCACTTGGGATAGTTGTTGATGATGCCATTGTAGTTATTGAGAATACCCACCGTATTCACAAGAAGACCAAGATGGATATTACTTCCTCGGCCAAGCTAGCGGCAGGAGAAGTTTTTGTTCCAATACTTTCGGGTACCCTTACAACATTGGCGCCATTCTTCCCTCTGGCGTTCTGGCCGGGAGTGGTTGGAAGCTTTATGGTTTTTATCCCGGTAACGCTCATTATTACTCTTTTTGCTTCATTAATTGTAGCGTATATTTTTAATCCGGTATTTGCAGTCGATTTCATGAAGCTTGATGATGAAGACGCGCCTGTTAACAAGCGCAATGTTTATAGAACTACTGCTGTAATAGCATTAATATCGATACCATTTTATCTTTTTGGGGCAAGAGGAATTGGTAATCTGACAATGTTCGTTGCAATCTCCTTCCTTGGTCATGAATTATTCGGCTATAAGGTATTGAGAAGATTTCAGTCCCATTTCATACCGGCTCTGATGACGAAATATGAAAACACCCTGAAATGGATATTGAAAGGGAAAAGGCCGGCTTATGCACTCGGTAGTATGGTTGCTCTTTTTGTGTTTACTATGGTTTTAAATAGCATTCTAAAACCAAAAGTGGTTTTTTTCCCCGATAATGAACCAAACACCATTAATACATTTATCAAGATGCCTATTGGCACCCAGATAGAAGTGACTGATTCTGTATCCCGAATTGCCGAAAATCGTATTATGAGTGTCCTTGGTGAAAAAAATCCTATTGTGGAATCTGTTGTTACAAATGTTGCATTTCTTGCATCAGATAATTCATTCGATAATTCCAGCAAATCATCTAATCTGGCTAAGATTGCAGTAAATTTTGTCGAGTATAAGTATAGACACGGACAGAGTACAAAAGTCTATATGAATAAAATGCGTGAGGCTCTGAAGGATATACCGGGTGCTGAAATAGTTGTTGATAAAATTAAAATGGGACCTCCAACGGGGAAACCAATTAATATTGAGATTTCCGGGGAAGATTTGGCAAAACTCGCTGCGACCGCTGATAATTTTAAACGATTTGTTGATTCATTGCAGATAGGTGGTATAGAGGAGCTAAAATCTGACTTTGCCACATCTAAACCGGAGATACTGATACTTCTTGATCGTGAAAGGGCTAATTCTGAAGGCATTACTGCTGCAGTAGTTGGTGATGCAATCCGGACAGGTCAGTTGGGAAAAGAAGTATCCAAGTACAGGGAAGGGGAGGATCAATATTCAATAATGCTGCGCTTTGAGGAAAATCAACGCAAAGATCTCGAGCAACTGCTCAATCTTACAATTACATACAGGGACATGACCTCAGGGCTCATACGTCAGATTCCTTTGTCGGTAGTTGCGCATGTTGAATATGTGAACAGCTATGGACAGATTAACCGACTTAATCTGAAAAGGGTAATCACTGTCTCATCCAACGTTCTGGATGGATTTAATGCAAACGTGATAAATGCCCAACTCCGTAAAGTGCTCCCTCAGTTTACAAAACCATCGGATGTTGATATCCGCCTTACAGGTGAACAGGAGGATCAGGCAGAATCTATGGTTTTCCTGTCTAAAGCAATGATTCTCTGCTTATTCCTTATAATGTTTATACTGATTACGCAATTTAACTCAATGTCAAAAGCGCTGATTATAGTTTCGGAAGTGGTATTCAGCCTTATTGGAGTGTTATTGGGTTATATGATCTTCCACATGACTATTTCAATTATTATGAC
>PMNJ01000357.1:619-10728 GCA_003162595.1 Bacteroidales bacterium | reverse complement strand
CTTCAAAATATTTAATTCTTAAATAAAGTGTCACTTGAAACATCTTTAGTAAATGTTAATTCTTTGATACTATCAGTAGTCTTTTTAAAAACTACTTTACTGGAATCAAACACATATGCAGTAGTTGACAATAATTTAACATGGGTATTGGTGTCTTTTTCTCTGGATATGTAAATTATTTTCTCTCTTATACATTTTACAGTATCAATTAGTTTAGAATAAACAGTATCAGCTAGTTTAGGATATATAGAATCGGCCTTTTGAATAAAGATTGTGTCATGTAATGGTAATGCCGAATTTTTATCAGGGAAGTCAGAGTATTGTTTAATAGTGTAAATCGCAAGAATTAAAACAATAAAGGCGGCTAATTGATAAAACTTAACAGGCTGGTTTAATATTTTTATTAAGATATTAGGTTTATGATTTGTATGTATTATTGAACTGAGTAGAGAAACATTTATATTTGGTTCGCTTGAATTTGAGAAGAAAGTTTCAGTATCCTTAATGGTACTTCTCATATTAATATATTCTTTCTCGGACATATTCGATAAAACATAAGTTCTGTCTTTCTCCGATAATTCGTTGAAGTCAAATTGCTCCAGCAATTCATATACTCTTTCTAAATATGGATTAGCTTTCATGTTTTAAACTTTAAATAATTTTGATAACTCTTTTGTTGCATAGAAAAGTCTTGATTTTATAGTCCCTTCAGGGCATTCATATATCTGGGCAATCTCTTTAATACTTAATTTTAATTTAAATCTCAAGACAATAAGGGAACGCTGTTCTGGATTTAAATCAGTTATACATTTTCGAAGGTCCTTTTCTGTTTCAGGACTTAAAGTCATGATTTCTGAAGATGATTTAATATGGTCATGATATTTTCTTATTACATTATTTTTTCGAAACTCATTATTGCACATATTTGCAGCAATCCTATAAATCCATGCTTTAAAGAATTGGTCATTATTGAAAGTGTGATGTTTTTCTAAGATCTTTACAAACAAATCTTGTACAAAATCCTGTGCTTTGTTATGATCATAATGCAAGGAGAAATAGAAATAATTCAACATAAGTTTAGCATAACGGTTATAAAGATGGCCAAAGGCAACTTGGCTCTTATTGCCTTCATTACTTTGATAAATTTTAATCAATTGCTCATCAGTAAGGTGTTGCATAGGCAATTTAAATACTTGTTATGGCTTATCTGACCAATCTTGAAAACTAATTTGACTATAAAAATTCTAAGAATTATAAGTGTTATGTGTATCACTTTAAATCGAATACGCTTATATTACACCTATATTCCTGAAACGTTCAAAATTGTCTAATAATATGTTATTTGTGCAAAGAGTTGTTAATGGGTAGGTAAAAAAAACATATGTTTGGCAGCTTTAGTAAGTTTGCAGGGATGGGTGAATCCATAATTGATTTGACTTTTACAAATATTCTTCTTATTAACCCAATAAAATTAGACTATATACAGTCAATATTAATAAATTGCTTAATCATTAATATTTTTTTTATCCCATTTCCGGTTCCTCCGGTAAAATTTGGGATGGGATTTCAAAATTGGCTAAAAACATACATTTTGTCAACAAATCCATTAACAACCATTAGAATAAATTGTTTGAGCTACTGACTTTTAACGTATTATAATAATAAGTTCGAGTGCTACTTCAACCATTGTCTATAAATTTAAGTCTTAAGTAATGTTCTTCCTAACTATTAGCTTAAGAATGAAGATCTCCGATACCTAATTATTTTCTTAAAACTCAGAAATGTATGTAAATTGGGGGATATTTATTATTCAAGTTTAAAAATCTAAGAAGTTAATGTATATCTAATGGCAATTTATAAACTCAGTGATGAAAAGATTGTGAAATTGAACACAACAACTTTCGCTAAGGAAAAAATCAACGAAGCAACAGATTTACAGAAATTTATTGCAAATTCAATAGAGGTAATCGATCCAAATCTATTTGTGATATCAACTGAGTTTTGTGATTGGGAAGATAGTAAGCGAAGATAAGATATTCTTTGTATTGACAAGGATGCTGATTTTGTTGTAATTGAAATCAAACGTACAGAAGAAGGTGGACATATGGAGTTGCAAGCCATAAGATATTCTGCTATGATTTCAAACATGACTTTTGATAAGACAGTCGAGGTTTATAAAAAGTATTTAGTAAGAAATAATCTTTCTGGTGAGAATGCAAGTCAAGCAATACTGGATTTTTTGAATTGGGATGAAGAAGTTGAAGATGATTTTGGACAGGACGTTAAGATTATACTTATTTCAGCTGATTTTTCAAAAGAGATTACAACTTCTGTATTGTGGTTAAATGATAGAGAGTTAGATACTTAATTATTAAATAAAAGGAGGTAACAATGGCTTTTAAAACAGTATTTATAGCACATGCACCTGATGCAGATCCTGAAAAACATCATAGTCTGATAGAAACAGGTAAATACAAGCTTTTTACTTATGTTGTAAAAAACCAGAACGAAGCGATTAAAGTTTGTAAAGATCTTTATAAAAAGGAAAAAATTGAGTCGGTACTGCTTTGTCCAGGCTTCACTCATAAAGATGTAGCCGAAATCTTCGAAGCACTCGAAAATAAAGTCGCCGTTTGTGTTTCCCGAGGTGATGGTCCCAGCAGCAAAATCACCGCTCCTATTTTGCAGAGGGAATTTTTTGGGAAATGATTCATTGAAATTATGATCTTTTAAAACCAAAGGATTGATTCTGATTCCGTATTTGTTTGACTATGTGTACGTTAGAAAATCCGTCACCACTTCCGTCAACCATAAATTTAAAGACCCCTGTAAATCATTGATCTACAGGGGTCTGCTAATTAAAGAAGTGGTGCCACCAGGAATCGAACCGGGGACACATGGATTTTCAGTCCATTGCTCTACCGACTGAGCTATGGCACCTTCTTTTCGGACTGCAAATATATATCTCAAATCCGAGTAACCAAATACTTTAGTAAAAAAAAATCTATTTGGAATCATTTTAATGATGTGGTACCTTTGCATCTTATTAAAAAACCAAGATGGATCTACTCCTTAACAAGCTCAATAATGGTATCAGGCTCGTTCATTACCGTATACCAGGCTTAGTTGCCCACTGTGGACTAATTATCAATACCGGCTCGCGCGATGAAACTGTTCCGGAACATGGAATTGCCCACTTTATTGAACATATGCTGTTTAAGGGAACAAAAAAAAGAAAAGCATATCATATTCTCAGCCGGCTGGAAGATGTTGGCGGAGAGCTCAATGCATATACTACCAAAGAGGAAACTGCGATACATGCTTCTTTTCTTAAGGAGGACTTTGAGAGAGCGATCGAATTGATCAGTGATATTGCTTTTAATTCTGTTTTCCCTGATAAAGAAATTGAAAAAGAAAAAGATGTTGTAATCGAAGAGATAAATTCATATCTCGACAATCCTTCCGAACTGATCTTTGATGATTTTGAAGAGCTTATTTTCTCAAATCAGCCGATAGGCCGTAACATCCTTGGTACGCCGGAATCAGTAAAATCCTTTTCAAAAAAGAAGATAAACGACTTTATTTCAAGGAATTACAATTCTCAACAGATGGTGTTCTGCTCAGTTGGGAATATTTCTGATGAAAAAATATTGAAACTGTTTAAAACACATTTTGCTGACATTGTAACAGAAAAAAGTGTGGAAAGAAATGAAAAGAGCTGGTTATATGAGCCGGTTTCAATGACAAAACAGATGGATACATACCAGAATCATTGCATAATGGGAAATCTGGCGTATAATCTAAAAGACAAACGCAGGATGGGTATGTTTCTTCTCAACAATATCCTTGGAGGACAGGGTCTGAATTCAAGATTGAACTTGTCGCTGCGGGAAAAAAACGGGTTTGCTTATAATGTTGAATCAAGTTATTCTCCCTACTGCGATACCGGCATCTTTTCGATATATTTTGGAACTGATAGTCAATACCTTAACAAAAGTATTTCTATAGCTATGACCGAGTTGAAGAGGCTGCGGACCACAAAACTTGGTACCATACAGTTAAGCAAAGCAAAAAACCAGATAAAAGGCTATCTTGCAAGAGGATATGAGAATCATGAGAGTCTTATGTTGAGTCTCGGAAAAAGCCTCCTGGTCTTTAATAAAATTGATAGTATTGAAGATCTATGCAATAAAATCGATGCTGTAACAGCTTCTGAACTGATAGAGACGGCGAATGATATTTTTGAACCTTCAAAAATTTCAACATTAATTTACAAATAAATTTGAAATTATAGGCCCCCCATCCCCCCTAAATGGGGCTAATTCGGTGCCCTCACGGTTCATTTCAATAATTGCAGAGTATAAGCCCCCCTTTAGGGGGGATGGGGGCAAACGCGAAACAAAAAACACGAAACAATGAACAAAAAACTGGAACAATATATTGAAGAATTTTCCACGCCTGCTGATCCCATTCTTGAAGATCTTTACAGACAGACACATCTCAGGTTTGTAAATCCAAATATGGTTTCTGGTCATCTTCAGGGAAAATTTCTTGAGCTGATTTCTTTGATGATCAAACCCGATAATATCCTTGAGATCGGAACCTTCACAGGGTATTCTGCGATATGCCTCTCAAAAGGTCTCAGGCCGGGCGGCAAACTTATTACAATTGAAATTAACGATGAATTGAACTCGTTCGCTCATTCATTTTTCTGCCGGGAAGGAGCAGATACAAGAATAACACAGGTAACCGGGAAAGCACAGGATATTATACCCGGGCTGGATCTTATGTTTGACCTGGTATTCATTGATGGGGATAAAAGGGAATATATTGAATATTATAACCTTATTATAGATAAAGTGAAACCGGGCGGATTCATTCTTGCCGATAATGTTCTCTGGGGCGGAAAAGTATTGGATCATGAAACAAATGATCCCCAGGCCCTGGGTATAATCAGTTTTAATAATATGATCCAAAATGAAACGACAATAGAGGATGTTATTATACCTCTCCGTGACGGATTGATGCTGATAAGAAAAAAGGTGTAATGGCACAAAGGCTCAACGGTTTAATGGTAAGAAGTGGAGACTTAGGAGTATCTAGACATTTAACCTTAACCTCAACCTTTAATCTTCTGCGCTGTTATACCTTTTAAATTTGGTACAGTTTTTGCGTTAACAGAATAAACAATTCTATGAAAAAAATAGTTTTTCTCACTTTCCTTGCAGTAGTTGCCTTCCAGCTTGAAGGTCAGACAGGCAAAGTTGATCAGCTTCAGGCTGTGGAACAAAATCAGCCTGACCACCAGGATATTACAGCAACAGCAACTTTAAAGGTAGCAAGTCGATTATTTGCAACAAAAGATGATCTTACCTCAGTAATTCTTATAATCCCTGCTGATTCTAGTAGTTGATGTTCTGGATTCAGACAGCACATATCTTCATGTTGTTTTTGAAGAAAATGAAGGTTATATCTTCAGACGTCAGGCTATTTTGGATAAAATCCCCGTAAATGCTCAACCAGCCATCCAATCACAACCCGCAGCTCAGCAGACAGAACC
The DNA here is from genome assembly GCA_003162595.1 of Bacteroidales bacterium. Classification (GTDB taxonomy): domain Bacteria; phylum Bacteroidota; class Bacteroidia; order Bacteroidales; family VadinHA17; genus LD21. Next base: position 5,168 of record PMNJ01000357.1, on the reverse strand, counting down.
GGTTCAGGAGCAGCAGCAAGGCAGGTTTTCATATCTTGAGAATAAATATGGTTCGAATATAGCAAACAGGATTTTTTCCGGAAAGATCTGGAAAGGGATGAATTCAGAAATGGTAAAAGACAGCTGGGGCAATGCTGATAAGATCAACAGGATTATCAGTGGTAATATTACCAAGGAAGAATGGATTTTCAGAAACACATGGCTTTATTTTGAGAATAATACATTACTGGAATGGGGTCCGGTAAAAAAATAGAAGAAATCATTTGAACATCTGATAATAGAAAGAAGCCGTCTCAAAACAATCATTGAGACGGCCTGTTTTTATTTGAGCGGGAGACGGGACTCGAACCCGCGACCCCGACCTTGGCAAGGTCGTGCTCTACCAACTGAGCTACTCCCGCAAAATCACGGGCAAAAATAAGCATTTTTTTTAATTTCCAAAACCCAGGGTTTAATTCTTGCTATTCAAAATTTAACGAAATGGCAAAGGTTAAAATCAGGAATGGTTATAACTTTCAATAAACTCGCCAATCAATGTTAAAAAATGTTATAAGGGTTTTATAGTTCAGGTTTTATCTTACCTTCGGAACTCAAAACTTATTAAAAGATATATCTTAAATTACATAATTATGAAAAGATTATTATTTATGGTCAGCATATTGATGACACTTGGCCTTTTCTCATTTAAACCGCAAAATAAACAAAATGGTTTATCAATCCCGGTTGAGAAATTCACATTGGCAAACGGTTTAACTGTGGTGCTTAATGTAGATAAATCTGATCCAATTGCCGCACTTGCCGTCTACTATCATGTCGGTTCAAGTCGTGAGGTTCCGGGGAAGACGGGTTTCGCGCACCTCTTCGAACATATGATGTTTCAAAGATCTGAAAATGTAGGCGAAGGTCAGTATTTTAAAAATATCCAGGGTGCCGGTGGAACATTAAATGGAAGTACAAACCAGGACAGGACAAATTATTTCGAGATCGTACCGAAAAATGCGCTTGAAATGGCAATGTGGATGGAATCTGACAGAATGGGATACCTTACCAACACTGTAACAAAAAAAAGTCTGGCAAATCAGCAGAATGTAGTTCAGAATGAGAAGCGCGAGAGTGTAGACAATGCTGCCTATGGGTTTAACCAGGAGATCATTGCAAAAAATCTTTATCCTAAAGGCCATCCTTATAGCTGGACCGTTATTGGGGAAATGGAAGATCTTACCGGAGCTACAGTTGAAGATGTAAAAGCTTTTCATAAGAAATTCTATGCCCCTAACAATGCAACCCTTGTAATATCAGGAGACATCAACAGCGAGGAAATCAAAGCTCTGGTCAATAAGTATTTCGGCGAAATACCTTCAGGTACCAACATAGAAAAAAGAGGTCCTGTCCCCGTCACTCTAAGCTCAACAGCCAGACTTTATCATGAAGATAATTTTGCCAAAGCGCCTCAGCTTACTATGGTATTTCCGTCAACTGAGAGGTATTCGAAAGATTCGTATGCTCTCAATTTTCTTGCTGACCTGCTGGCAGGTTCAAAAAAATCTCCTTTGTATTCTGTACTGGTAAAAGAGAAAAAACTTACATCGAGAGTTATGGCAAGAAATGGTTCACAGGAGCTCGCAGGAAGTTTTACAATCTCCATAACAGCTAATCCTGATATAAATCTTACTGAAGTTGAGAAAGCAGTATTTGAAGGCTTTGAAAAATTCGAGAAAGAAGGTTTCACTGATAAAGATCTTATAAGGATTAAAGCAGGTTATGAAACCCGGTTTTATAATAGCTTCGCCAGCGTTCAGAATAAAGCCTTCCAGTTTGCAGAATATACAATGAACACCGGGGATCCGGAGTATTATAAAAAGGACCTTGCAGCTCTTCAGTCAGTTACCATGGCTGATGTGAAATCTGCTTATAATAAATATATTAAGGGTAAGAATTTTGTAGAAACAAGTTTAGTACCAAAAGGGCAACTTAACCTGATAGTTGAAGGTTCAAAGAATTCGGGTATTATCGAGGAAGATGTCACGAAGGCAGCACAGGTAAAAGCTGATACAGCTAAGGAAGAACCTATTGCTAAAACGACCACTAAATTAGACAGATCTGTTAAGCCTGTTATCGGACCAGACCCTGAAGTAACTATCCCGACTCCCTGGGAAGAATCTCTTTCCAACGGAATGAAAGTTTGGGGCATAGTTCAAAATGAATTACCTCTTGTTCAATATTCAATAATTATTGATGGCGGTCATATGCTGGATAAGGTTGAAAAAGCCGGAGTTGCCAATCTGGTAGCATCAATGATGAACGAAGGCACTAAAAACAAAACCCCTGAAGAACTCGAAGAAGCAATCGGGCTGCTGGGAGCTTCAATAAGAGTAACTTCCTCCAATGAAGATATCTCGCTAGAGGTAAGTTCAATGGCAAAGAACTTTGAGAAGACCATTGCTCTTGTTCAGGAGATTCTTCTGGAACCCAGATGGGATTCTGAAGCGTTTGATCTGACGAAAAGCCGTATAATAAATAATCTCAAACGGAATGCTGCCAGTCCCGATTATCTTTCTTCAAGTACACTTAATAAACTTATGTTCGGCGATAATATTCTCGCGACTGATGCTACCGGCACTGAGGCCTCAGTTAAAATAATTACAATTGATGATCTCAAAGAATATTATAGTAAATACCTATCCCCTTCAATAGCCAGATTCCTTGTTGTGGGAGATGTCGATGTGGCCAGAGTTAAGAAAGCGCTCACTGATATTAACCTGAAATGGAAACCGAAGAATGTAGTTATACCTGAGATTAAAGTTCCCGGACCACCTGAAAAATCTCAGATATATTTTGTTGATGTCCCAGGAGCAAAGCAATCTGTCATCTCAATCGGTGCTCCATCTCTACCCAGAACAAATCCTGATTTCTACCCGGCAACAGTTGCCAACTATAAACTCGGTGGATCATTCAATGGTATATTTAATCTTATTCTCAGGGAAGACAAAGGATTTACCTACGGAGCCAGATCGACCTTTAATGGCGCTAAAAATTATGGATCCTTTGTAGCCACATCAAGGGTTCGTACAAATTCGACTCAGGAGTCAGTAACGATTTTCAAAGAAGAGATGGAGAAATACTGCAAGACCATTCTCCCCGAATATATTGAATTCACAAAATCTTCGCTTCTGAAAAATAACGCGCTCAGATTTGAAACTTTGGGAAACCTTCTAAGTATGCTTAACACTATGACTTCCTATAATCTACCAATGGATTACATTAAACAAGAAGAGAAGTTTATTGAAGGTCTCACTATTAAAAAGCAACTGGAACTGGTAAATAAATACATTGATCCTTCAAGAATGTACTATGTTGTTGTCGGAGATGCTAAAACTCAACTTGATGATCTTGAGAAAGTTGGTTTGGGAAAACCAATCCTTGTAAAATAATGTAGTGGTTCTCTGTGTAACTAAAAATGATTAAGAACTTACACAGAGTTTCATAGAGGAAGCACAGAGTTTTATTTTCTCTGAATCCACTCTGCTGTTTTTATTAAGAATTATTTATTATAAATTTGCACCACTTAATTCCGCCCGGATGGTGGAATGGTAGACACGCAGGACTTAAAATCCTGTGACCATTACGGTTGTGCGGGTTCAAGTCCCGCTCCGGGTACAGAAAGCCTCGATTTATCGGGGCTTTCCTCATTTAGTAGGTGCTAATCAGGTGCTAAAATATTTTTTGCAAAAAAACTAAATTGACTTATTTTTAATAATGAAAGTCAATATGAGTAAAACGCAATTTAAAGAGCTACTTGAAGAGTATATCTCAAACCTCGAAAAGGACTATGATTCTAATCAAACAGGGAACAGCAATCATCCTGTTTTTTCCGTGATTCAGAACACGTACCAAAAGCTTGAAGACAAATATTATTACAGGAAGTTAGGCTTTACGCTCATGTATTTCTTATCCTGCATTATTTATTTAGCTGTAACAATTGTATTTCCTTCTCTCCCACTTGCTTTCTTCATAGTATTTCCTTTTTTGATTCAATTAATTTTTTATTTAGTTGTAACTAAATTAATTAAAACACCGGATTTAGTTGATATTACTAGTCTAGGAGACAGAATATCACTAGTAAGAGAAAAAATAAAAAACTTTGATTTTGATTACTTTGTAGTTAAAGAAATGATNNGAATCAAATCCGGTTGAAAGATTGTTTGCAATCGATCAAATAATTGAAACTACCAAAATTCCAATTCAGAATGAAGAAATAGCGTTACTGCTTTCTAGTATCCTCAGGATTAGTGTTTCAGATTTCCCAAATGTAAAAACTTCATTGAATGTTATAAACAAAATTAAAAACAAAGAAGAGCTAAAGGATAGTGAGTTCAAAAAACTCGAGTTAATAAAAGAATCTTTAAGAAATACAATTACAATACTTCAGGTTGCTACTAAAAATACTGAAAATTTGTTTAGTACATTAGATAAAACTACCTAAAAACAAAGTCTTTTCAGACCTGAATTTGACTTAAATAGATAAGATATTGTCATTTTTTTGTACTGG
>PMNJ01000357.1:0-572 GCA_003162595.1 Bacteroidales bacterium | reverse complement strand
TTCTTTTTTCGAAGCGAAATAATAGATCTTCTTAAAAGCGGTATTAAAGAACATAAGAAGAGATAATGCAACTTGCTTATAATCAGTATAGAGAAAATATCTATGTGATACTTTTAAAGTATGTACTAGATACTTATAAGGTATTTATTTAAACCAAAACAGATACTTTTCAGGTATGCAGAAGTTGTGTGAAAAATATCATTTTACCGTTTAAAAGTTACTTGTATGAAATACATCCCTTTAAATAAATTTCCTGAGTATGACGAGAACCCATTCATGGAGAATGCTCTTCAAGAGATAAGCAGACATTCAATTAAAAAAAAGGTATTTGTAAAAGGGAATAAATCAGTATTAAACCAGGTAATCAACGATAATGGTGAGATTGTAGCCCATAGTGCCTTTTTGCGAACAATAGAAGTCGACGAAAGCCAATTTGTAAAGGTCTACTTAAGTCGGTTTGCAGCTTTCTATGATTTAAATAAAGCTGCAATGAAAGTATTCGGTTATATCCTTACAAAATGTGTAATACCTAACAAGGACATTTTATACATAGACTTTGGTGAAGCAAAGGA
>PMNJ01000182.1 GCA_003162595.1 Bacteroidales bacterium | reverse complement strand
GGCAATTTAAAGAACGCCCCGAGGGTGCATAATCCACCCTTAAAAAACGGTTTGCAAATGTATGAATTTAAATTTTATTTATCAAAATAAAACTGTATATTTTTGAAAATAGAATAATCAGACTCCTCTCATCTTTTGTTTATGCCTGGTAATCTGCTTTTTAAGGGCATCTATAGCTTCGTCAGTTGCTTCTTCAAATGTTTTACTTTGCTTCTTTGCAAATAAAGGTCCACCCGGTAACTCCAGCTTAATTTCGCTAATCTTATTCTCACGTTCCTGATCTTTGTCTAGCCTAAGATAAACTTCTGCATTAACAATATCTTCATCAAACTGGGTCAGTTTTTCCAGTTTCTGATGAACAAAATCGGTTAGCTTTTTGTCGGCATCAAACCGAACTGAATGAATCTGAATGTTCATAGTAGTACCTCCTGATTTTTTTATTAATATTTAAGCCCTTGGATGAGCCTGTTTATATACTTTTTTGAGTTTTTCAAAGGTGTTATGCGTATAGATTTGCGTAGCTGACAGATTTGCGTGCCCGAGTAACTCCTTTATTGAATTCAGATCAGCGCCCCGGTTAAGCATATGTGTGGCAAAAGTATGACGTAAAATATGAGGGCTCTTCTTTTCGATCGTGGTCACCATCGAGAGATAACTATTTACTGTATTATAAACATATTTATCGTACAACTTGTTTCCCTTATCCGTAATAAAAAACCACCCATTTTTTTCTGTCACAACATTGTCATTCCTAACCATAATATACTCCTCCAATCGTTTAACAAATGGCTGAACCAATGGAATTATACGTTGTTTATTTCTTTTACCTGTCACTTTCAAAGAGCCTTCAGACAAATCAAGGTCATTATCCCTCAGTCCGATTAACTCCGATCGCCTCATCCCTGTCATATAAAGGAGTTCAATAATTGTCCGGTTTCTTATGCCTGCAAAGCCATCCCCAAAACTATAATTATCAAGCAGGTTCGTAAGAGACTCTTCGTCAATGAAAACAGGGAGACTCTTTTTTCTTTTTGGCAGGACGACCTTTTCCAGAGGATCATTTTTAATAATCCCTTCTTTTCTTAAATAGCGATAAAATACCCTGAGACAGGAAATTTTTCTATGAATACTTGTCGTTGAATAGTTCTTGTCGAGCATACTGACAATCCAAGCCCTGATATCATGAGAAGTAACTGCGACAGGGTCTTCAGGCAGTCCGAGTGATAACAGGAATAAATAAAACTGGTCCAGATCGTTTAAATAAGATCTGACAGTATGTAATGAATACCGTTTCTCGATTTGCAGATATTGTAAGAACGATTCCTTATGGCTCATGAAGGAACCCTTTTATCTGTGATGTTAAAAAATGAGATGCGTCAGCGTCGATCACTCTTCGCTTTCCTGCATCTTCTGAACATACATTGCCTTCTTGATTTCTTCTCTCCGGCGTACTGAAGGCTTAATGAAAGCCTGACGCGAGCGTAATTCGCGGATCACACCCGTCTTTTCAAATTTTCTTTTGAACTTCTTTAAAGCTCTTTCAATATTCTCGCCTTCTTTTAATGGTACAATGATCATAATTAATATTTCAGTTTTTAAACGAGGCGCAAAGTTAGAAATAGAAAAAGTCTTTTCAAAACATTTAAGGAAATTATTTATCCCGACAATCTTAATTTCGACATTTAAATACATTATTTAGGATGAACATATCGGATTATATTTCAATAAAATTACAAGTTTTTAAGTGCATATACAAATAAAACTGTGAAGCATTTCCCCCTTTGAAGGGGGAAATATACGGTGGATAGAACTAATTATCGAACCTGAGATAGGGTCTAACTTTCCTAGCCTTCTCCGGAGTAATCAATTTATTCTCCGTCAAATCAGTAATACACTTTATCCTGCCTTTAATCTCCCTGTACTTTAAGATTGCAGTTAACTCATATTTTTCAAAATAATGGATATGTGATAACTCTTTATAACCGGCTGAATTAATATTGATTTTTGTAATCATCGATGAATCTGCAAAAATTCTACCCTTTATCAGTTCAAACGTCTCAACCGGCAACCCATAAACCTCCTTTAACTGGTCAGTGCTGGCATACCCTCCAAGAAGGCGCCTGTACTTAATAATCCTTGCTGATAAAACAGGCCCAATTCCAGGGAGGTTTACAAGCGTAGCAGAATCACTCCGGTTAATTTCTATCAGTGGGTTGTTTTGTCTGGGATAATTGCTGGTCCTTTGCTGAGGTGTATGTTTATTTTTCACAAATGGAATCCGCTCCCCTTCAATTCCATATGATTTTTTAATATAAGCCGGTCCCTTCTTTCCTCTATTCATAAGATTACCCCTGCTTAGGTCATTAGCAAACAGGCTGTCCTTTCCTGAAAGATCAGAGTGATTTTCCGTATCTGGGATTGTGCCCGTAATATCTTCGATGACGATCTTGCTATCAGGTATAGTATATCGCAATCCAAGTATCAGGATTATAATCAAAAGCATGATAAAAGTTGATCTTCTCTCCCTTCGGGTAAAACCAAACCAGTTCTTAATTGGTTCACTGTTAAAATTCATTTTGACAAAAATGCAATGAGACTATGCAATATATGCAATTTTCTGCAAAAATCAGTCAATAGCCGGGGAAAAAATGAAATCCGCCTGACCACAAAGTTATATAGAGTAAATATGAATTTAATTCTCAGAATGGATATCCAATGCCCAGCACTATTGTAAAATCTTTTCTTTTGTAAGGTCCATTAAGAAATATCCAATGAGATCCTTCAGTAGACTGAGCATCATGAAGCAGAGGATCACGAAGTTTCATCCCTATATCAACCCTCGCGATCACAAATTTAAGATCGAATCTGAATCCCGTCCCGGTACCTATCGCAATATCTTTATAGAATTTATTAAACTGGAATTGTGATCCTGGTCGTGCCGGGTCGTTTTTATAACTCCATATATTCCCTGCATCGAGAAAAATTGCACCCTCGATTATCCAGAAAAGTTTAAACCGGTATTCTGCATTTGCCTCTAACTTGATATCTCCTGTTTCATTCAATAACCTGGACGAATCCGCGTAAGAACCCGGACCAAGAGATCTTACCTGCCAGGCTCTGATATCATTTGCACCACCTTCGAAATATTGCTTTTCAAATGGTACTTCTTTCGAGTTTCCATAAGGTAAAGCAATGCCAAAGAAACCCCGATATGCAATGGAGCTTACATCATTAAACTTATAATTGTATCTTAAATCTAAATCAGTCTTAGCATATTGTGCAAATGGCTGCCCCAATATCTGATAAGTATTATCTGTTTTATTTCCGCCTGCAAGCTTTTCAGCCAGTCCAATTAAATTGCCTGCTGTCTCCGCATTTACCCTGAGAAACCAGTAATCTCTCGAATTCTTAATTTTCTGGTTATTAAATATAAATGAATAACTTCCTCCAAGAATCAATACATTATCATAACTATGAGCCTGATAAGAAGATGCAGCTATATATGCTTTATATGCTGAATCTATTTTTGGTACGTTCACGAGGCTTAACTGAACCGGGTTCACAATATGTTCCTGATAGAACCCCGACTTCCAGTCATAACCAAAGCTGGCAATGGCGATAGTCCTGGTATAAAATGGCATGCTCTGATAGTCATAAGATGCTAATAAAGTAGTTGAAGGATTAAATTTCTTGATAAAATTTTCTGTTTTAACAAAAGGAACCAAAAATTCCGGAAGCCGCAAGCTAGTTTCCAGTCCATACTCTTGTATGCTCGAAAGCTTTGTACCTGGTTGAGTATAAGCTGAGTAAGCTCCTTTCAATTTTGTACTGAACAGTTCCGCCCCATGAAAGAGATTTTTATGCTGATAGATCAGGTTCAGAGCGCCACCCGGGTTTCCACCGGAGTTTGTTCCTTCAAGTTCTATTTTATAAGACTGCTGACTCATAAGAGTAAGGTGAATATTACAATCGAGCATTAACTCCATCCCCTGCAGATTCACATTTTCTTTTGCATCATTATAGGTAATATTGACAAGCCGGTATATTTTCAAAGAGAGGAGATGTGACTGTGTTTGCTCTGTACTCGTCACATTGAATACTGATCCGGCTTTCAGATAGAGTGATTGTAGAATTAGATCATACTTTACTTCATGTTTCTTTTTTGACGTAATAAAATAATAGCCTTTATAGAAAGTTGTATCCAGACTCTTTAAATATGCTTCACCTCCTTCCAGTGCTTCCTTTGGTACAAAATCGGGATAGATATAAATATTTTTTATAGTGTAAATTGCGAAAGGCCCGGAAATGATATTGTTATTTACATCAAGTTTGGTAAAATTCCTGACATTGTATTTAATATTAACCTGCCTGTTCCCAATTGTGCTATCAACTCTGAAAGAGATATAATCGTTTGAAAATCCATAGAAGCCATGATCCCTGATAAAACGCTCAAATCGTGTCCGCTCTGCCTGCAGAACATCAACATCATAGGGTTTTCCTCTCACAATAACACAGTTCACAGAATCAAAAAAACAAAGCTTTTTGATATTACTGTCTGCGATCTCATAGGTGAGGTTTCTGATTGTATAGGGACGTAATAAATCGACATTATAAAAAACATCCGTTTTCATGCTGGCAGTTACAACTGTATCTGTTACTTTTCCGTCAAAATAACCTTTCGAAGCGACATACGACCTCATTTGTTCTTTAGTTTTGGTCATGGCATCAGGGTCATAGATAACAGGTTCTTCGCCGATGTTTCTTAACCAGTTATGAGGCCATTTGTCCTTATTTATATTAGAAAGATTGTACAAACCCAGGTAAAACCTCGCACCAAAAATTCGCTTATTCGGAGTTTGTTTAAGATATGGCACGAGATCACTTTTCTTAACACCTTCTTTATTCACGTTTATATGATTCTCATTTAAAAGGCTCTCTCCATTTGGTACATATTTTGTTGAATTACACGATGTTATAAGTAACAATAGAAAAATTATTAATATAAAATACTCTTGTTGAAACAGATTTATATGTGTAATGGATTTCTTCAAAATATGGATTAAAACTTAAACTCAAATATATCAATAATAATCAGAACTAAAAGCTAAAAATCCATTAACCGCAAAGGTTCTGTTTGCCTCACTTCCCCCCTAAATGGGGGCTAATCCTCAGCACTTAAGAGAAATTTTACTTAATATCCGAGAATTAATCCCCCTTTAGGGGGAAGTCCCGCTTCCGAGCTTGTCGAGGAAAGCGGGACAGGGGGCCTCCTTCAAAATGTACATTGTTGTTGTGGCTAATTATTCCTTATTTTTGTAAGCGGCATATTTGAGTTTAATACAGAAGGAATGATCAGTAAATCCAGAATCAAATACATAAAATCTCTTCAAAACAAAAAGGCAAGAGATGAAGAAAGATTATTTGTAATTGAGGGAGATAAGCTCGTTAAAGAGTTCTTAAGTTCGAATGTCCCGGTAAGGATACTCCTTGGCAAACCTGAATTTCTTAATGGGCTGCTTCCTGGACTTACCAGTTCAGTCAACATGATAGAGGATATAAGTTATGATGAACTCAAACAAATAAGCACCCTGAAAACACCTCATAATGCCCTGGCAGTAGTTCATATGCCGGAACATGAAATGATCATATCAGAGATAATCAATCAAATTTGTGTAGCCCTCGATTTTGTTCAGGATCCTGGCAACATGGGTACAATAATACGCGCTGCCGGGTGGTTTGGAATTAAAAATATAGTGTGTTCAGAGGATTGTGTGGATGTCTATAACCCAAAAGTAATCCAGGCAAGCATGGGCGCTTTATTGCAGGTAAATGTGTTTTACTCTGATCTCAAAAAACTTTTTATCTCAGCTGCTCAAAATGATATTCCGGTCTATGGAACTTTACTTGAAGGTGAATCTATCTATGATCATAAACTTGATAATAAAGGCATTATATTGCTAGGAAATGAATCAAAAGGTATATCCCATGAATTAATTCCGTTTATTACAGAAAAAATTAGAATACCTAAATTCAGCAAATCTCTGGAAGGAATTGATTCTTTAAATGTTGGAATGGCTGCCTCAATAGTTTTTTCCGAGTTTCTGCGAAAATCGGATTGCGTACCTGATTAATAAAATTATATTTGTTCAAATTTATTCCGATATGGCAAAATCAAAGTTCAAAGTCTATAGCTCACGTTGGTTCATGTTAGTCATTTATATGTTAATGGCTGCAGTAAACCAGCTTCTCTGGATAACTTTTGCACCGATAACAGGAGACGCAACAAAATATTTTGGTGTTTCTGATCTTAAGATCGGGCTCCTTTCCATGTGTTTCATGATTGTCTATATAGTAGTTTCAATCCCGGCATCGTGGGCAATCGACAAATTTGGAATACGGATAGGCGTTGGGATCGGTGCGGCATTTACAGGAATTTTTGGTTTGTTGCGCGGATTTGCCGGTACAGATTACAATTTGCTTCTGATGGCACAAATTGGCATTGCAATCGGACAACCATTTATATTAAATGCAATTACTAAACTGGCTGCCAGGTGGTTTCCTATGGAGGAACGGGCTACAGCTGCAGGACTTGGAACACTCTCAATGTATATCGGGATACTTGCTGGAATGACCCTTACTCCTTACCTTATAATTGGATCGGGTATTAGCGGCATGTTAGTCATTTATGGAGTTGTTTCAATTATCACAGCTTTTATTTTTCTTGTAGTAATGAAAGAGGGACCTCCCACAGCACCCTGCAGACCTGATCAGGAAGAACGGTCGCTTGTCTTTGATGGTTTCATGCAGACCCTGNNGGAAAAGAACTCCTTTTATAATTATAGCCCTTATAGGTGCAACAATTGGCCTCATTGGTATCGCATTTGCTACCACCTTCTGGCTTTTACTTCTCTCAGGAACGGTGCTTGGATTTTTTCTCCTTAGTTCAGGACCAATAGGATTTCAATATGGCGCCGAAATAACCTACCCGGCTTCTGAAGGTACCTCAAATGGAATGCTTCTTTTGATGGGACAGATATCCGGCATTGCCTTCATCTTTGGTATGGACAGCCTGAAGTCTCAATCAACCGGATCAATGACCAGATCTTTAATCTTTCTTATCGGGCTTATGTTGCTGAGTGTTTTAATCTCCTTCAGATTAAAAGAATCGGTTATATTAACCAGAGAAGCAGATAAATAAAATTCTGATTTCAAAAATATTAGCAGGTCAATATATCCCGGGAATTAGCTTTTTTGTTTTGGATTTATAGTCTGTATAATTATTGCCAAATTCCTGAAACAAAACCTTCTCTTCAACTCTGATTCTGTAAAGGACTGCCAGGGTAACAGGAATAGAAAAAATAAAAAATGAAATAAGGCTGTTCATAGTGGCAGAAAAACCAATTATTGTTATTAATAAGCCGAGATAACTGGGATGCCTTATTCGTCTGAATAGTCCATCTGTTTTTAGTCTGGCTTTATCGGTTATGGCTACATCTACTGTAAATGATTTCCCTAATTGAACAATTGCGATCCATCTGATAATTATCCCAATGAGAATTAACAGTAATCCGAAAATAGTAATGATGGAATTTACAGACTTCCACGAATCATGTTTGGCAAGAAAGAAACCGGCTGTAAATCCAAAAGTGATCATAACCCATATTAATATCATTGAACCCTGATCCATTCTGGTTTTTGCAGTTTTTATCCTTGAATGTTTGATAAGCATCAGCAGAAACTCAGAAAAGGCAAAAACAAATGACATAAAAATTATTAGCTGCATAATATTGATTCTCATAGTGCTTGTTAAAAATTTGTTTAAATTACCATAATTGAAGCTCTTCGCAGCAAGCAAGGGAGAATGCGCTCGCGGGGATTCATTTTATCAATCCGACCCTTATAGCCCATCCATAAGATGTCGGAGTTGAAATGAGCACATCTTTCACTTTTCTGTCAATCGGTTCCAACACAGTTTTCGAATTTTTCCTGTCTATTAAAACATAAAAGTCCTTTTTCCCATCATAATCATAATCGATTGAATCTTTGATTATGTCAGGAATGGTTCCATGCCAGTCCAGCTGTACAAAACCCGAGTTTCTTTCCTTCAAAAACCCATTAAAAACCGGTTTCCGTATGTCGAGCGTGCAGCTCTTTGATATTACCTGGTTTGCAATCTCTCCGCCGGTATATCTTGGATTCAGTTTCATGAATGGCAGTTTCGATACCGAAAGCGAGAAACTGTTTAGCCCAGGGAATAAAATAATTATCAGAATCAGACAAAGAAAGGCCCATGAAATTCCTGCAATTATCTTTACTTTTTTCATATTGTTTGAAGATTTAAAAGATGAGTTTTAATAAACCTTGTAAAGTGTTTATTATGGAACCTGCTGAGAATATCGCCATAAATAAAAATGAGACAAACAGGAAGAGATTTCTTGAGAAATTTTTCATAGTTCCTGCAGGAATGCCCCGGATTCCATAATGAATTGCCTTTTTAGAACATGCATCTACACACTTGCCGCATTTACTGCAAAACAACGAAACTTTGCCTGCTTTGATATCTTCAGGTGTGAGGGCGTATAAGGGGCACACTTCAACACATTTAAAGCATTCATTGCAGGAACCTTTATCGATTTTTACAGTAAAAGGAGTAATCTTATTAGAAAGGGAATTAATTGCTCCAAGGGGGCATAGAAAACTGCATTGTGTTCTTTTCCTGGTCATTACAGGCAAGACAACAACTAATCCACCAAAAAGGGAGAGAAATATTCCGGCTTTTGTGGCAGATTCTACAGATGTGACCTGTTCAAATTCAGTGACGGCCTTAAAGGGGCAGATCCAGGAACAATAAGTAGGCATCATAGACAGGGCTGCCGTCAGCATTACCATAATAAGTACTGCAAATGGCATCCATTTCCACAATTCACTAATCTTTTTAATTACCGGCCTTTTCTTTATTCTTGAAAAGCCATCATCCCAGCCTCCATAGAAACATCCCCAACTGCAGAAACCTCTTCCCAGAACAATTGTTGCGACTAACCAGAGCACAACCATAGAGGATATGTTTGCAAATCCACTTATAATACTCCCTGGGAAAATAATTGACTTTGTAAATGCTGCTGGAAGGATCATCATCGGGATAACAAGATGGCAGAAAGGAATCCTGCACTCAAGTATATCGGCCTGGGAAAAAGTCATGGATTTCCTTACTTCAACCATATTGTGTATTAATGTATAAGAGAGTGACAGGGCGAAAATAATAAAGAGAACTGCCCTGTACCTGTCTGTTTTCCCGGTGTAATGCATAAGGAAGTACAGAATATTTACCAATAAAAAAGCTGTTAGCATTGCCAGGGCAGATACCGGATCTGCAAAATTTGGTTTTCCGCCTGTCATGAACATGAATGTTATCAGAAACATTGGGAGAGTATACAGAAGTGATTTCCCCAATGATTTCCTCATCCCTTCAATCTTTAAAACGCTATCCATTAATTATTCCTCCTATTAAATTAGTTAATCCTTTTATCATGAAAATTATACCTGCCAGACCGGTAGCAAGGATTCCGATGTTTGTAAGAACCTCCTTTTTCCTTATTATACCCGCTAATGGTAATGGCAAAAACCAGAGTGATGACCCTATGAAAAATGCCAGAAAGGCAATATAGCTCTGAACTAATGTCCCTTGCGTTGCACCCTTAGTCAATATTATGAATAAAGCCGGGCAAAATCCCAGGCTGTTTACAATCCCGAGTAAAATCGGTACAAGTCTTTGATTATTAACCGTTTTTACAATTTTAGCGGGACAGTTCGGGTTGCGGTTCTTACTTATGCTGTACCACACAAGCATAATTGCAAATACTATATATAGAATCCCCGGAACTATGTTTCTTACAACGGGGTTACTGAAGATTGCCTGACCAAAATACCAGGCCAATGTTGCCAGAATGAAATAAATTACGAACCTAGTTAATAAAAAGAGAGAAAGATCAATTGCAATTCGTTTAACACCTGCTGAACCAGCCATAAGGTATGGGAACATCACCATTCCGCATGTTGCCAGACATGCTGAACCGCTGCTGAGGCCAAGTATAAAGGAATCTGTCATTAACTTTTTTATGCAAATCTAACCCCATGACAGATTGACTCCAAGGGAAAAGTGGTAAACAAACTTCAATTGTGGTCAAAGGATTTAAGCCTGGGGTGAACTGC
>PMNJ01000038.1:141-8981 GCA_003162595.1 Bacteroidales bacterium | reverse complement strand
GCTCATAATAAAAACCTTGGATTTTATGTGAATGATTTGCCTCTTACAATTGAGGCGGGGAGCGAAGACTCTTGTACAATTATATTCCCCTCTTTCACTGCAGGTAAGATTTCTGATAATATCATATTTTGCCAGGAGACTGATTCTACCTTGGTAACCAGGTCATTATTCGTATCGGTTAATAATATCCTGGGTACTGGAATTGAGAATCTTTTACAATCTGATTTTAAAGTCGGACCAAATCCGGGCAAAGGTGAATTCTTTATTGAGGTTAATACACCAGGCAAATTATTGATTAAAGTGTTTGATCTGTACGGTAAAATAGTCTGGAAATCAGACAGAGAAGAAAGCGAAAATTTTCAAATCGACCTGAGCAATAAACCCAACGGTATATATGTATTATATGTGGAAGAACCAGGTACAGGGATGATTCGTGCTGTTAAATTAATTAAACAGGAATGAGGTCAGCTATGAGATTTTACTTGTTATCCCTGATGGCATTATTTTTTTTATCAAAATTGGATTCTGCATCAGCACAGGATCCGGGAATAAACAGATACCAGTTTTGTTCTCCAAAACCAAATAGTATCGGGATTAATCCGGAGACAGTAATTGTACTGCGTTACGGGAAACCAATTGATGTAAACTCTCTTTGGGAAGATTGTCTCCAGGTTACAGGTGAAATAAGTGGAAAACATACAGGGACATTTACTCTTAACAAGGATAAACTGACCCTGATTTTTAAACCTGATCAATGTTTTTCTTTTAATGAGAAAGTCAGGTTACATCTGAGAAACGGAATAAAAACAAAAACCGGAGAAGAATTGCCGTTGTTCGAATATGGATTCACCGTACGAAAAATTTCTGCCGGGAATTTCAACCAGGATTTTTCCGATAATTTTGAAATAGCACAAAATTCTAAGTTAAGGAGCTCTAGTTTAGAAGGCATGAAAGGAAATGCCATCTCTTTCAGTGATATACCGGAACCAATGGTTTATTATTCAAATGGAGTAACTCCGGGCAATATCATGACTGTATTGGAAAAACCCCCAATTGATTATTTGTATTTGTTTAATACTAATGGAAAACTTCTTTTAGCAAGGGAAACTCCTCACCGGGTGAGCAATTTTAAACCCCAGTTCCCAGGAGTGGCAACCTATTTTGATCACACTATAAAAGGGCATATCGTGATAGATTCTTTGTTGAATAATTTGGATACTCTTTATATGAAAAACGGATATAACGCTGATGCCCATGATATTCTTTTACTTAAAAACGGGCATATTATAATGGAGTCTTACGATCCGCAAATGGTAGATATGAGCAGGGTAGCAGAGGGAGGAGATCCAAATGCAACAGTAATAGGTTTGGTGATACAGGAACTGGACGAGCACAAAAATCTTTTATTTGAATGGAGAAGCTGGGACCATTTTAAGATTACCGATTCTTATAATAATCTGCTTTCCTCTGTGGTGGATTATGTTCATTGCAACTCACTGGATGCTGATACCGATTCTACTCTTATCTTTTCATCAAGGGATATGAATGAAATTACTAAAATAAACAGATTAACCGGGGAGATAATATGGAGACTTGGTGGTAAAAACAATGAATTCATTTACCATAACGATACGCGGGGATTCTCAGCACAGCATTCTGTAATGAAACAAAAAGATGGAAGCCTTACTTTATTTGATAATGGTAACGGTTCGGAGCCTATATATTCAAGGGGGATTGAATATCATCTTGACGAGATCAATAAAGTGGTAACTTTAACCAAGGAATACCGTCATAATCCTGATATTTTTGCATATGTTACAGGAAATCTGCAAAGGCTGGACAATGGGAATACATTTATTTTCTGGGGTTCCATAGTGGGTGAGAGCGGTCATATTATTACAGAATATAATACTAAAGGGGATTTGGTTTATGAGATCAGATTTGATTTGAATACCTATCCCACTTATGCCGCATATCACACAAATTGGGATCATAACATTTTCAGGTTGAGTACTGACACAGTCAATTTTGGTGAAGTTACACAGGGCGATTCTGTTTCACGCGATGTCAATGTTATCAATTATACAAAAAATACAGTGACGGTTACATCAGCTTATGGGAATGACCGGGATTTTAAGGTTAAAGATCTTCCCCGTACTATTGATCCAATAAGCTCAAAATCGTTATCTGTAAAATTTAGTCCGGAATCCCAGGGTCCTCAATCAGATGTAATAACTCTCTGCCAGGAAAAAGATTCCTCAATTGCAGCCAGGCCATTATATGTTATGGGAAAATCTGTTTTGAAAACCGGAATTCACAATGAATTATATCCTGAATTGGAAATATATCCCAATCCTGTCGGAAGCATTTTAAAGATAAAATCAATCAAAATGATCCGTAATATATTGATCTGCAATCTAAGCGGACGAATCATTACTGCCTTAAATAATCCCGGAAGTGAATTCACAATTGATTTAAGCTCTGTTATTCCCGGAATTTATACTTTGGTGGTAGCATATCTGGACAATACCAAGTATGTAAAAAGAATTATCAAAATTTAATTTGGTTTACTAGGATATACCACAGTGCCAGTTTGAAATGTGTTCCAATTAATGCCTGTAAATAATTTGCCATTTAAAGAAGCAATTTGTAAGAAGTATGGCACTATTGTAATAAATTTTGCATTTTCAAAAAAGAGGATTATATTCACCCGTTAAATTAAACCTAAAACTAATTCGTATGAAGAAACTATTTCTGTTGATTGTTTTGTTTGTGTTTGTAAGTGGCTACACTTTATTGGCACAGACAATAGTGATTACAGGTAGGGTCACCTCTTCGACAGAAGGGGCGGGTCCTATTCCTGGTGTTACCGTTGTTGTTAAGGGTACCACGATTGGTTCAATTACAGACGTAAATGGGAAGTACTCTATTTCAGCGCCGGCAAATGCAACAACATTGATTTTCTCCTATATTGGGATGAAAACTCTTGAGGTTTCTGTTTCAGGACGCAAAGTAATCGATGCCACTATGGAATCAGACCTTGTAGGCTTGAACGAAGTCGTTGTAACTGCTCTCGGTATTTCCCGTACAAAGAAATCGCTGGGATACGCCACACAGGAGGTTCAGGGTGAGGCAGTTTCCACTGTAAAATCTGATAACTTTCTTAATTCATTATCAGGGAAAGTTGCCGGGGTTGTGATCACCCGTAATACCAATTTTGGGGGATCAACAAACATTCAGGTACGAGGTGCTTCATCTCTGACCGGTGACAACCAGGCGTTATTTGTTGTTGATGGTGTACCAGTTAGTAACAGGGTCACCAATACAGTTAGTCAATCACAGACCGGATCAGGTTATGACTATGGTAATGCAGCCTCAGATATAAATCCTGATGATATTGAATCCATTAATGTTTTAAAAGGCGCTGCTGCTACTGCCTTGTATGGTTCACGAGCCGCAACCGGTGTGATCATGATCACAACCAAAAAGGGAAATCAGAAAAAGAACGGTATTGGTATTACCATAAATTCAAATTTTACACTGGGAACTGTTGACAAAAGCACTTTCCCGAAGTACCAGAATAAGTATGGTGCAGGTTACGGATCGTATTACGATGGTCCGGGCGGATACTGGTATATGCGTGATCTGGTGCCTGCTCCCAATGGTGACGGAGTCCTTGAACAATGGGTTACAACTTCCGAGGATGCTTCCTATGGTGCAAAGTTTGATCCTAGCCTGATGGTTTATCAGTGGGATGCCGTAGATCCTCAATCCCCCAATTATCAGAAAGCTACCCCCTGGGTTGCGGCCAAGAACGGACCCATCACTTTCTTCAACAAATCACAGACTTATACGAATACTGTAGCTATTGAAAATAGTTTTGATAAAGGCAATTACAGGCTATCATACACCAATTATAAGGATGACGGCATTGTGCCCAACAGCTCATTGAAAAAGAATAACCTTTTAATGAATGGTACCTGGAAAGTTGATAGCCGGCTCACGGTTTCCGGTTCTGCCAATTTCATCCAGACAGACGGTAAGGGAAGGAATGAAACCGGTTATAATGATAACTATATGGGTTCATGGCGCCAGTGGTTCGAAACTAACGTGGATATCCAGGAGTTGAAGGCTGCCTATTTTACTACTAAAAGAAATATCACCTGGAACTGGGCTGACCCTTCGGATGAGCAACCAATATATTGGGATAACCCTTACTGGATGGCTTACGAGAATTATGAAACTGACTCCAGGGACCGATTCATTGGCTATATGACTGTAAATTATAAACTGACCGATTGGTTAGAGTTGTTCGGTCGTGCTGCTACTGATTTCTATTCAGCACTGGAAGAAGAAAGAAAAGCCATTGGTACTGTTCCAGGTGCTTTTGGAATAGGTACCGGCCAGGATGGCAGCACTGGACGAAGTGACCAGGGTTCAGGATATCTCAGGAGAGATTACTTCTCAAGACAGGATAACTATGATCTCATGCTGAACATCAACAAAGATTTGACGAGCACGTTAAATCTGAAAGGGATCCTGGGTGCCAATATCAACAGGCAGATCTTTAACCGCATCATTTCAGCAACCAATGGAGGTTTGGCAATTCCGAGGCTTTATTCGCTGCAAAACAGTATTGATCCGATTCCTTATCCCAAGGAATTAGCCCAAGACATCGGGATAAATGGCATTTATGGCAGCGCATCCCTGGGTTATAGGAATTACTTATTCCTGGATGCTACCCTTAGACGCGACCATTCCTCCACTTTGCCAGTTTCTAGTTCAGTTTATTATTATCCTTCTGTGTCGGGTAGTATTATATTCTCTGAACTTGTTAAACAACAGTGGCTTTCATTTGGCAAAGTGCGTCTGAACTATGCCCAGGTTGGTAACAGTGCCGGATTTGATCAGATCCAGGATGAATACACTATTCTTACTCCGTTTAACAGCCCGATGAGTGCTGTGGCCACCACCAAGAAAGACCCGGATCTGAAACCTGAAAAAACAAATAGCCTTGAGACCGGGCTTGAAATGTATTTCCTGAACAGAAGAGCCGGATTTGATTTGGCTTTGTATAAAACAAATACCACAAATCAGATTTTGCCGCTTGCCGTGAGCTCGGCTGCCGGGTATTTTTACAAGAATATCAATGCAGGTGAGATTGAAAATAAGGGTATTGAGCTGGCTCTTAACTTTGTTCCGGTTAAAACTTCTAATTTTAGTTGGGAACTTAGCATCAACTGGTCGAAAAATGTCAATAAGGTAATCTCACTGTATCCGGGTGTTGAAAATTACCAGCTTGGTGCCTTCCAGGGTGGCGTTACCATTAATGCCCATGTGGGTCAACCTTGGGGTATTATTGAGGGTACTGATTATACCTATCTGAATGGTCAACGTGTTGTTAATCCTGCCAATGGCAGATATGTAATGACTACAACAAACAACAATAATCTGGGAAGAGTTTCCCCGGACTGGAAGGGTGGCCTCCTGAATACATTTACATATAAGAATTGGAAATTATCCTGTCTTATTGATATGTCACAAGGTGGTCACATCTGGTCACTCGATATGTATTATGGTATGGCAACCGGTTTATATCCTGAAACAGCAGGCAATAACGATTTGGGCAACCCGGTCAGGGATCCCATTGTTTGGGTGGATCCTGCCGATCATAGCAAGGGTTATGCATCAACCAGCGGTGGATTCATTAATCCGGGTGTAAATCCCGATGGTACTAAAAATACTTCCAGAATCGATGCATCTAACTATGGTTCATTTGGTTACGTGAGAATTCCAGAGGCAGCATTCTCCTATGATGCCAGCTACGTAAAACTCAGGGAAGCAAGTATATCTTACAGTGTGCCTGCGGCCTTGTTACAGAACTTCCTCATAAAAGGGATTGACTTGAGTATAGTAGGTTCCAACCTGTGGATCATCAGTAAACATCTGCCTTACGCTGATCCTGAATCAGGATTGGGTTCTGGTAACCTCCTGGGCTATTCCACGGGCTCGCTACCTACAACAAGGAATATTGGTTTCAACATTAAATTTACTTTTTAATTATCTGCTATGAAAAAGATATTAATTATGCTTTCTTTTTTCGCATTGATCGTCTCATGCGGAAAGTTGGAAGATCTGAACAAGAATATTAAGGACCCGGCAACGGTTCCTGGAGAGACCCTATTTACCAATGCACAAAAAAGAGTGATGGACCAGGTGGTGAGCAGCAATGTGAACCGTAATGATTTCAGGCTTTTTGTGCAGTACTGGACAGAGACCACCTATACCGATGAGAGTAATTACGATTTGACTACCCGTAATGAATCGGATAATTTATGGAATCTATTCTATGTCAATGCTCTAAAGAACTTCGATGAATCCGCTAAAGTAATTGCCGCCACACCGCTGGGTGCAGAGACTCCAGCGGCTCATGCAAATAAGCTGGCCATTATTGAAGTAATGGAAGTCTATTGCTTTGATGTGCTGGTTGAAACATTTGGCGATATTCCCTATTCTGATGCCCTGGATATAACTAAGCCCCTGCCGAAGTATGATGATGGTCTGACAGTTTTTAAAGCTCTTCTTGTAAGACTGGATGCCGCCATTGCCAACTTGAACCAAGGATCTGGAAGCTTTGGAGGTGCAGACAATATGTACGGGGGCGATGTTGCCTTATGGACCAAATTCGCCAATTCACTGAAACTAAGAATGGCTCTGGTTCTTGCAGATAAGGATGATGCAACTGCAAAAGCTGCTGTTGAAGCTGCTGCTCCGAATGTTATATCTTCTAATGCCGATAATGCCAAAATTGTTTATCAAGGTGCACAGCCAAATGCCAATCCTATCTATGTTGATTTGNNGGTATATATGGTGCTACTAATGACTTCACGAAGTTTTCACACCCGGCCGACTTAATTCAAACGCCGACGTTCCCGGGAACAATGTTTGATTATGCAGAAGTTGAGTTTTTACTGGCCGAAGCCGTTGAAAGGGGCTATACGGTTGGAGGTACTGCGGCAGGGCATTATAATAATGCAATTACGGCTTCAATTGAAGACTGGGGTGGCACCGCGTCAGATGCAACAAATTACTTAGCCAATCCACAGGTTGCTTATGCAACAGCTGCCGGGACATGGAAACAGAAGATTGGCATACAGAGCTGGATTGCTTATTATAATCGCGGATTTGAAGCCTGGACACAGTTTAGAAAACTGGACTATCCATTGCTTGTAGCTCCTCCAGATGCACTGTCACCTTTCCCAATGAGATATACATATCCTATCTTAGAGCAAACGTTGAATGGCGCTAATTGGAAGGCTGCTTCAACCGCAATTGGTGGAGATGCTGTTAGCACTAAGTTGTTCTGGGATTTACATTAATCATTGTAATTTAAGAGCAGAGTTATTAAATAATTGAAAAAAGAGGCTGATCTTTTTGAATCAACCTCTTTTTTTGCTTTTCAAGAGGTTTTTTGTAGATTTGTATCTGTTAAAGCACCTAATTAATTATCTCACTTTCAGAAAAAGTTGAGTTTTAAAGACGATTCTTCCCTGACTTGATTATAATCAATAAATGGATGACTTTCTTATTTCGAACAGTAATTTCATTTTTTTTATTATTAAATTTGTCAGGTATTTCAGCCCAGCAATCAGGTATTAGCGTTGATGATGTGTATGGCTCTAACCCGTTGTTATTTAATGGAAGACAATATATATTTTTTCTTCCACTATATACCGGAGGTAACCAGTATTTCTCAGGCCCCCAGTTTGAGATAGGTTCTGCAACAATTCGTAATGTAACATACAATGAACTCAAACTTAACTACGACATTTATAACCAGCAACTGATTCTTGAATATAATAACATTCTGGGTGCTGCCAGCCTGATCATTATTTCTGATGCCTGGCTCGAGTCTTTCAGTTTTAAGGGTTTAAAATTTGAAATATTATCATCACAGGATACTCTGAAACAGATTTACCAGGTGCTTGGAGATGGGCCCAATCGAATATTATATTATTGGGAAAAAAAACTGAATCTGGAAAGCTTTCAGGGATCCAAAAACCACAACTTCTCTTCCGCCAGAAAAGAGATGAATGTATATACTGGTACCCAATTTCTTAAATACCGGAATAACAAAATATTTTATACTCTGTTTGGTTCTGACAAAAGCATTGCTATAAAAGACTACCTTCATAAGAACCACATCAATGTTAAAAAGGCANNGCACGCCTTTTACTCATATTATTTCTTCAATCTGGATTTACATTGCAGGCACAGGATAGTGAAAAACTAATGGCTTGCCATTTTAAGGAGATTCCGTTTCCGGAATTTTGCGAAATTGTTTTCCATCAGACAGGATCAAAAATCTTCTATAATGAAGAATGGGTAAATAAATTGCATGTAACTCTTGATTCTGACAGCATTGCTATATTATCGGCGGTAAGGAAGGTCCTTCTCGGTTCGGGACTTGAAGTATCAGAATGGAATAACAACTTTGTAATTCTTCCGGGAGTAAAACTTATTACTGAACTTCCGGCATACGAACAGATAGCTAAAACAAATAGCATAAACGAACAAAAAGAACAGGCAATTACTAAAAGTGAAGAGCGTTATATTACAGGCAATAAACCTGGGGTGACCCAGACTATTATTATAGGACGAACCGGATCAAATAAAGGCAATGCCAAGGCTAAAGTTTTAGGCAGGATATTAGATGAATTGACCGGTGAACCGATGACTTTTGTTACAATTTATGTAAAAGAAACAAAAACCGGCACTCTTTCTGATATTAATGGGTTTTTCACAATTGCTCTTCCACCGGGAAAATATAATGCCCAGAT
>PMNJ01000038.1:0-123 GCA_003162595.1 Bacteroidales bacterium | reverse complement strand
AAGGTTTCAGAAACACTTCCAGGAATTGTGAGTGTAGGTGAAGGTAGTGCCGGGCTGAATGTGCGGGGAAGCGGTTCTGACCAAAATGCATTTTACATCGACAGAATTCCAATATACAACACT
>PMNJ01000176.1 GCA_003162595.1 Bacteroidales bacterium | reverse complement strand
GCAGGCAACTCTGAAGCATATCTCTGGAAATACCATTGAGATTTTTCCTTTTCGGTAGGTATGCCAAGAGCCACAATCCTGCATATCCTTGGATTCAGACAGCCGGCAATTGTTTTTATCACCCCACCTTTGCCTGCAGCATCCCTACCTTCAAATACAATAACCACTTTTAATTTATTTGCCTTTACCCATTCCTGCAGTTTTACAAGCTCAATTTCCAGATCTGTCAGCAACTCTTCATACTCAGAGTTGTCCATCTTTTTCTTTTTTTCCTGCTCTATATCATGATATAAATCGCCCTTTCCATTGGTCACATTAGCGGATTTTCTTTCTTTTTTAGTTGCCATGACATGAGGTTATTAATGAAACTGAAAATTAACAAAAATTTTTGAAAATCAGAAATTAAAATCAATGGTCTCTCCCCCTTCTTTTCCCCCTCTCTACTTCGTAAAGAGGGGGAATATCATTAATATATAGTGTGTTACGCCCCCTCTTTGCAGAGCAGAGAGGGGGACGGGGGTGAGTTCATTAATAACGGAGAAGAAGACGAATGATAGGTTCAAAAGATTTGAGAAAGATGAGCTGATAACCCACTTTTGTATAAACGGTATTACCAGCGGAGCTTCAACCCTCTAAATCCCCCATTTGTGGGACTTAAAAGAGGATCAAATTATTGTATAAAGGGTATTACCAGCGGGTATCTGAAAAGTTCTCCCTTGGGTGCTTTAACACTGGCAATAATTACACAGATTACCTTTAGAGTACCAATTAACATAATAATCGGAATTCCTATTATGATGAAACATAAAGGAATAGTAAGAACCATGTAAAGCAGCATAGATAACTGGAAGTTAAGAGATGCCTTCCCATTTATATTTACCCAGGAAGATTCATCTCTTCTTGTTAACCAGCAAATTAGAGGCCCTAGAACTCCGCCGAACGGGAAAAAGAAACCAGCGAAAGCTGAAAGGTGACATAGCATCGCCCAATTTCTTTCTGTTTCTGATAATACTCTGCTCTCTTCCATGTTATTTAAGTATTTATTAAAAGACGGCTTTGATTCTCCAGTGCTGCATTCTAATTTTCAAGCCGTTTCAGATCGTCGGGTAACAGGCCATTCGGATTGGCTTTGTCAACCATATGCAGGTTATAGTAGTACAATTCAGAATCGTCAGTGCCTATCAGCATCACAAAGCAATAACCCGAATACCTGTCTCCCATGGGCCCTACCTTATGCAGAATAATAGTATCAGGAGTCTTATTTTCTATTGCTTTGCTTATTTCATCATCTGTAACTATCTTGATATTATTTGTATAAATTGCTTTTATCCTTTCAATTGTTGAAATTTCCGGAGCAAGATCATCCTGCTCCACAAGTATAGTTTTATTCTTAATACCCGGTATATTTTTATTATAATATTTAAGATATTTTCTCAAGGTCAGTGAAGGGTCTTCTGAAATCTTTTGTGCATGTTTCTGCATAAAAGATACAATAGCACTAAGTTTGTAACTATAAATAAGATCACTTACTCCTGCAAAAGAAAGAGGGATAGCACAGATTTCAGGCATTTCAGCCAGTTTATTTACATCTTTCCCCTGGAGAAGATTTAAAAAATTGTATAAACCATGGGATTTGTCCATATCAAAGTTAGTCTGGGTAATGACCAGAAATGAGTAAGCCGGATTCAATCTCCTGACATTAAAATCCTTAACAGTAATAAATTCGTAAGGTGTGATTTTCCAGCATGCTTTAACTGCTTCCTTTATATAAATATTATAGGACGAAAATGGATCATCTTCGAGTACCACACAGGTTTTTGATGCATTGAATTGCTTAATTTCATCGCTACTCGGGAATGGGGCCTGACCTCTCAATAGTACAGTTGTGAAAAACAGAGCTAAGGATAAGAGTAATGTTCTCATTTCGCTTGCATTATTGAACTGGTACTGGTAGGTATAAAGGATTATTTTCGTTGAATTTACGGATATAAACGAACATAAGTTCTTTCTTCTTTTTTCTCGATAGCTGAACATACTCCTCATATAATTTATCGTCTTTCATAAGGAGCAATTCAGTATTACTAACGTCAAATTCCAATAGCTTACCACTCTCAAATTCAATCAGATACTGTTTTAATTCATTTCGGGTCATATTAGACCTGTAAGGTGAATAATACGGACTGTAGGGATTATAATAACTACTGTAACTATAAGGAGCATAATAAGGATCGTAGTATCCATAAGGAGAGCTATAAGATCGCGAATCAACAGTTGTCACATCTGCAACAAAGTGACAGATATTACCTACAAATGTGATCCTGTTGAAGTTATCCTGAACCTGAATATAAATAACTCCATTACGTGAATAACCCCAGATGGTGTTTTTAGCAATTTCCTGTCTTACACCCATATTGTCGTAGAAATAGATTTTATCTCCCTCGAGGATTTTTTTAAAGAATTCTCTGTCGTTATAATCTATTGAAGTGAGTAATTTTGATTTAGGTATTGGGTTATTCAGTTTAACCTGGTCAAAATTGAGGTAAATACCATCTGTGAACCTGAATTCGGGAGTGTATTTCACCATTCCTTCTTTCTCCTGTCCTGTCAGCCGGATAACAGATATACCTTGTGAAAATAAACTAATTAAAAAAATTATCCTTAATATTTTCAACATAGCATTCGAAGTTTTTCCTAACCAGTTCAAATTTCGTACCGGAAGCACAAATTTAACGTTTTCCTTTAAAGGTTGTTAATTTCAGTTAATGTATATTTATTACTTATTTATGTGTAAATTTACATAACCTCAAAATATTATGGTCTATGGTCAGTGAAACTGAAAACGGTGCCAGGAGTACTGGTTTTAATAAGTCAACTGAGGAAATTTTCGAAAAGAAGAGAAAGTCCATAGAGTCTTATTCAATTATTGTGCTTCTTGTCCTTATAACAGCTGTAATATTGATATCTTTTAATCTTAAGCTTCCGGCAGGCTGTCTGATTATAGCGGGTGCAAGTCTGGGTATAATTATTGTCAGAAAGGCTTCGAGCCTTAATACGAGCTTTAAAGCATCATTAAAAGAGTTTTCTTCAATGAACGAAAGAAAAGATGGCGTCATAATCGATTTTTCGCACAGGATCAGAGAACCTTTAAATAACTTGGTTATTATCTCTGATATGCTGATGGAATCGGGTCTTCAGAAAAAACAAAAGGAACTGCTCGAAACTTTCATTGCCTCAACAAATAACATGGTGACCACTGTGAATGAATTAACCATGCAGTCTGCAGGAAACCTGAGTTATGAGCACAGAAAAGCTATCAGATTTAATCTGTTTTCAACTATTCAGAACACTATAGAGCTTTACAGCCTAAAAGATGAAGCAAACATTGATTTTATCCTGAACAAAAAGGAATTCAATGAATTTGAATGTTTTGGCGATCCCATAATTCTCAAACAGATATTTCTTGATCTGTTCAATACTATCGAGATTCAATCATCAGAAAGAGTTACCAAGGTTACCATAAACCTGAAAAAAACGAAAGAAGCTGGACCTGAAAGCATTGTAGCATTGAGGATTCAGACAGATAATCCAATTGTTCTGATAAATGATCTTGGCGTTGAGAAAAGTCTTGCTGCCAAATTCATCTCATCCGGAAATGGTACTTTCGCACAGGAGATCGGAACAAATTCGACAGTTTTAAATATTTTCCTTCCTTATACCAATCCTTTACCTGAAACTAAGCTGAGCATAGCTTCTCAAAAGATTGAAGAGTTAATACAGAAAGAAAAAGTTCATAAAGATCTCAAAGATCTTAAAATACTTCTTGTAGAAGATAATCTTATTAACCAGAAGATCACACTGCTTACTCTAAAGCCTCTCGTCCATAGCATTGATACTGCTTCAAACGGGAAAGAGGCTCTTGACAGGTTTGGAACCTCTAATTTTGATCTGAT
>PMNJ01000242.1 GCA_003162595.1 Bacteroidales bacterium | reverse complement strand
TTGCCTGCAGGAGGTGAGATTGTTCTATTTGACAGGAGTTGGTATAACAGGGCTGGCGTTGAACAGGTGATGGGTTACTGTACAAATGAAGAATATGAGGAGTTTCTCAGATCGTGCCCGGAATTCGAAAAGATGCTTATCAGGTCAGGAATAATTCTTTTAAAATATTGGTTTTCAGTCAGCGACCATGAACAGGAAAAACGGTTCCAGGATAGAATAACAGACCCTACAAAACGATGGAAGATAAGTCCGATGGATATCGAATCGCGTGATAAATGGGTCGAGTATTCTATG
Source organism: Bacteroidales bacterium (assembly GCA_003162595.1). Classification (GTDB taxonomy): domain Bacteria; phylum Bacteroidota; class Bacteroidia; order Bacteroidales; family VadinHA17; genus LD21. The sequence goes on along the minus strand of PMNJ01000242.1, from coordinate 21,703 downwards.
GCTAAGGATAAAATGTTCTCTTACACAGATACCAAACAGTCACCGTGGTACGTTGTCCGGGCCGATGATAAAAAACGAGCAAGACTCAACTGTATCAACCATCTTCTTTCCCTCATACCTTACGAGGATCTTACACCAAAGCCGTTAAAACTGCCTCCGTTGAAACACGATGTAGCATATGTGAGACCGCCTGTTACTGAGCAGACATTTGTACCTGAAAAATACTAGAATCTCTATTCAATATTTTAGAACTTTATTGGGAATCGAAATCCATTAACCACAAAGTTCACAAAGGTTTAAAACTAAAGTTCACAAAGATTTATATTATATAGTTTTGACTTTGTGTCCTTTGTGCCTTCTTTGTGTGCTTTGCGGTTAAAAGATCTCATTGTCAGTTTCAGTTATTTCAGATTATCAGTATCTTTTATACTTTTGTCTTTTATCTTGATACTATGTCTTCCAAACCATCCATCCCGAAAGGAACACGAGATTTCTCCACTAAGGAGATGCTGAAACGCGAATATATCTTTGAGAACATTAAGCAGGTTTTCAGACTCTTTGGCTATCAACCCATTGAAACTCCTGCAATGGAAAATATTACAACTCTTCTTGGAAAATATGGCGACGAAGGCGACAAACTTTTATTCAGGATTCTTAACTCTGGTGATTTCCTGTCATCGCTCAACTATGATGATATGACTACCCTCGAATATAGTAAGCTATCTTCAAAGATTTGCGAAAAGGGGTTAAGATACGATCTTACTGTTCCATTTGCGCGCTATGTAGTGCAACATCGTGAAGAAATAGTATTTCCATTTAAAAGATATCAGATACAGCCGGTTTGGAGAGCCGACAGACCACAAAAGGGCAGGTACCGTGAGTTTTTCCAATGCGATGTGGATGTTATCGGCAGCGATTCAATATTAAATGAATATGAGCTTATTAGAATCATAGATGATATCTTTAAAATACTCAGAATTTCGACGGTCATTAAAATTAACAACCGGAAAGTACTTGCAGGAATTGCAGCTTATATTGGGGAATCGGACAGGATTATTGATATCACTGTAGCAATCGATAAGCTCGATAAAATTGGAATTGAGAATGTTAATTCTGAATTGAGCACTAAGGGATTATCTGAGAAGGCAATATCAAATCTGCAACCTTTTTTGCAGCTTAATGGTAATACTTCAGACAAACTTGGTACACTGAATAGGTTATTGTCAGAATCTGAAGTGGGTAAAAAAGGCATAACTGAATTGCAGACACTTTTTACATATATTGGAAACAGGTCCTTATCGTGCGATATTGAACTGGATCTTACATTAGCCCGTGGACTAAATTATTATACAGGTGCCATAATTGAGGTGAAATCAAAAGATGTAAACATCGGAAGCATTTGTGGTGGAGGACGTTATGATAATCTGACAGGAGTTTTTGGTATGGAAGGTGTATCAGGTGTGGGAATTTCTTTCGGAGCCGACAGGATATACGATGTAATGAATCAGTTAAATCTTTTTGATGATTTAAAAGGTTCATCAACTGATGTTCTTATTGTCAATTTCGGAGAGGATGAAACAAAATATTCTCTTAAAATTCTTGATAAGCTGCATGAAATGGGTGTGAAAACAGAATTGTTTCCCGATCCGGCTAAACTAAAAAAACAACTGTCTTACGCCGATTCAAAAAAAATTCCATTTATTTTAATGGCAGGTGAGAATGAGATAAATAACAATTGTATCAAAGTTAAGAATATGTCATCCGGTGAACAGAAAGAAATTTCAATGAAAGTACTAAAGAAGTTTGTTGAGAATGAAATTAGACAAACAAAAGGGATAGATTCTTTACCTCCTAATCTTAAAATCTTATAATTATGACATTTGAAATATCACCTGAGAATCTTGATCTTGAGCAAATTGAAAAAATTCTTAATAATAAAACTAAGCTTTCTCTTTCAAAAGAATCAATTAAACTTATAACTCTTTGCAGGAACTACCTCGACCATAAACTTGAAAATAATACATCACCCATTTATGGAATTACAACCGGTTTTGGATCGCTTCACAATAAAACAATTAGCAAAGATCAGCTCAATAAACTCCAGGAGAATCTGGTAAAGTCGCATGCCTGTGGTACAGGTGCAATTGTAAAAGAGGAGATTGTCAGACTTATGCTGCTTCTGAAAATTAATGCGCTGAGTCTTGGAAAATCAGGTGTTCAGGTTGCTACCATTCAGAGGTTGATAGATTTTTTCAATGAAGGTATCAGCCCGGTAGTTTATGAACAGGGTTCTCTGGGTGCATCAGGAGATCTTGCACCTCTCGCACACCTTGTCCTTCCTCTTCTTGGTATGGGAGAGGTGAAATACAAAGGCAAGATATCAGAAGCCTCTGTGATCCTTAAAAAATTTGGCTGGTCTCCGGTTGAACTCCAATCAAAGGAGGGTCTTGCTCTTCTGAATGGAACACAGTTCATGAGTTCTTATGGAGTATATATTATCGCGATGGCTGAAAGGTTATCGGCATCTGCAGATATAACTTCCGCCATCTCTCTGGAAGCGTACGACGGCCGACTTGATCCGTTTTTCGGGTGTGTGCAGAATATCAGACCTCATAAAGGGCAGATTGCTACAGCAAAGGCCTTTAGAAAGATGCTGGAGGGAAGCCAGCTCATTTCACGCGAAAAAGCACATGTACAGGATCCATACTCATTCCGGTGCATTCCTCAGGTACATGGAGCAAGCAAAGATGCAATAAGCTATGCTAAATCAGTAATGCTGACGGAGATCAACTCTGTAACCGATAATCCTACAATATTTCCGGAAGAAGATCTGATTGTTTCAGGAGGAAATTTCCACGGTCAGCCGCTTGCTCTTATTTTCGACTATCTTGCTATTGCACTTGCGGAGCTGGGTAGTATCTCAGAAAGAAGGGTTTACAGATTGATCGCAGGACAAAGAGACCTTCCTGAATTTCTTGTGGCAAACCCCGGGCTGAACAGTGGCTTTATGATACCCCAGTATACTGCCGCCTCAATAGTTAGCCAGAATAAGCAACTTTGCACACCATCCTCGGTCGATTCCATACCTTCATCAAATGAACAGGAAGATCACGTAAGCATGGGTGCGAACGGGGCGACGAAATTATTACGTGTTGCTGAAAACCTGGAAAAAATACTGGCAATTGAACTATTTACTTCTATTCAGGCGCTCGAATTCAGAAGGCCACTTAGATCATCAAAGCTGTTGGAAAATATTGTAAAGTCTTTCCGGGGAAAAGTACCTTTTATTAATGATGATAAGGTAATGTATACTGAAATTGAAAAATCAATTCAATTTCTTAGAACACTTAACTGGAAGCAAATTTTGGAGGACAAGCATTAACAGCCTCGGTCAGGCGACAAACACAGGCTTAAAAATTACGACCCGGCCTTGCCCTTTGCTGTTGCTTAACAGTCTGCAACTCATTAAGAAGTTGAATTTTATATTGATTTTCTGCCTGGTAATATAATATTACCTTTACCGGAGGCAGAACCCCCTTGAGTTTCCTGTGAAATGAAACGGCAAGGTTGGACTCCTGTACCAGGCAATCAACATATTTATCTCCCATTTCTTCCAGTTGCTTATCAGTAAGCGCACTTTCATTTTGATTAAAGTTCCTGTTAAGTTTCAGTTTTTCCACCTGTATAAGGTTTCTTTGACCCTGATAGTCATTATATACAGGCCAGAATTTTTCTGCCTCCTCTGAAGTTAAATTCAGTTTCTTGGTGAAGAATCCGATTTTATAATTGTTAAGCTTTTCCAGATTTGTATTCTGTGCTGATGATCTGATAACCGGGAACATTATTATTATCAGTAAAAAAGTAACTACTCGTTTCATGGCATTGAATTTATAGCTGTGCATAAATATCATTTATTTCAACATTTTCATTTAAAAGATAATCAATTATATCCTTTTTGCTTACATCTGGTACCTCCTCAGAAAGGACCAGGGAAGACGCGTTTTCTTCAAGTGATGAAAGATCTATATCGTTCAGATATGAATCAGGGCTTATTTCATGGAGTACTTCTGATACCGGAGAATTTACCTTGACCGGAGATAGAAGCTTTATTGTCGTATAAGTGATTAAAATTAAACCTGCAACAGAAGCTGCTATAAGAAAACTGGTTTTGAACCTGTTATATACGCTGACCTTTAAGACTTCCCGGTCAATACCCGAAGCGGCAGTAATTATTTTTCTGTTTACCTCCTCAAAGTAGTTGTCAGGTACTTTAAAAGGATTTTTTTCCGGTATTTCATTTAACTTGTTCATCATTTCCTTAGATATTTAATAATTAGGAAGGTTTAATCACTGAGTATTATTTTTTCGATTTTCTTCACTGCATGATGATAAGATGCTTTCAGAGCGCCTTCTGAAGTTTTCAACACTTTGCTCATATCATTGTATGTCATTTCATCAAAATATTTCAGATTAAAAACAATGCGCTGTTTTTCAGGAAGTTGCAAAATTGCATTTTGAAGCTTTAATTGTGCTTCATCTCCGTCAAACCAGATGCTGCCTTCATGAGAACTGGCAAAGTAGCTTTCCAAATCATCTATTGAGACTGCAGCATTTCTTTTTCTTTTATTTATTAGTGCAAGCGCTTCATTGGTCGCAATAGTATAAAGCCAGGTATAAAGAGAACTTTCACTCCTGAAATTCCCAATACTTTTCCAGGCATTGATAAAAGTGTTCTGAAGAGCGTCATCGGCATCTTCATGCAAGATTACCAGCCGGCGGATATGCCAATAGAGCTTCTGGCTGTATTTCTCAACTAAAAGCTGGAAACCTTTATTCAGATCAGTCTTTAGTAATTCAGAAATGTTATCGTCGGGCCTGATGGTATTCAATTTCAATGGTGATTTTCTTCTTAGATGGAAAGAACTTTAAAAGGTTTAAAGATAAAAGTCCTGATTGAATAATAAAAAAGTAAAAATCCACGAAAAAGGGGATTTTCTGCTGTTTGAATGCAGAATACCTTTATCCTGTTCAAAAAGTAAAAATTTGAAACTTTCAGAAAAGAATAACTAAACTAAAAAATTAAAAACAATGAAACAGACATTTTTCAAGCTATCAGGAGTTTTCTTTCTTCTTTTATTTACACTAAATGGATGCAAAAAGGATGACTCAACACAAGATCCTGTAACAAAGATTGTTTCGGTCGGTAAACAAATTACCTATTTCAAGATTGTCACTCCGGCAGCAACAGGCATTATAGATACAGTAAATAAAACCGTATCTGTAACTGTTCCAATCGGCACCGTATTAACAAGTCTGGTTACCGATATTTCTATCGCAGCTGGTCATACAATAACACCAGCATCAGGACAGGCACAGAATTTTAGCTCCCCGGTTGTTTACTCAATTAAACGCCCTGACAATACAATAACAACCTGGACGGTTACTGTAGGAACCGGAGGTGTATCTGTAGATCAGGATATTACATCATCAGTGAACTGGACCGCGGACAAAACATATTTTATCACAGGGCACATTTCTATTGGCAATAACTCAGTGCTTACAATTCAACCAGGCACTGTAATAAAATTTTCAGCAGGTGCGAGTCTGTCTATAGGAGATGGCAGCAATGCAACTCTGATCGCCAACGGGACCTCCGTCAAACCTATTATTTTCACATCCAGTGCACTTGTTCCTGCTGCCGGGGCATGGGAGGGTTTATTTTTTGAAGATTATACATTAAACAATTCATCTTTATCATACTGTAATATTATGTATGCAGGCAGTAACACAAATTATGGTGCTTTAAACATAGATGGATGTGACCTGTCGATAAGTAATTGCACCATTAGTTTATCAGGCAGCTATGGTATATGGACCAATTATACTAACAGTTTAGGAGGCTTCAGTACTTTTGACAATAACAATATTAACTCAACTTCCCAGTACGGTCTCGTTATAGATGCACAGAAACTCGGAACAGTCGGAACAGGAAACACATTCACAAACTGTTTCGGTATTTTGATTGATGGTGATTTTAAAAGTACATCTTCCCAGACATGGAAAAATTTAACTATTCCTTATATAATTGAAGGCGAGGTTGATATAGATGGGAATCTGACAATTGAGCCTGGTACTCAATTCAGGTTTGAAGCTGCCGGTTGGTTTGCCATAGGTTACTATGCTGCGACTACTTTTATTGCCGATGGCACGAGTGCATCCCCAATTAAATTCACATCTAATGCATCAAGTCCAGTTGCAGGTTCATGGAGAGGAATAACGTTTTATGATTATACCCAGACAAATTCAAAAATGAATTATTGTATTTTTGATTATGCAGGCTCCAATGTCAATGAAGGTGCTCTATACATGAGTGGAACCAGTTCTATTATCTTCACCAACAGTACCATACGCAACAGCAGCAGTTATGGTATAGTTCTCGATTCAGACGCAGGATTTCAAACCTTTACAGGGAATACAATCTTCAGTTGTGTTAATCATCTCATATCAATCAGTACTAAGCATCTGCCGGATTTAGGTACACCAAATACGTTTACTGCAGAAACAGGAAAAGGTATCCAGGTATCAGGTGATGCTCAATATAGCAATGATGTAACATGGAAGAAACAAACAGCTGATTTATATATAACCGGGGGAGAAAATGATATCGATGGTAATATAACCATTGAAGCCGGTTCAAAATTAATGTTTGTTAATGACTCTTATTTTTATTTCGGGTACTATGCCAACACTAAGATTACGGCTGTTGGAACCAGTGCCAGCAGGATAACATTTACTTCAGCATCTACAAGCCCGGTAGCTGGTTCATGGAAAGGGCTTTATTTTGCAGATTATACTCAGAGCAATACCGGTCTGTCATATTGCGATTTTCTATATACCGGAATGTCAGGAGTACCTGCTATTTATACAAGAAAACCAATCAATGTCGGTTATACAAACATCAGTAGTTTTAGTTCGACTCACGCTGCCGAGTATAAAACAGGCATTACTATGCCAACAGGCCTGGGCAACAATTTTACCTGGACGGCTAATTAATAACTGATACCTGTATTCCTTTTGAGAAGCCTGTTTCAGTCGTACAGGCTTCTCTTTTGAATAAAGCCTTGTTTTCAGGAATTTTTTAATCATCTGAATAATATTATTTTTGATTATATCAATTCCGAAATCATGAAAATCAAAAAGCAGGCGATATTTATTGTCCTATCCATTTTTACTGTTCTTAATATATCATCCCCTGCACAGGTTCATACAACAGATTCCTTAAAAAAAATTATTGCTGCGGTTCAGGATGATTCCATTAAAATAATTTTACGGAACAAATTAATTCTTGGATTAACACCGGCAGATAGTATTGAGGCCCAACAGCTTTTAAAGCAGAATATTATTGTTTCGGAACAAAAAATGAGTTCATATCTTCGGGGGGACTGCTTTCTTACTGCAGGCATATTTTACAATAAGCAGGCAGAATATGAACTGGCAATGAATAATTTAACAAATGCCATGGATCAGTTCAGCAAGGGAAAGAACAAAGAATGGTCAAAGGCTTGTGCCAGGACTCAGATTGTCTTAGGGTCAATTTACCATCAGCAGGGTGACTTTGCCACTGCTTTGGGTATGTACCTTCAGGCAGAAGAAATTACCACCCGGAACAGCGAATATCCTGATCTTAGGGATGTAATCAGTAAAATTGGTGATTGTTATCTTAAGTTAAATCAATTTGATACTGCAGGTATATATGCAAGAAAAAACCTTGAGATTGTCGGAAAGCTTACAAACCCTTATGATATAGCAGCAGTTTATATTGATTATGGTAACTGGCTGAATGAAACCAATAAATATGAAGAGGGGCTTAAATACTATGATAAAGCAGGCAAACTGCTGCAAAGGGCTAATAATCAGGGACTATATCATACATATTATTATAATTATGGTTTCCTTCTCAGCAGGAAAGGGAAATATCAGGAATCGCTGGGTTATTATGAGAAGGCATATAATTCAGCTTTAAATTCAGGAGTTTTATTTGATCAGATAGATGCCAGGTACAAGATGGGCCTGATGAATTATTACCTGAAAAATTACCGGGTTTCTTCTATCATCCTGAATGATGCCTTGACTAAAGCTAATGAAATAAAATCAGCTCTTCTTCAGAGAAACATTTATGATGCATTATCGTGTCTTGAATCTGACAGGCATAATTATCATCAGGCATTTGATTTTTTAAATAAATATATTGATGCTGCAGATGCAGTTTCTTCAGATGAAGCCAGAAAGCAGATGAATTTTGTAAATGCTAAATATAAAGCCAGGGAGAGATCTTTTAAAATAGAAAAACTGGAAACTGAACAGAAAATACAAAACGCAACTATCGAGCGAAGAAATGCGACGGTATTGGCATTATCTGGTATACTTCTGATTTCAATGATAGCGGGTTTTACTATTTACAGGAATTATAAGATTACCCGTGAAATCTCCAAACAAAAGGCAATGATCCAGGAACAGCGAATCCATGAGCTGGAACAGGAAAGGCAGATTATTGCTTTGAATTCTACTCTCCAGGGTGAAGAAACTGAACGCTCAAGGCTTGCTCGTGACTTACACGATGGATTAGGTGGATTATTATCTGGATTAAAATTAACATTGATGAATATGAAAGGCAATGCTATTATTACTCAGGAAGGATTGGATCTGTATGATCATGCACTCGGACTATTGGATACATCAATAAAAGAACTGCGGCATGTTGCCCATAATCTTATGCCTGAAACACTTTTCCGCTACGGGTTACATCAGACCCTTTCAGATTTCTGTGATGGAGTCGGGAACAGCGGTTTAAAGGTAAAATTTGCATTTTACGGAATTGAGAAGAGATATGACGAAAAGCTTGAAATTGCTTCCTATCGGATCGTCCAGGAATTGGTAAACAATGCCATGAAACACTCGGATGCATCTGAAATAACAGTTCAGGTTGTCAGTGAAGAGAAAAGGTTGTCTATAACTGTTCAGGATAATGGCAAAGGTATGGACATGAAGGCAGCAGGGCAATCCTCAGGAAAGGGATTGGCAAATATTAGATCAAGAGTTGCTTCTTTTGGTGGTCATTTTGACTTATCTTCGGAACATGGAAAAGGTACCGAAGCAATCGTCGAATTCAAAACATAATGGAACAAAGAATTGCATCTCGTTAGTTATTGTTGAGGATCACCCTGTAGTGGTGGAGGGCTTGCAATTAATGTTTACTTCCTCAGGCAGATATTGTATTGAAGGTGTAGCCGGAACAGGAAAGGAGTGCCTTCAGTTGCTTAAATGGTTAACACCTGACGTTCTTTTGCTGGATATCAATTTGCCTGATATCAGCGGAATTGATTTGTGCAGGTTAATTCTTGAAAAACACCAAAATCAGAAAATCCTGGCTCTGACAACATACACAGAACGGGTTTTTATCCAGCAAATGCTTGATAATGGGGCTTACGGCTACGTTTTGAAGAATGCATCTTCGGAAGAGATAATGGAGGGTGTCAATGAGGTCTTTTCAGGGAATAGATATCTCTGCACCGAGGCTGAGAATTTATTAAAGAAAACCCCGGAAAATGAACTGATGATAACACGGCGTGAAAGCAGTGTTCTGAAATTACTGGCTGAAGGATTCACAAACCTGGAAATCGCTGAAAAGTTATTTATTTCTCCGTTAACGGTTGACAGTCATCGTAAAAACCTGATCGTAAAGTTGCAGGCCAGAAATACGGCGTCATTGATAAAGATTGCGTCGGATAAAGGGCTGATATAAGATACAAACCATTAGTCTTTTTGCCCCCCTGCCCCCCTAAAGGGGAGTTAATACGCCAATACAAGAGGTAGTTCTGGTAAAATCACAGTTTTAGTCCCCCTTTAGGGGGAAGTCCCGACTAAGCGGGACAGGGGCAAAACTCCCAAAAGAGAATGATTTTAGGGGTTGAATTATCCCCATAATTATGATAAATTTGCTCCGAATCAATTAATCCGTATTACTGATGGCTCTTCAATGTGGAATTATAGGTATAACCAATGTTGGGAAAACGACGATTTTTAATTGTATATCCAATACCAAAGGGGAAACAAATGCCTTTGCATTCAGTGCAACAAAGTCTAACATGGGAGTTGTCCAGGTTCCCGATCCAAGGTTGTATGAGCTTGAAAAACATCAGGTTACTGATAGGATCGTTCATACCACTGTTGAAATTGTCGATATTCCAGGATTAGCGAAAGGGTCTAATAAAGGTGAGGGAGTTGGTAATAAATTCCTTGGCGATATCAGAAATACAGATGCATTAATTCACGTTCTGCGATGCTTCGATAATGAAGCTCTTCCGCATATCGACGGTTCGGTTGATCCTGTGCGTGACCTTGAAACGATTGATCTGGAATTGCAGGTAAAGGATCTTGAGTCGGTCGAAAAAAAGATTGAGCGACTTGGACGTGCAGCTAAAGCTGGCGATAAAGATGCGAAACACGGAGCAGAGATTCTTCATCTGTACAGGGAGCATTTTGAAGAATTTAAAAATGCAAGAACACTTGAAGTGAAGGAAGAAGATAAAAAATACGTTGATGACCTCTTTCTTCTCACCATGAAGCCTGTAATGTATGTGTGCAATGTTGATGATAAGTCAGCAATTACAGGTAATAATTATGTTGAAAAGGTTAAGGAATATCTGAAAGTGCAGAATGCAGAAATTGCTGTAATAGCAGGGGCAACGGAAGCAGAAATTGCAGAACTTGAAAATACTGAAGACCGTCTGGCATTTCTTAAAGATGCCGGACTGGCTGAACCGGGTGTTGATAAACTTGTGAGAGCAGCCTATAAGATGCTGAGCCTCCAGACTTTTTTCACTGTGGGACCGATGGAGATAAGAGCCTGGACCATTAAGACAGGGATGACTGCTCCAAAAGCTGCAGGTGTCATTCACAGCGACCTTGAAAGAGGATTTATCAGAGCTGAAGTCATGAAATATCACGACTTTGTTTCACTCGGAACAGAGCATGCATGCAAGGAAGCAGGAAAATTTTATATCGAAGGCAAGAATTATATAGTTGAGGATGGCGACATACTGCATATAAGGTTTAACGTATAAAGTCCTTATGATTAGGCGGTTCCTGATATTGATGTTTTTATCTGTATTCTCCGGGCTGAGCTGTTTTTCCCAGATAATAACTCCTGATAACAAACTCCGCCTGATTATTAGGCAGGAGGGACAGGCTGAAGTTACACTTCCATATTCCGATATAAAATCCATCGAATTACTTACAACTAATGTTTCAATTTTATCAGTGAAAGATAAAATTGTGCATATAAGTCTGTCACCTCTGACTGTTGAATGGTTTATTCTACAAAAATATGATTATCAGATAGTAGATAAAGTTGCTCCCAAGGGTATAATATCAGCTCCTGATTTAAATAAGGCTATGGATTGGGATTATTATCCAACGTACACTCAGTACGATTCCATAATGCAAAGTTTTAAAACTCTTTATCCTTCTTTATGTCGCCTCGATACAATCGGGACAAGCATAAACGGGAAATTAATTCTTGCTCTTAAAATTTCTGATAATCCCGCTATTGATGGTGACAAACCTTCAGTCTTTTACACTTCAACAATGCATGGCGATGAAACTGGTGGTTATATTCTGATGCTTCATCTTGCAGATTATCTTCTTAAAAATTATTCATTGAGCGACCGGGTAAAAAATCTCATTGATAATCTTGAAATTTGGATAAATCCACTTGCTAATCCCGACGGTACTTACAATAATGGCAATGTAATAAACTCCCCCACCCGTTATAATGCAAACGGATATGATCTTAACCGTAATTTTCCTGATCCATTCACTCCCAACACTGTGAAACAGAAGGAAACTCTTGATATGATAAAATTTTTAAGGAAGCACAAGTTTGTTCTCTCGGCAAACTTTCATTCAGGTTCAGAGGTCGTTAATTATCCCTGGGACAGGTGGTTTTCGAAGTTTCATGCAGATGATTCCTGGTTCAATGCCATCAGCCGGTCCTATGCCGATACTGCCCATGTATATGCAGGACCGGAATACATGAATTTCCTCGACAACGGGGTTACCCGTGGAGCCGATTGGTATATAGTTTATGGAGGAAGACAGGATTTTGAGACCTGGGAGTTACATGGAAGGGAGGTGACAGTTGAGCTTGATGATCAGTTTATTACACCGGCTCCACAGTTACCACTTCTCTGGCAGAATAACTGGCATTCATTATTCGGTTATCTTGAAAATGCTTTATATGGGATTCATGGGCTCGTCCGTGATGTAAACTCACATAATCCTCTATCTGCAGAAGTTTTTATTAATGGTCATGACAAAGATAGTTCTCAGGTTTATTCCGATACGCTTTCAGGGAATTTTGTGAGGTTTCTAAGTCCCGGTTCCTGGAACCTGACATTTTCTGCTGCCGGTTATCGTGATACAACAATTAATGCCATAGTATATTCCGGCCAGAAGACTGATTTAATTGTTGACATGTCAACAATAACAAGTGGTATTGAGCCAATTAACTCAATCGCTCATTTGCTTATTTATCCTAACCCGGCAACAGATTTTATTAATATAATACTACCCGATAAAACGGTAGGTCGGATGAATCTCAGGATTATAAATCAGGCAGGCAAATTGGTGGCTGATTACAACACTGAGGTTGTTCATGGGATACCGGTAATTATTGACACAAAATATTTATCTGCAGGTACTTATACGATTGTCTTCACAAGCTCAGTCACAGAAGCCTCTTTCCATGGCAGGATCGTGGTTATTAAATAATCACTTCCCATTTGCCACTGTAATTAAATCAACTATTTTTGCACCTTACTTTTATATCAGGGGAAGTTGTTTTATCATCCTTTGGTGAATCTGTCTTTAATACATTAAGAATCAGGAGTTAATTATGAAAAGATTTTCAACTATTATTATTTTGATTTTTGTTTTTGTAAAATTGGTTGGTCAGGGAGCTTATCTTCCTCCTGACAAACCGAAACTTGTAATAGGGATTGTTGTAGAGGAGCTGAACTACAATCAGCTTGAAAAGTTCCATGACAAGCTATGTGAAAATGGAATAAAAAAACTTATTAATGAGGGAACATACTTTAAAAATGCATCTTATGAATATTTGCTTACTCAATCCGCTCCGGGGCATGCGACAATAGCAACAGGAGCAGAGCCCTCATTTCATGGAATAACGTCAGATGACTGGTACGCCCCGCTTAAGAATGAACTCATTAATTGTACTAAAGATGTAAGTGTCAATTCGATAGGAGGGAGTTTTGAATCAGGGTTACATTCCCCGGTAAACTTACTGGTATCAACATTTTCTGATGAGCTTGAAATAGCAACAAACAAAAAAGCTAAAGTTTTTGGAGTCGGTTTAAGAGAAAGTTCAGCAATATTCTCCGCCGGTCATGCAGCAAATGCAGCTTACTGGTTCGATAATACCACCGGAACATGGATGTCAAGTTCTTATTATGTTGATGCTCTTCCCGTTTGGGTTAATGACTTTAATGCTATGAAGTTTTCAGATACATACCTGAATTCTACCTGGAACCTGTTAAGACCTGCCAAGGATTATGCTGATTGTCTTCCCGATTCCAACAGTTTCGAAATCGGGTTCAACAACATCAATTATTTCCCGTACGATCTGAAAAAGTTGAGATCAAAGAACATGTTTAATTCCAAAAATGACTACTCTTTGCTGAGGGAGACCCCATTCGGTAATTCTCTTACAACCAACTTTGCCATCAGACTTATACAAAACGAACGTCTGGGTAAGGATGATGTGACAGATTATCTTTCAATCTGCTATTCTGCTACAGATTATATTGGCCATAGATTCGGTCCGTCTTCAGTGGAGATGGGGGATGCCATTTTACGACTTGATGATGATATAAAAAACCTTCTCAACTTTTTAAATGATAGTATCGGTAAGAAAAACGTCCTTATATACTTTACTGCAGCTCACGGAATTTCAGAGATTCCTGCAGTCCTGGAAAAAAGCAGGATACCTTCAGGATATTTTCAGCAGAATCAGGCTTTGCAGCTGCTGAGGAGCTATTTGAATGCAATTTATGGAGAGGGAGACTGGGTAAAAGGTTATTCCGAAAGGCAGATTTTTCTCAACAGGACTCTGATTGAAGACGCACGTCTCTCACTCGATGATGTACAAAAGAAAGTTGCCCGTTTCCTTGTTCAGTTTACAGGTGTAGAAGCTGCCTATCCTTATTCTGCTTTTGAGGCTAATGACTTTGGAAATGGTAATCTTAAAAGAATCATCAATAACTTCAGTCCTCAGAGATCAGGAGATGTTATTGTTATTTTAAATCCAGGCTGGGTAGAGAAAGCAACTGATTTTGTTACAAATCATAATTCGCCCTATGAATATGATTCGCATGTTCCTTTGATCTGGTATGGGTGGACAGTTAACAGGGCGACGGTGACCCGGCAGGTTAATATAACTGATATTGCCGCTACGCTATCCATACTGTGTAAGGTTCCATATCCTAATGCATGTACCGGGGAACCGATGTTTGAGTTATTCAGATAAAATCTGATTATTCATTTTCGGGGTTTGCCTTCGCGCCGTAATTTATAATAATAAGTAGCCCCAAAATTATTTGAGGCCATTTGAAATCAAAGATTTAAAACGCGAGTTAGCCCCCCTTTAGGGGGGTTGGGGGGCCGAAAGGTTAAAGACTTTTGAATTTATCCCTTATACCGCATGCTTCTGTAAGTAACTCCGGATTTTTTTCACAGCCATTACCTAAAATAATAAGATCAGCGCCGGAATTAAAAAGCTCTTCGACTTCAACTGCATTTTTTATTCCCCCGCCAACAGCCAATGGAATAGAAATATTTTGGCTGACTGCTTTGACAAGGTTGACAGGAACCGGGTTTGTTGCTCCACTACCTGCCTCGAGATATATCATCTGCAGACCAAGCATTTCCCCGGCCAGGGCAGTAGCCACAGCAATTTCAGGTTTATTGCACGGAATTGCCTGGGTCTGACTTATATACTCGACAGATGTCGTTTTTCCGCTACTGATAAGTATATATCCGACTGATACAAGTTTCTCCCTGACATTTTTCAGATGAGGCGCTGCAATTACATGATTTCCAATGAGTAATTCGGGATTCCTGCCTGAAATAAGCGATAGAAGTAGGATTACATCTGCTTCAAGAGTAAGCTGAAGAAGGTTCCCGGGGAAAAGTATTACAGGAATTGAACAAAACTTCCTTATTTCGTTTATCAGATTATCAATACTGGTAAATGTCAGACTGCCACCGGCAAAAATATAGTCAGTTTTGCTCTTTACTGCAGTTTTAAGAATGTTCCGAAGTGAATCTCCTTTGGCCTTATCAGGGTCAAGCAGCAGCGCAATACTCTTTTTAACAGGGAAATTATCTGCTTTCATAATTTTTTTTTGTCCAGACAATAGCGTAGTTATCGTACTTTGAATAGAACAGTTCAAATGATTCATTTATTTTACTGGTGCGAACGTGTCCCGTGATCTCTCCTGATTCCCTGACTATGAAAGGATCAATTGTGATATTGTTTCTTATGCTTATGCCCTCTTTGTCGCATATTTTATAAAGAGCTTCTTTTGCACACCAGTGAATATAGAGGTGATACCTGCGTTCTTCCTGTTCTTTTGTGACTTTTTCCTTTCTGTTAATGAATTTAAATGCAAACGCTCCTATGTTTGAACTCATATACTCGAGGTCTATGCCAACCTTCTCATTTGTACTTAGCAGGATTGCTGTTAGTTTATGCGAGTGTGAAATACTTATAAACCTCGAGCCATCATTCAGGAATGGCTTGTTATTCTTATTATAAACAATCTTGGTATCACTTCCTATCAGTTCAGAGAGTAATGCCCTCACACTCAGAAATTCAAGTTTCCGTGAGCTACTGCTGAATCCTTTATATTTCTTCTTTTCATCATTATCAAGTAAAACAAGTTCCAGAAGAGTATTCAGATCCTCTTCTATTTTCCATACACCCAGGATGGAGAACTCGTTAAGATAATGTTTTGTAATACAACCCATTGGAAGCTATTAGTTGTTATTTCCACTTCAGAGTTTCAACCAGGTGCATAATATCCTCTCTGAAAAAATCAATTACCGGAGCAAGTGAATCCGCATTTGGCTCAGAGGCGAAATAAAGAGATCCTCTCAGGTAATGACTCAGGCTGTCGGTAACATAAAACTCAACGGCCGATGCGGTATTCCCTTTCAGATCATATATAATTCCATATACTTTGTTATCAATATTGCTGACTACATTCTCTTTAATTGCATCAGCTTTTGATACATGATATTTTACGTTAAGGTCATAGCTCTGATCGAGAAGGCTATCCAGATCATTCTTAACGTCCTTGTATGTCAGATATATTTTAGCTTTATAAGAGGGGAATTCGATATTAAACCAGCCTGGGTCAGACCCCTTTTCTCCCTGAAAAGTAAGATTTCCGTATGCCGGATACTCAAATGATACCGGAATTTTGAGGTTTTTTCCGGTCTGCTCATTGAACTGAACATATTTATGAACAGGGAGATCAATCCTGAAATGGCCCCTGGGTTTTGGAACAGGAATATGACTGCAACCAAAAGAAGCACCCAAGAAGATCAATAGTGTCAGGATTCTAGTCCTTCTTATTTTCCCCATTATTTTTATCTATTTTGACACGGATCTCCTTTATTCTTCTTCTATCGGCAGATTCGATCCTGAAAATAAAATCCCCGTATTTGATTATCTGGTCCTTCTGTGGAATTTCACCGGTCAGTTCAAGAATAAGTCCGGCTAGTGTTTCTGACTCTCCTCTGACTTCTTCGAAAAGTTTCTCGTCGATGTCGAGTACCTTACAGAAATCATTCAGGAGGATCTTGGCTTCAAAGATATATGTATTTTCATCCAGTTTACGGAATAATAACTGATCTTCATCGCTTTCATCAGTTATCTCGCCAACAATTTCTTCCAAAATATCTTCTAGTGTTACTATCCCCGAAGTGCCTCCATATTCATCGATAACAACAGCCATATGGATCTTCTTTGTCTGAAACTCTTTAAGTAAATCATTTATCTTTTTTGTTTCAGGTACGAAATATGGTGGCCGCAGCAGAGCCTGCCATTTAAAACTTCCCGGATTATTTGTATAAGGAAGAACATCTTTGGCATAGAGGATTCCTTTAACAGAATCGAATGAACCTGAATAGACCGGGATTCTCGAAAAACCTGAATTAATTATTATGGGAACTATTTTATCAAATCCATATTTGATATCAATTGCAGTTACATCTGTCCTTGAGCACATTATGGCGCTGACATTGATATTCCCGAAATTGACGATTCCTTTAAGTATTTTTTCATCTTCAGTAAAGTCTTCAGATGTCATTTCAAGAGCATCGGAAAGGTCATCCATGCTGATGTTCGATCGCCGTGTTCCTGTTCTTTTCTTCACGAATGAGGAAGAGAAGATAAGCAAAGATGTAATAGGTTTAAAGACCTTTTCCAGTACAGTTAACGGGTAGGCCATAAACAGGGCAATTGAAATATGATTTCTTGAAGCATAAACCTTTGGCATCACTTCGCCAAAAAAAAGCAGTAAAAAAGTTATGATTACAACGTTAATTATAAATCCAAGAACAGGTTCCGAGCTGAAATTAAAAATTCTAAGGCTGAGAAATGCAGCCAGTAGCACTATTGCTATATTGACCGTATTATTTGCAACCAGCACTGTGCTCAGAAGTTTTTCGGGGTTGCTGTACAGTTTCAGGACTGTCTTCGATTTTTTGTCTTTGTTTGTCTTCAGGTTTTCAAGGTCCTCAGGTCCTAAAGAGAAAAATGCGACTTCAGAGGCAGACATCAGGGCAGATCCAATGAGAAGGATAATGATTACTAATAGGCCAATAACTATTTTAAAATCAGGAGTATTTATACCAATACCTGAAAGTAGCATTAAGCAAGATAGCGGATAATCCGGTTCCAACTGGTTTCTATTAATAAAACTATCTAAAAAGGCAGATCATCTTCATTCTGCGCGTTTCCGGGTTTGCTGTCAACACCAAAATCATCGTCGGTTAGATTGGTTTTGTCCGACCAGTTTTTGTTATTGCTTTCATTGGCCGGCTGATATGGAGCGGGCGGGTCATTTACCACTGAACCTGAGATTCCTTTATCGTGTGCTTCACCCTTTAAACTTTCTGTTTGCGCTGATGTAGTGCCGGATGCTTGTTTCTTCTCAAGCAACAGGAGAGTATCTGCAAGTATTTCAGTTATGTACTTGTTAACTCCATCTTTATCTACATACGATCTGGTTTTTATTTTTCCGACAATATATACCTGAGAACCTTTTTTAATGGTTTTTTCGGCAACTTCAGCCAGGGCACGCCATAAAACAATATTATGCCATTCAGTCGAAGTTATTGTTTCGCCTTGTTGATTTGTGTAGGTCTCGCTTGTAGCAAGCGGGAATGTCGCTTTGGCAACCCCTTTATCAAAATAACGTACGACAGGATCTTTTCCAACATTACCTACAAGTATAACTTTATTGATAGACATATAGTTATATATTTATAATTAATTCAATTTACGGATTGTAAAGTTAATAAAAAAACCACTTTCAGCAACCATNNTATTTAAGGCATTAATAAAACCTGAAAAAAAAATTATTATGTAAGTGTTTCTATTTAAACAAATAATATATTTATATTTGCACAATTGAAAAAACGAATACTCAAAATAATTTGTTGAATTTTAAACTTCACGAAAAATGACTAAAGCAGACATTGTTAATGAAATTGCCAAGAACACTGGTATTGAAAAGGTAACAGTTCAAAAAACTGTAGAAGCCTTAATGGAAACTGTAAAAGATTCTATGGTAAAAGGTAGTAACGTTTATCTCAGAGGTTTTGGAAGCTTCATCGTAAAGAAAAGAGCCAAAAAAACTGCAAGGAATATTTCCAAAAATACAACTATCATTATTCCTGCTCACAATATTCCAGCTTTTAAGCCGGCAAAATCGTTCATAACAAAAGTAAAATCACACGTTAAGAAATAATTCTCTATGCCAAGCGGTAAGAAAAGAAAAAGACATAAGATGGCCACTCACAAACGTAAAAAACGTTTGCGGAAGAATAGACATAAAAAGAAATAGCAGATCAGTAAGTGGTCATTCATGAAATATAATAAACCTAAAGATCTGATGGTCTTTAGGTTTATTATATTAATATGTCGGTAGTGGCGGATAATATATTAACTCAGATTAATATAGTGAAGTGGTAAACAAGGATTTAATCATTGATGTTGGTGATTCCGAGGTTTCTTTAGCGTTGTTGGAAGACAAGCAGTTAATTGAGTTAAACAAGGAAAAACGTAATGTAAAATTTTCAGTCGGGGATATTTACCTTGGTAAGGTAAAAAAGATCATGCCCGGGCTAAATGCTGCATTTATAAATGTAGGTTACGAACGGGATGCTTTTCTTCATTATCTAGATCTTGGTGCACAGTTCAGAACACAGCACAAATACTATCTAACAGCTCTTCAGAAACAAGGGAAAGTGCCACCGGTACATAAGTTCAAGCTGGAACCTGATATTGACAAAGATGGCAAAATAGCAGATGTTCTGGTCACCGGTCAGACTGTAATTGTTCAGATAACCAAGGAACCAATTTCAACAAAAGGCCCACGTCTGGCCTCCGAAATTTCCCTTGCAGGAAGAAACCTTGTCCTGATGCCATATTCAGATAAGGTGTCCATCTCTTCAAAAATTGAAAGCATCGAAGAAAAAAACAGGCTTAAAGCTCTGGTTCAGAGCATTAAACCAAGGAATTACGGGGTTATAGTGCGGACAGTGGCTGAAGGTCAAAAAGTTTCCGTACTTGATGCCGAACTAAGAGAACTTGTGCAGAAATGGGAATCTGCTTTCATTACGGTAAAGAAGGAGGTAAAAGCACCAAAACTGTTCATCGGAGAGATGAACAGAACTTCAACAATCCTCAGGGACATGCTTAATGTTACATTTAACAGTATTCATATCAATGAACCTACTTTAGCTGAAGATATCAGGACATATATAAGGGGGATTGCTCCGGAGAAAGAAAAAATCGTTAAATTCTACAAAGGGACTCTTCCTATATTTGACTATTTTGGAATTAATAAACAGATAAAAGGACTTTTTGGGAAGACCGTATCTTTCAAACATGGGGCTTATCTCATTATTGAACATACTGAAGCGCTTCACGTTATTGATGTAAACAGCGGTAACAGATCAAGGTCGGGAAATGACCAGGAAACAAATGCTCTCGAGGTTAATATGGAAGCCGCAACTGAAATNNCAGCAACTTTATGATAAAGTAAAGGATGTGATGGCTAATGACAGAACCAAACATAACATACTTCCTCTCACCAAATTCGGGTTGATGCAAATAACAAGGCAAAGGGTCAGACCTGAAATGAATATTGTAACAAATGAAAAATGCCCTTCATGCCAGGGAACTGGTGAAACTAAACCCACCATCCTATTTACCGATGAACTCGAGAGAGGTCTTTCCTTTATTGTAGATAAGATTAAAACCAGAAAACTCATTCTTAACGTCCATCCTTTTGTAGCATCCTATCTTAAAAAGGGGCTCTTCCCAATCTACAGGCAATGGAACTTCAAATATAAAATAAAGCTTAAGATACAGGCAGTTACTTCTTATCATATGCTTGAATATCATTTCTTCGATCATTTTAATAATGAAATCGATCTGGCCTAAATAAAGGCTCAGGGCTCAGGGCAAAAATCTAATCATTGTTCAGTTAACAATTCTGTTTAACTCTGTGTTACCTCTGTGCAACTCTCCTGATAAATCGGGACAAGTTGTGTAAGTTCTTTTTTTATCTTTGTGAATCTTAGTGCATACCTTTGTGTTCCTTAGTGGTAAAAAGAAAGAATTTAACCACAAAGTATCACGAAGGAAAAACAAAGTAACACAAAGGGATAATTGACACAATAAATCAATATTGTAATGAGAAAACTAACACTTTTAATATACTTCGTGCTTTTTTCCTTAATTACATCTGCTCAGATCTATGACCCTGTTACGTGGGATTTCAGTTATGAAAGAAAAGGCGACAAACAGTATGAACTGATTTTTACAGCTGCTATCGATAAGAATTCTCATATCTATTCGATGGACATTCCAGCAGGAGGACCTATCCAAACATCTTTCAGATTCGACACTTTGCCAGGTTACAGACTTAATGGCAATACTTATGAAGTTACAAAACCTGTTGAGGTTTTTGATGATGCTTTTGGCTTTAAGATAAAGACGTTCAGTAATTCTGCTGAGTTCCGTCAAAAAGTAACTGCGGTGGAATCCTCTTTTACCGTTAAAGGTACAGTGAATTATATGGCCTGTAATAATGCAACATGTTCTCCTCCGAAAGATGTTGAATTCTCAATAAAAATAGAAGATAAAAATGAAAATAAGGGCATTAATAATAGTATTAAACATGGTATTAATTCCCCTCCGGTCAAATCCTCCAGGGGATTATTGAAATTTTTCCTGATCTCTTTGCTTGCAGGTTTTGCAGGGGTTCTTACTCCATGTGTCTTCCCAATGATACCGATGACGATTGCCTTCTTTTCACAAGGTTCG
>PMNJ01000192.1 GCA_003162595.1 Bacteroidales bacterium | reverse complement strand
CTTTCAAACTTTCCGTCCTTTTCTTTTTTGATATTACCATCAATATATTTTACAAGAAGGTACTCACTTAATGTTTTCCATTGAGTAAAAGTATTACGGGCCATTTCGCCTGAATAATTTGTCAGATAATTCCTTGCAATATTCATATCCTTAGCAGACAGTTTAAGTGCTTCCGCATCAACAGAATCTGTTTTAGATACGTACTTTGTTTCAAGCTGTTTCTGTACTTTTTGTGCGTCAGCGCTCATCATATCATAACGTGTATAGCACCAGTTGGCAACCTGGTTAAATAGCCAGAAAGCCGAAGTAGGAGAATAAGTAAGCATATCGCCATTTCCAACTTTAAAACATTCAGGAACTTCAGTTATACCACAATACATCGGCGTGAAGACGGTAGTGGCAGCATCATCAACGCCAAACCAGAAGATACCCCCGATAGGATCAGGTAACCAGCTGCGGCATTCAGCTACAAAGACGAACCCGGTTTGCTGTGTAGCAACGGTTCTTTCATTACAATATAATGGCGCGTTTTTATCATTTGATACTTTCCAATCAAGAGGACGCCAGCGATAGGGGAGACCAAATGGACCTGCGCCTATGTCTTTTCTCATATCAAGAGGGGTTCCTTCAAGATGATCCCTCATGAAATTCATCATATCGTAATCGGAAATTTTATGGTCAGGCTTGATCCACAGAGGCATACGCTTGCTTAAATCATGTCCGGAAATATAGTTGAAGTACTGATTCATATCAGCATTAACTGATTTGAAGAATGACCATACGCGTGCCTCGCAAAAACGGGCGCCTGAAAAAGAAATCGGATTGTAAGTGTCGGAGAAACTGAATTCAGCATCTTTCCCTTTAAATAGATTTTTGCTTCTGGCAAATTCGATTACATCATATGCATATACACATTCAATATTAGGTTCTGACACCCTGTTAAGTTCTTTAGAAGTAATTGCAATACTGTTCTTCTTGCCGGTAGCCAAAGGGAATGTCTGTATTCTTGCCTGGTTTGCATGACCTGATATATATCCGTCAGGAATACGACGTGCTACCCATACGGCACCTTTATTATTAGCTCCTTTACTAATGATTTCAAAAATCCATGCTTCATTCGGATCAGCAAATGAAAATGATTCACCTTCACTGGCATAACCGTATGCAGATACCAGGTCAGACATCACTTTTATAGCTTCTCTTGCATTTTTAGCTCTCTGAAGCGTCAGATATATAAGACTTCCATAATCAACTATGGCTGTTGTATCAACAAGAGTTTCAATTCCCCCATATGTGGTTTCTCCTATAGCGAGTTGATGTTCATTCATGTTTCCGACTACAGAGTAGGTATGTGCCACCTGTAAAATCTTCCCCATATACTTTTGGGTGTCCCATTCAATAACATCAAGCATAGTGCCCTGAGGATAGTCTTTTGCCGGCCAATAATATAGTTCCCCATATAACTGATGCGAGTCTGCAGCATAAGTTATCATTGTCGATCCTTTTACAGACGCACCTTTGGTTACAAGAAAATTTGTACAGGCATTTGTAGTCTGTCCCGGTAATAAGACTGATAAGAGTATTACAATTATTAATTCAGATAGTTTTTTCATAAAAATCACTATTAAATATTTAAAAATAGTTTTTGAATTAAGAATCACAAAGGTAACAAGCCCATTAATATTTCAAAGGATATTTCAGATCAATTTCAGCTTATTGATTATGCTTCTTATCATATCAGGGTCGACGACTTTTCTGGAAAATTCAGGAATATCGGAAGCATTGCCTATTGAAATATTTTGTCTTTGGAAGGTCATTTCACTCTCAATAATTTTTCTGCCTGTAAGATGAAATTCAGTAGCTCCGGCATTCTGAGCATCTCTTTTTTTTAACACAAAGGCGCGCTAAGGAAAATACTAAGGTGCTCAAAGGATTTAAGACGTCTTTCGTGCTTAATTATTTATGAGTCAGAAAAAAATAATTGTGTCAATGATTTTGTTTTATATTTTAAAATATCATTTTTTTCTGTATAATTGCGCAGAATAAAAAATTACATTATGAAACCAACTCTCTTAGTTTTGGCTGCTGGAATGGGTACACGTTATGGTGGCAATAAACAACTTGATGAAGTAGGGCCTTCCGGAGAAACAATAATTGACTATTCAATTTATGATGCGATACGTGCAGGATTTGGTAAAATTGTTTTTGTTATAAGACGTGATATAGAAGAACAGGTTAAAGAACGATTTGTAAAAAAGCTTAAAGGGAAAATTGAGGTTGATTATGTTTTCCAGGAGATCACCAATCTGCCGGAAGGTGTTAAGGTCTCCCCTGAAAGGCAGAAACCATGGGGTACCAGCCATGCAATCCTGGTTACTTCAAAAAAAATAAAGGAACCATTCGGCGTGATAAATGCCGATGACTACTACGGTGTTGAGTCATTTAAAATCCTTCACGAATTTCTGGTTAATGATAAAGATCCGAATTGCTACTGTATTGTAGGATACAAGATGGGAAATACTTTGTCAGACCACGGTCATGTAAACAGGGGTGTCTGCGATGTAGGCTCAGACGGCCTTCTGAAAAATATTATTGAAACACGTCAGATTGAGAGAACAGCTGATGGTGCAAAAGCTCCTATAAGTGAAGGGAAATTCCAAAAGTTTACAGGAAACGAGGTCGTATCTATGAATCTGTGGGGTTTTAAACCATCTTGTTTCGGTTATCTTGGCGATGAGTTCAGAAACTTCATCAACAAAAATGGAATGGATCTTAAAGCTGAGCTTGATATTCCAACATCCATTGATAAATTTGTTAAGAATGGTGAAATAACGATTAAAATCTTAATGAGCAACGACAGATGGTTCGGCGTTACCTATCGCGAAGATAAGCCTTTTGTTGTTGAGAGTATTAATAATATGATCAGCCGGGGTGTTTATCCGCCCAAAATATACTAAGTTATAAGGTTGAAAAAACCTGTTCGGTATTAGTTTAGCACAGCTTTTTTAGGTGTCAGCAGAACTTTGCCTTTTGCATCTTGTCTTGCCCAGTAGCGGCTTCTTGCTTCTTCTGGATCAGCCCCGATAGCTATATAAATCTTGGTCCTTGGGTTGATTACTACTTCCTGCATTCTGGTTATGTCAGGTGTTTTAAAAACAGTTTGTTTTTTTTCTTGCATAATATTACTTTATTCTAATAGTTAGTTAATAATAATTTGCAGAATGTGAGTCTGCTTTATAAATAATCATAATCATAGAAGCATTTTAAAATGCTTCCGTTCATCATAATCTATATAAATGTAATTATAGTGTTAAGAATTATTCCTCTGTTCGTCTTTAATTTTCACTGAACTGTTTAAACAGAAACGATTCTGTTTAAATCTTAACTGAGGTACAAATAATATGGACTAGAACTTATTACGCTAACAAATGACAAATCGTTTTGTTTACATAATGCGACAAAGATAGTCAAAATTCCCGGCCTTTCCGGTATTTTAGGAATATTTAACATTCAATGCCTTGTGCCAGAGTATTTGATTTATTGGAATGTCTTTAGTGAACCTTTGTGGTAAAAATAAGAAATTTATCCACAAAGGGTAACGAAGTAGAGCACAAAGTAACTCAAAGGAAAATAGAGTTTTTACAGGAAGCAAGCGATGGACATTACTACCATGTAAAACTACATTTATATAAACTGCTATTATCCTTATTGTCAGTTACTTTAAGAGAAAGGTTGTGTTTTGTGCCTTTTGTGATCCTGGTTTCATCAAATTTATAAATCAGCATATCGTTTTTCTGATCATATTCGAACAGAGCCCAGTTTCCGTCTATTGATGGATCATATGACTTTATTCCGGAAAGTTCATCAGTGATCCTGATTCTGATTTCCTTCTTCCCGGTAAGATTTGCACCCTGAGCCAATTCATTTGCTGAAATAACCGGCGCAACAGTATCTATTCCAATATAGAATCTGCCAAAAGATAGAACATCTGCAGTGAGAAACCCGTCAGACCAGAAACTGTTAACAGCGATTTTTTTCTGATCATCTGCCAGCTGAACAAGAAGCAATTTAGACTCTTTTCCGGCAGGGATAGTTTTTGGTTTAATTGAGAGCGAATAGGCTTTGTGGACAGGAGTGAGATTGTTGTGGACATAATGCAGATCGGAGAACATTTCACTTGTTCCCAATTCTTTCTTGTAAGAAAAGTAAAGTGTGTCATAAAGTGCTCCTGCCGGAATACTTATAGAAATATTTTCAGCAGAAAACTTATTGGCTTTGTCAAATGGCATTACTTTGATGTTCTTATCAACGAGATCCTGATCCGGCTGCGGTTTTTCTGCCTGTGCCTTTATTTGAAAGGTCAATACTGATTTGTTATTATTGGCATCTGAGACAGTAATTTTGGCACGATGAGTTTTGTTATCTTTGAAGTTGAATAAACCCCTGTTGATGACATTTTTATAGACACTCAATTTATCGTCTGGCAGAACAAAGGCCCTTTCAATATATATGTTTTCCTTCATATAGGTCTCATAATCGATATGGCTGTTAACATACCTTGATTCATCGAAAGAGAAACCATCCATTTTGTATTTAAAAATTGAAATGCTGTCAATTGATAATTCAATCGAATATACTGCAACTTTATTGGGACTGTTGTTCAGCATATCATAAGCTTTTATCCCAAATCCTGCAAGACCGTTTATTGATATTCCATTTTCCTGAGTTATAGAATATATTCCATGACCTCCAATCACATTTATCTTTTTAATTGCATTCTTTTTATTAATTGAAGTGTGGCGGTTAATGGGGTATATTACAAGTTTTTCTATAACAGGTGGAATATTGTCTGCCATGCCAAAATCGAAAAGCAGAGGATTGATAGGTTTTTCACTGTCTGATTTTCTTATCTCAAAGTGCAGATGAGGGCCGCCGGAGCTACCTGAATTACCCGAATAAGCTATAAGCTCACCCTGTTTGACAGGAAATTCTTCTTTTTCGGGAAACAATGTAATCTGAAAGCTTTTTTTATAATATTGCTGTTTTTTGACATAATCCTCAATTTTAGGAGCAAATCTGTCAAGGTGTCCGTAGACCGTTGAATAACCTGAAGGATGCCTNNATTCTTAACTCACCGAAATTTGCAGATAACAATTGAGGTATCTTTACCGGTGAGATGAATATTGATTTATCTTTTGGAATGTCATTTAACGCATTGTAGAACAACATACTAAAAATAAAAATCCGGATTAGAAGCATCGCGTTCAATTATTAAAAATACAGAGGTGCAAAGCTATACTTAAGGATCATTAAGGCAAACTATTTCGATCAAATTTTTGAAAATATCATTAACAATGTTAATTTTGTACTAAAGATTTTATTATGTCCGGTCAGGGTTACGAAGAATTAATAATTTTGAATAGAAAACTGGATGAATTATTAGATCGGTATAATAATCTGAAGCTTGAAGTGGCAGATCTTAAGAACGGAAACGAAGTGTTAAAAGGTAAGCTTCAGGCACGCGAAGAACAAACGAAAGAATTAGAAATTAAATACGAGCGGATTAAATTATCAGGAGCATTGTTGGGTGAAGGTGAAAATGCTTTGGAAGCGAAGAAAAAAATTACCGAACTGGTGCGGGAAATTGACAGATGTGTTGCTCTTTTAAACAGATAAAATATTGCAATGGATGATAAGCTTTCGAT
>PMNJ01000289.1:242-4765 GCA_003162595.1 Bacteroidales bacterium | reverse complement strand
CAGATGTGTTTTCAGATAAAGTAAGTGCATTTACTGATAAGGAATTCTGGGGAGACTATAATGTGATTGAGCCCGACCAGAGTATTGAATCAGCAATACGCAGACTTAGCAGAAAGCTTAAATTCAGCGACAGAGAAGAAAACAAATAAAATCAGATCTATGCTCAGGGATACTGACATAACACGGAGGATCAGAAATGGCGATATGGGACAGTTTGAGTCGCTTTTCCGATCCTCCTATGTTTCCCTGGTACGATATGCTGAGACTCTGATAAAAGATCACGACACTGCTGAAGAAATAGTTCAGGATCTGTTTTTCAGACTCTGGCAGGATAAGGGAAAATTAAATATTGAAAGTTCTTTGAATGGTTATCTCTTCCGGTCAGTTCATAACAGATGCCTGCACTATATTGAACATAACAGGGTTATCGAACGACATGCTGAAGAGATGTCATACAGCCAATCAGAAAGTCAGGAGAGTCCTTCAGATATTCTCAATTACAAAGAGCTGCAGGAAAAAATAGCAAGGATACTGGAAAGACTTCCGGAAAGATGCGGCAAGATATTTACCATGAGCAGATTTGAGGGACTTAAATATTCCGAGATCGCTGATAAGTTATCAGTCTCAATAAAAACAGTAGAGGCAAATATGGGCAGGGCATTAAAAGAATTCAGAAAGGAATTAACACAATAATGAAAGAGATGAAAAAGACAGGGACATTCACAGATAAGGAGTGGGAGGAACTTGCCTCCATCCTTTCAGGTGAAAAAGGAGAACAAACTGATCTCCTAGGGCAGTTTATGGCCGCAGATACTAATAATTCAGGTAAAAAGTGGAAAGATTTAAAGAATATGAATAGTCAGGAGAAAATAGATGTCGATAAAGCCTGGAATAATGTTCATTCAAGGTTAATTGAAAATGGTCTTAAAATTAGTGAAAGCCCTGTAAGGATAAACTTCATGAGAACTACAGTATTGAGAATTGCTGCTGTTGCTCTTGTTTTGTTAAGTCTTGGAGCTGCTGTAATTTATATGAATAACTCGGGATTTTTAAGTAAAAAAAACACTGTTATAGCAGGAAATTATGAAAAAAATATTCTGGTTTCACTTCCCGATGGAAGTAAGGTTTATCTTAACAGGAATTCCGAATTCAGCTACCGGGGAAATTTTGGCAAACACGGAAGGGATGTAAAACTTACCGGAGAAGCCTTCTTCGAAATATCTCCGGATAAATCAAAACCATTTATTATAGATGCCGGCAATGCCAAAGTAAAAGTTGTCGGAACATCCTTCAATGTAATTACAAATAACAAGGAATCTGCTGTTGAGGTTTTTGTAAAAACAGGAAAAGTTCTGGTTTCTGATAATTCGGGATCACAGACCCTTCAACTCGATCCGGGCTATGTTGGAACAGTCAGCTCAAAAGAAGCGGTTAAAACTGTAAACAATAATCCAAACTACCTTTCATGGAAGACCGGGTACCTCGATTACAGCGGACAAAAACTAAGTGTTGTATTCAGCGATCTCAAGAGAGTTTATAATATGGATATTGTTGCAGATGATTCTCTTATTCTGGATAATCCATGGCGCTCCCCTATTGTTAATGCAGATGAGGAAACAATAATTAATTTAATTTGTCGTAGCTTTAACCTGGGTTATACAAAAGATGGGAATGTTTATCATCTTTCAAAAAAATAACTCATCACTGAAAAATGTCATTTTCCAATGGCAATATTTTTATAAAATTTCTGGCCATTGCATTATTCAATCTTCTGATACTTCAGCAAGGAGCGGAATGCCAGAAGACTATTCTTGATTCTATATTTACCTTCAGGGCAGGGACAATCAAAACAGGCAATGCCCTTGATCTTATTACCCGGAAAACAGGATACTACTTTACCTACGACAGCCGCCTGGTCGATCAGGAGAAAAAGACAGTTATGACTTTCAGGGCCACAAAACTTAACATTATTCTTGATAGTATCCTCAAAAATGATTCCCTGGATTTTTCTGTAATTGATAAGTACATCATTATTTCGCATATAGAAAGACGCCGTTCCATTCCTGCAGATTCAACAACAGCGGATAAAGTAAAATATATTACCGGTAAAATAATCGATGATGAGACTTCCGACCCATTGTCTTTTGCTACAATCGTATTGAAGAACAGAGGGAAGGGAACCGTCACAAATATTAACGGTGATTTCGGACTTAAAATAACATCCAATCTTTTTAACGATACACTTTCCGTCTCCTATCTCGGATATCTCGGAAGAGAAATTCCGGTTAAAAAAGTCTTTGGAAACAACCTGACAATTTCAATGAAGAGAGAATTCATCTCCATTCCTGAGATAATTATCAAAAATCATAATCCTCAGGAGATCATTTCACGGACATTTAAGGAGATTCCTCATAACTATGGAAACACACCTGTGTTAATGACAGCTTTTTACAGGGAAGGCGTTCTGAAAAAGTCTGAACTTCAGACCTATTCCGAGGCAATATTGAAGATTTATAAAAGTGCATACTCAGGAACTCTTTTGGGCGATCAGATTAAGGTTTATAAAAGCAGAAAAATTGAAAACACCGACCGCACCGACACTCTTGCTATAAGACTCAAAGCAGGTCTGAGCACCTGTCTTGAACTTGACGGGGCAAAAAACCTCTTTGATTTCATTAACAGTGAGAGTTCGACTGATTACACCTACAGGATGACAGATATCGTTACATATGATGATGAAACCGCTTACGCTATCGAGTTTGAGCAGCGTGAAAATGTTGAGCTGCCATTATTTAAAGGCACTATATATATCAATACAGTTGATTACGGTATCCTTAATGCTGAATTCGAAATCAATCCAAAGCAAATCCATAAGATGAAAGATTCTTTTATCACCACCTCCTCACATGGATTTGACACCTGGCCCATTTCCGTAAAGTATTCCGTGAGTTACCGGAAAATGGATAATAGATATTTTTTAAATCATGTAAGAGGTGATCTTATTTTCTCTTCAAACCATAAGAAGAGGCTTTTCAATACACAGTTCAAGGTATTTTTTGAATTGGCGATCACAGAAACCCAATTAAACAATGTTACACGGTTTGACCGGGAAGAACTTGCTCCTATTCATTCAATCTTTTCCAAGACCATTATGAACTATGATCCCCTGTTCTGGGGGAACCAGGATTTTCTCAGGCCTGAAGATAATCTTCTTTCAGCTCTTAAGAATATGAATGTTAAACTACAGGAATTCTCTAAATAAATCTCTGTGGACCTCTGTGATATCCTCTGTGGCCCTCTGTGTAACTAAAAAATAAGAACTTACTCAGAGTTGCACAGAGAAGCACAACTTGTCCCGATCTATCGGGAGAGGCTCACAGAGAAAAGTATTAGTATTTATTAATCAGATTATAAAGCTCTGTAAGATCAGGAGTCAGAATGATCTCAGTTCTTCTGTTCTTCTGACGGGCCTCATTGGTATTGTGATCATCTACAGGCGAATACTGGCTTCTTCCTGCTGCAGTCAACCGTTTCGGATCAATATTTGATCCTTCGAGCAGAACCCTGATAACTGTGGTGGACCGTTTTACGCTCAAATCCCAGTTGTCCTTTAACTGGCTGTTACCAGGGTTATAGGGAACGTTATCAGTGTGTCCTTCGATCATAATCTGAATATCCGGATTTTTTTCCAATACACCTGCCAGTTTTTTCAATGCATTTTTCCCATTCGCATCCATATCCCAGCTCGCTGATTTGAAAAGAAGTTTTTCATCAAGGGAAACATATACCTTGCCATTCTTCATAGTTACCGTAAGTCCGTTGTTTTCAAATCCTAGCAGAGCTTCAGATACTTTGCTCTTCAGATCCTGTACTATCTTTTTCTGAGCATCGAGTATTTTTTCAAGTTCTGCCAACCGTGCATTCTTTTTTTCTAACTCAAAAGTAAGTTCGTCGAGCGAGGCTTTCTTTGTATCGAGGTTCTGCCCGAGCTGACGGAGAAGATCTTCTTTCTTCTGAAGGTTTGCCTGGGCTGTCTGAAGATCTGCAAGCAATTTCTGAGTCTCCTTAACATTCCCCTTGATCAGATCCTCCTGTGCATTCTGTAATTCGGTATACTTAGTGGACATTTTATTATATTCATCTACAGCCTTGTCGCGTTCATTCTGTGCAGAAGTGATCTCCTTCTGAACGGTATCAGCTTCTTTTTGAAGCTTTGCCAGCCTGGCCTTCAGTTCTTTGTTCTGCATCTCAAGCCCGATGTTGTCGGTTTTGAAAGCATCCCTCTCATTCATGAAATGTTTGCTGGTATCCTGCAAGCTGCTGAACTTCTTTGCAGAAACGCATGATATTGAAAAAATTACTAAAGCAATAAAGCCCAGGATGTAAAAAATTGATCTTTTCATAACATCAGTCTGATTTTATTTATAATATCCGCGCCTCATGAAAATTGTATCTCACCCATCGGATTCAGAAACAAAAATAAGAAAATCCGGGGGATGCTTCAGCAAACACTCAGGAATAAT
>PMNJ01000289.1:0-152 GCA_003162595.1 Bacteroidales bacterium | reverse complement strand
AAAATTCTTACAGGACGACGGGAAAAATTCTCAACTAACAGAAAATATAAAGGGATAAGCGGTTTCCCAAAAATGGCTGAGAGTGAGTACGATGCATTTGGAACCGGTCACTCCTCAACATCAATATCGGCAGCTCTTGGTATGGCAGTTGC
>PMNJ01000045.1 GCA_003162595.1 Bacteroidales bacterium | reverse complement strand
CAGGAAACAGGAGATAAATTGCTTGAACCCTCAAAAGCAGGACATTAGTCAAAGGGAATGAAAGACAGAGGTTGAGGTTGAGCTGATTTAAAAACTTTTTATTACAGAATTCGGATTATCAAATTTTTATTTGTAAGTTTGCGACCGGATTTTTGAAACCAAACTGAGTATACAAAATACATTGCGTGATGAATTTAATGAATGTTGTTGAGAAAGAATTTGCGGTAAAAAATGAATTTCCGAAATTCGTAGCAGGTGACACTGTTACTGTCCATTATAAAATTAAAGAAGGTAATAAGGAGAGAATCCAGCAGTACCGTGGCGTTGTAATCCAGAGAAGCGGAGAAAAAATTACCGAGACTTTTACAGTAAGGAAAATGTCAGGAAACATAGGCGTTGAAAGAATATTTCCTGTTGCCTCCCCATTTATTGACAAGATTGAAGTCAATAAACACGGGAAAGTACGCAGAGCGAGAATATTCTACCTTCGTGATCTGACCGGGAAAAAGGCACGTATCCGCGAAAAGAAATTTTAAGGGAAACTTTTATGATATTAAAAGGCTGTTCGATAAGAACGGTCTTTTTTTATTGAATGGTCATGCCATGACGTGGCCGCTTGTATATCAGAACATTGGAGTCACTAACGGTTTGCTGAATGTCCCTGTTACTTTGACATTTACTTTAAGCACATCTGAAGATTTAACCTTTATACCCAAAGAAGACGCAAAAGAGGAAACACCATTAATTAAGGAATTAACTGAGCTTCCCAGATCAGATCTTGGAATTTCAGTCTTGACAATGTAATTAAGTGTCTGATCGAGACCCTGGTCACCACTTATATTCATTTTAAGATTTCCGGTTTTTACATCAAACGGGCTTACATATACTCTCCCGTCAGAGATTTTAAAACTTATATTAATATCCTTGAAGGTATTGCCATATTTATCGCCAAGCTTCAGAACCTCTTTCATCTGATCGAAAGCTTTTGATTCCAGAAGAGTGATTTCGCTTGACTTAATTGTACCTGTTCCATTTATTGAATTGGTTACAGGCATCATATCCCGACCCAGTAAACTAACATAATTCATCTTTACATTTATCTTCCCGTCAATTCCATAGGCAGCAGGAGCAAGTTTTTTAACAGTATTGAATGTATTAAAAGCATCCTTTACACCGATATTCTGCATATCAAAGTCAGCCTTCATAACCGGCTTAAGTGTATCGCGGGTATCGTAATCAGCATTCATCGCAATTGTACCGTTAAGAATGTCCATTCTTGCTTCCCTTATACTTAGGATTCCATTTCTTATAATCAAATGACCTTTTACTCTCTGTGCTTTTATATTATCATAGCTGAACTCATCTATAAGAGCATCTATGTCGAAATCGATGTTTTCAGGCACTTTTATTAATGTAAGTGAAGACGGAGCATCTGCAACCTTGGCTGGAGTATTTGTAACCCTGGCTGGAGCATCTGTAACCCTGGTAGGAGCTTCTGTAACCCTGGCTGGAGCATCTGTAACCCTGGCAGGAGCTTCTGTAACCTTGGCTGGAGCATCTGTAACCTTGGCAGGAGCTTCTGCAACCTTGGCTGGAGCTTCTGCAACCTTGGCTGGAGTACTTTTAGCTGCACCTGCAGTGGGATCTTTAACAGTTGAGACTGCGGCGGTTGATGACACTGGTGCAGTTGTGGTGGATGGGGAAGCCATTTTTGACATTATTTCAGAAACATCGACAAACTTTGACCTCAATACAAGATTTCCCTTGATTGTTTTATTACTCAGGACATAAGGAATATAATTTTCAATTCTGCCATTCAACACAAAATCGCTCTTCCCTCCCACATTTATGCTTGAGTTTGTAATTGATACATACGCCGGTGTAAATTCCAATGCGGCCTGGTTTATTTTTACATCAGGGTATCCTTTCATAGCGATCATCATATTTTTAACACCCATTGTACCGGAAGCATTAAAACTGCCATATTGCCCCTTTTTAATCATCGACATTTTTCCGGCCATCTTAACTGACATATCTATAATACCAGAGAGGCTCATACTATACATCGGGACAGCTTTTGAAAACGCTGCAAGGTCTATTCGTCCTACCATTGAAGCTTTAAAGTCCGGGTCACTGATCGGTGTCTTAAGGTTAAGTGTCATATCGAAAGGGCTTCCGGCAAGTTCCATGTGAAAAAGATCGACATTTACTATAGTTTTATCAAGGGCTTTTCCATTGACGAAAACATCTGATTTAATGTTTATATTCTTTATCTGCTCCGGTAATGATGGGTAACTGATTAATCCATTTGAAACGGAAATCGCAAGTGTTATATCGGGTAGTGTACTATCAGCATCGCTGTAAATACCTTTTGCTGAACCTGATAGCTTAAATTCGCCACTTGACTTAATATCCTTATAATCTTTCATATAAACTGCCGGTATCAGAGAGAGAAGCGTTTTAAAAGAGGTCTGAGCGGTACTGAATTTTATATCTGTTACTATATCTTTTCCGGTCATGGCCACATTACCAGAAAAATTGACTTTCAGATCGTTAATTGCGAGATAATTTTCCCGGAAGGTGAAATTCATTTTATCGAGATTGGCAAGCATATCGATTTTGGAATCGAGAACAGCCTTATTAATATACTTCGTATCATCCATAATAAATGTAAACTCCCTGGCATTAATTGTCATCTGTAAATCAGATTCTCTTGTGGTCATATCACCCTTAAGATAAAAATTAACGTTTTTCAGGTAGACCTTCATTGCTGAATTCTCATCAACATATGATATGGAACTGTTAAGGAGTTCAACTTTTTTCAGTAGTATCTTCAGGGGAGACTGAGGCTGAGGCTGAGACTGTGGCTGAGACTGAGGCTGAGGTTGAGACAGAGGCTGAGATAAATATGGAGCTGGAACGACAGAATGAGTTGGAGCTGCAGTTGGAGCTGTATAAGGAGCTGGTGGGGTAGTAGCCACCGCTTTGGAAGTATCTTTCATTATATCCCAGTTAGCTTTCCCATCTTTTTTAACTATGGCATTTACATTAGCCCTGTCGATGATAATTGATTTTACTTCATATCCCGTTTTCTTAAAAAGGCTGGAAAGGTTAAACACCAGATCCATTGATTTGAGTGCCACCAGAGTATCGTTTTGAAATTTATTTACACCTACAACAGATACATCATAAAGTGAAAAGGAAAGGTTCGGAAAATCCTTGAAAAACCCCAGTTTATAACTATCAAATTTAACAGTTGCATATACCGAATTATTAATGACTTGTTCAACCTTAGTCATAATTTGCTTTTTAAAGATTATCGGAACAGTAAAAAGTAAGACAAGGATCAACAGAATAATTCCAAAAAATATTTTTATAATTATGCCGGCTGCCTTTTTCATAACTATTTTATTAATGATTAATTATCAGTAAAATACATTAAATATTTTTTCAGTTTGAGACTAATAAAAGTAGTGAATATTACTGAGAATAAAAAGTCAAGCTGTTCAACCCATTCAACTTTTTCAACCTTTCAAGTTTAGTTCACTCCAAACATTTCTTCAACTTTAAATACTCCAAACTTTAGGTCACTCCAAACTTCCTTAAATTAATGTATGTAATTTTTCCAAACTTTGTTATATTTGCGTCCGCATAACAGCAGGACCTGTAGCTTAATTGGATAGAGCATCTGGCTACGGACCAGAAGGTTGGGGGTTCGAGTCCCTTCAGGTTCACATATATAAACTACAATATTTTTACTAAAAAGCACAAAGAGAGGAGATTATAACGATCTCCTCTCCTATTTTAAAATCTAAAATAGTTTAAAAACCACTTTAAATACCCCTATTTTCCTACCAACTCACCTACCAAATATTCTAAGGGTATTGTTATTTTCTGTCCTTTTAAAATTAATTAAAGCCAAGTTATAAGGCATTTTATTAAAGATTTCTAATGTGATACGCATTTGCGGGTCATGATAATGCCATTATTAGCCAAATAGTTCTATTCCAAATTTATAGTTGCATTCAATG
>PMNJ01000032.1 GCA_003162595.1 Bacteroidales bacterium | reverse complement strand
TAATTAGCTTCGCTGAGCTCGGACCGAATTAGCTTTTCATGTTGCTTCGCAAAGTAAATTTAAGGTCGGTCCTCGGTTGCCTTTTGCAAACCAGACTACTTCTCGATCAGCCCCTAAAGTCTATGCGAGTAAATGAGAAAAAAACAATTAAATAATATGAAAGCAAAAAGATATCCCATAGAAGCTATTTTCATTATATGCCTGCTAATGGGCACCTTCGCACAGAGCATTGCAATTACTCCACCGAAGCCAATTGACCGACATGCGCTGGTTTCACGGCACAATATTTCGTGGAATGATGTAAAAGGGCAGATTCCTCTCGGAAATGGAGAGTTCTGTTTCAACGTGGATGCCACAGGTCTTCAAACTTTTGGCGGCAATACCATGTCCCATTGGGGTTGGCATTCCTTTCCATTTCCTGAGGGTGTAACTTCGGACCAGATTCCGGCAACTGGTACTTTCCAGAAAGGGCGTAACACTGGACCAGATATTTTCCCAATAGGCACTTCAGCCATTCGTAGTTGGATGTTCGATAATCCACACAGCTTCAATTTGGGCCGGGTGCGGCTGATGAAATCAGGTGGAATAGAGCTTTCTCCCGATGATGTTAAGGACCTATCGCGAACATATGATCTTTGGACTGGCATGCATACCTCAAAATTTACCATAGGAGGGCAACCTGTTCAGGTAATTACTTGTGTAAATCCAAATGTCGACGAGATTTCTGTTAGAATAGAATCGCCGTTGTTAAAAAATGGTGACCTTGAAATCGCAATAGATTTCCCCTATCCCTCGATACAACAAAACAGACCCTGGATAGGTGATTTTGAACGCACAAATGGTAACAGAACGATTCTTATTTCGGAAGATAAGTCTGGTCTCTGCTCCGATTTTCGCAGGGAGATAGATGCTGTTACTTACTTCTTCAGTTTAAGATGGAGTAAAGGCAGTGAGCTAAAGCCTTTAACCGAAAAGGAAACCAATGCCTGGCGAATAAAAGTAAACGGAGTATCCATGCTGGAGTTTAACTGCGCATTCTCAGCAATACCAGTTAAATCTAAGATTCCTGACTTCATGGCAACCTCTCGGTCCAATGCAAAACATTGGCCAGACTTTTGGGAAAGCGGGGGCGCTATCGATCTATCAGGCAGCAAGGATTCCAGATGGAAGGAACTTGAACGGCGCATTGTGCTTTCACAATATTTGATGGCTGTGCAGTCAGCAGGAAGTTTTCCTTCTGCTGAGATTGGCCTGATGGGTATAGATTCCTGGAGAGGTCAATTTCACATGGAAATGATATGGTGGCACCTTGCACATTATGCATTGTGGAACCGCTGGTCAATGGCAGATAAGGCCCTGAAATGTTACCAACGTTTTATCCCAACTGCACGAGCACTGGCTGAACAGCTAGGTTATAAAGGTCTTAAATGGCAAAAATCGGTAGGTCCAGAAGGGCGTTCTGCCCCATGGGAAGGCAATCAAGTTCTGCTTTGGAAGGAGCCTCACCCTATCTTCTTTGCTGAACTCGATTATCGGCTTCATCCAACCCGTGCAACACTCGAAAAGTGGGCCGAGGTTGTAGCAGGAACGGCCGAGCACATGGCCGACTATGCCGTGCATGACGAAAAAACAGGCATCTACCATCTTGATCCTGTAATGCCACCCAGTGAACAAGGCATTACCAAGGACGATGTTTTTGATTTGGCCTATTGGACCTGGGGCCTCAATCAGGCTCAGGTTTGGCGTGAACGATTGGGTTTGGCCCGCAATCCACATTGGGACGAAGTCAGTCAACATCTGGAACCAATCCCAATTGAAGACGGCGTCTTTTTACATTCCGCTGAATGGCTTGATACCTATACAAAGCGTGCTTGGGAA
Source organism: Bacteroidales bacterium (assembly GCA_003162595.1). GTDB lineage: Bacteria > Bacteroidota > Bacteroidia > Bacteroidales > VadinHA17 > LD21. The sequence goes on along the minus strand of PMNJ01000032.1, from coordinate 2,864 downwards.
CACCCTAATATGGTAGGCGTTTTGGGAATGCTTCCTCCACAAAAAAGTGTGGATTTCGAGACTGCACATAGAACACTTCTCAAAGTTTTGGAGACCTGGGATTGGAAACGCTGCTGGGGATGGGATTTTCCGTGGACTGCTATGGCTGCTGCCCGTGTAGGCGAGCCGAATCTAGCCATAGACGTCTTGCTTATGGATGCGGATACAAAAAACAACTATGATGAACGGGGTGTATGCACCGGCGGCCCTTGCCCGTACCTTCCTGGAAATGGTGGACTTCTTTATGCGGTTGCCATGATGGCAGCGGGATGGGATGGAGCACCACAAAAAAATGCGCCCGGTTTCCCTGATGATGGTTCATGGACTGTACGATGGGAAGGGTTAAAACCGGCCCCCTAAATTATAAAGATGTCAATAATTACTTAACTAAGAATCTTTATTTAAAAAATAAGCGGACCAAAACAGCATATGATTTATTCTTTACAAAGATTAATGAGGTTATAGATTACATGGGGAAAAGTAATATACCTAAGGACAGTTTGGACTTAATGATGAAATAAGGCTCCGCCTAACACGGTCAACCCGACCTCGCCATTGCCAACTTACAAACTTTGCATACCGGGACTACTTACTAGCCATTTACCAGCTTCGTAACGCGACACACAGTTAACTCACCAGGTTTCCACTTGAATGTCTTTTTATTATATTAGGTTTATTTACTCATTCCCCGTCTTTCTGTTGAATTCCTCTCCGGTCTAAAACCTATAGACCTGACTATTAGATAATAATTTGGTACAAAAAACTTTTAAATTATTTTATTATTTCATAATTTTATAGAGTTGTAAGTTGATCTGTATTACAAATGCCGTCTTTTTCGATAGATATTTTACTCCTTTTCAGGCTAATACATTTAAGCCGGTTATAATATGTCTCTTCATGTTTGTATAAATTCAATTCAAGCTATGAAAAGTGTATAATATTGAATATGTTAATTTATATAATGGAGCTAAACCAAAATCGCCATAATGAACAACGAAAACAGACTTTTTAAGATCCCTTTTACCACAACTGCAACCATCATTGGGTTCCTGGTTTCAGTTTCAGGTCTATTGGTAATTATTGCATGGCTAAATGATATAACAATTCTTAAAAGCAATGAAAGAGGTTAGCCGGTTAAATGAAGAACTTGAAAAAAGAATAGAGGAGAGAACTTCATCTCTTGCTAAAAGCGAAGAACGCTACCGCTCCACACTTGACAACATGGTGGAGGGCTGCCAGATATTAGGATATGACTGGCGTTATCTATACATTAATAATACTGCTGAAAAACAGAACAAACGTCCAAAAGAAGAACTCATCGGGAAAATATATATGGAGATGTGGCCCGGTATCGAAAAGACGGAAGCCTTTGATGTGATCAAAAAATGTATAGAAGAACGGACCTCACAATATCTGGAAAATGAGTTTTTCTTTCCTGATGGCTCAAAAGGATGGTTTGAATTAAAAATTGAACCGGTTCCTGATGGTGTTTTTATAATGTCAACCGACATAACTTACCGCAAACAGGCAGACAAAATACTTAGTGATTCAGAATTACGCTATCGCCGTCTCTTTGAATCTGCAAGAGACGGTATTCTGATTCTCGATGCTGAGACCGGGATGGTCGTCGATGTGAATCACTTCCTGATCGAGATGTTGGGTTTCTCACGCGAACAATTCATAAGTAAGAGTATCTGGGAACTGGGATTCTTCAAGGATATCATCGCTAATAAGGCCAGCTTTGTGGAATTGCAGGAAAATAAATATATCTGCTACGAAGACAAGCCTTTGGAAACCATTGATAGGCGGCGCATTGAAGTGGAGTTCGTCAGCTATGTCTACCAGGTGGGCAACCACCAGGTAATCCAATGCAATATCAGAGACATCTCTGAGCGTAAACGAATAGAAAATATTCTCAGGGATAGAGACGAATTGTTGCGTGAAACAGGAATAATTGCAAAAATAGGCGGTTGGGAATTTAATGCCATTACAATGGAGGGGACATGGACCGATGAAGTTGCCAGGATACATGATCTTGACCCCAAAGAAAAAACTAATGTTAGTCAGGGAATCAGCTTTTACACTCCGGAGTCCCGTACCACAATAGAAGCAGCAATAAAGAATGCCATTGAACTTAAAAAACCTTATGATCTTGACCTGGAAATGATTACTGCAAAGAACAATCATAAATGGGTCAGAACTATTGGTTCTCCAATCATGCAGGAAGGCAAAGTTGTAAAAGTAAGGGGTTCATTTCAGGACATTACCGAACGTAAAAAGGCAGAAGAAGCTCTTAAGACAAGTAAAGAGCGCTTGGTCTTTGCAATGGAGGGTGCTAATCTCGGGATTTGGAATTTGGATACCGTTACCGGTGAATTGATCTTTTCCAATCTGTGTAAAGAGCTTTTCGGCATAGGGCTTGATGAAACTATGAGCTATCAGCGCTTTAGTGATGCATTACATCCTGATGACCGTGAGAGGACATGTAAGGCGGTAAAGGATGCGCTCGACAATCACAAAGATTACGACATTGAATATCGCAGCCTTTGGCCTGATGAAAGCATCCATTGGCTTGCGGCAAAAGGACGCGGTTATTACGACGCAACGGGCAAAGCTATGCGTTTGGAAGGCGTAGTGCAGGACATCACCGAGCGCAAGCAGGCGGAAAAAACACTGCAGGAAAGCGAAGAACGGTTCCGTAGCTTATATGAAAATAGCACAATAGGGATTTACAGAACAACTCCGGAAGGTAAAATTATTTTAGCTAATCCTACTCTTGTGAAATTACTAGGCTACTCATCTTTTGAAGAGCTCTCTGAGAGGAA
>PMNJ01000149.1 GCA_003162595.1 Bacteroidales bacterium | reverse complement strand
ATTATTCAACCTTCATTTCTTCTAAAGATGTCGGAACAAATTAAGCCACAGGCTGATATAGGTGCAACATATATTTACAATCAGGGTTTTTGGGTCGGGCTGGCTTACCGGACAAGCGGGGCTTTGATAGCCAACATTGGTGTAAAATTTCAGAATATGTTTTTTGGATATGCATATGATTATACGCTTCAGGAAATTCAGAGTATTACATATGGTACACATGAAATAACAGTTGCCCTTAAGTTTGGGGATAATTCCAGAAGATATCGCTGGCTTGATCGTTATTAAACGATAGATTTCCGAAGGATGTATATAAGCGAGCTGCCCTTCCTTTTCTTGAAAACTGACAAAAATGAAAAAACCATTGCTTTTGACATTCCCTTCAGAAAGGGTAATGATGACCCTTTGTATTCCTCGCTAAGCTGGGAAATATAAAAGACATCAAGAGGAAGGATTCTCAGACTTTCCAACATGAATCCTGTTAGTTCAGAAAACTGCCTGAATGTGGTGGGATTAAAATGCCATAAATGCCTGGGAACATCCCATGCGGCCCAAAACCTTTTATAATGTTCTGCATCGTACGAGCTGCAATTCGGTAATGCAATTACACAAATAGCGCCTGGTTTTACAAGCCGGTAGATTTCTGATATGTACTTATATGGATCATGGAAGTGTTCGAGTACATGCCAGAGTGTAACGCAATCAAAGCTACCTGCTTCATTTGCCGGTATTTTGTCAGGAGTAGAAATATCCACACAAAAATGTGATATGGCAAAATTCCTGGCTTTTTCATTTATTTCTATTCCTCTTGCCTCCCAACCGGCATTTTTCATTGTGTAGACAAAGTGGCCTGTTCCACTGCCGATGTCAAGTATAGTTCCCTTTTTAAGACCGGTTATATTTTGAATGAGTTTTTGCTTTCTGCGAAGCATGAGACTCCTTGCAAAACGGTATATCTTATTGGAAAAACCTTCTGAAGTATCGCTGTGTGAGATGTAGCTATCAGATTCATAGAATTTGGCTATTTCACTCTCTTCCGGATAATCCTGGGTGAAAGAGAAACCGCATCCTGCGCATTTAAAAACAGGGAATTCTTTTTTACTTATAAAATGGTCAGTGCAATTGAGTTGCAGACCAATCTTTTCAGAAGAACAAAGAGGGCATACGTTATGATGCACCATACTATTCAGGCTTAGATTTCATTTTAAATTTAGTAAAGAAATAGCCTGCAAATAAAAGGATAAGCAATACAGAACTTGCAAGTGAAATTTTATTTCCAACGTAATAAGAAGCAGGCTTGAAAGCAAATTTTATCTCATGATCCCCTGCCGGAACAACCATGCCCCGGAGGACCCAATCAACACGGAAATATTTGCTCTCTTTCCCGTCGATATAGCACTTCCATCCTGCAGGGTAATATATTTCTGAAAAAACTGCAAGTTTCTCTTCTCTCGCAACGTATTTATAATGCAATTCATCGGGTTGGTATGAAATGAGATCAATCTTTTCATTTTCCTGGACAGGGAACGATGTTTTTGTAATCTGNNGCATTACCGAGAGCATTTGGATTAATTAAAGGAGGGTACGAGGGATTAAAAATAACATATTTAGTATTGAGCATATTAAGTGCAGGAGCTGGTGTATTATTAAATGCCATTTGAAGTTCCTCAACGGATTGTACTTTTTTTGCGGCCCCGCCAAAAGCTCCAAGTTCCGGATATATGCAGGAATCAATGAGTTCCTGGTACCTTTCCATCTTAGCCCCATGATATCCTCCAATAGATTTATGAAAATATGAAGTTGGCGAATTATCACTGAATGGGGATTGTAGATTGAGTACTCTGTTCTGTAATGGATCTTTCAGAATAAATGCATCAGCAACAGTTGGTGTAAATGACTTTTGAATTGTTGATGGTCTTTCAAACCGATCTGCATCCAGATACCTTTTGTCCACAGTCCATAGATCGAGAACGATCAGTATCGCAATTATAAGAATTGCATACTCCTTCTTTAGTTTATCAAAAATAAAGCCGAGAATGACCCCAGATGAAAGTAAAATAAATACCAGAGATCTCACTGCATCACTTCTGAGAAGAACCTTTCTGTCCGTTATCAGAGCATTCTTTAGCCATTCGGGATATTCACTTTCATTTTGTCCAAGAAAGGAACCGGCAATTCCGGGAAGTATGATAATAAGTAAGATAAATCCTCCGGTAATTCCTGCAGCAATTTTCAACCCTCTTATTATTTCTTTTTTGGTGGTAGTACCATTGAATATGTCTCTGAGTGCAAGAAATCCCAGAAGCGGTATACAAAATTCTGCAATAACGAGAGTCATTGTTACTGCTCTGAATTTATTATATCCGGGGAAATAGTCAATAAATAAGTTTGAAAAAGGCATGAAATTTTTTCCCCATGCAAGCATTATTGACAATATTGTTGCCGCCAGAAGCCACCATTTTTCAGGACCTTTAATGAGTATCAGTCCCAGAACAAACAGAAAGAAAACAATGGCCCCTACATAGTGAGGTCCATCGGTGCCTGGTTGAGTTCCCCAGTATTTCTGAAGCTCATTTGCAGCAGCCTGGTTGTTATTCTGGCTTAATATCTTATAAGTTTCCGAGGTTCGGTCAAATGGACGACTTGATCCTCCTTTATAATTAGGTATCAGGAGGTTAAACGTCTCATCAACACCATAGCTCCAGGTAGTGATATAGTCTTTATTTAAACCTGATGTGGTATTTTTATTTTCAACTGTAAGGTCAGATTTCCCCCTTATCGAATATTTTCCGTATTCATAGGTTGTATACAGGCTTGCGAAGTTTATTCCTATTGCAACAATAAAAGGTATTATAAGCAGAGCAGATGTTTTAAGAAATTTAACAACAGATTTGTTTTTCAGGGAATATACAAATTCTACAATTCCGAATATCAGGAGACAGATTAATGCATAATATGTGATCTGGGGATGGTTTGCCTGAATCTCCAGCGCAAGTATAAAAGTAGTAAACAACGCTCCCTTCAGAGCATCATGTCTGTATGTGTAATAGATCCCTCCGATCATGGGAGCTACATAGGCCAGTGCTATTGCCTGGGTATTGTGCCCGGCGCCAAGAATCTGAAAGAAAAAGGATGAAAAACCATATGCCATAGCTCCGGCCATAGCCAGCCATGGATCAACTTCAAAAATCAAGAGGAGAATATAAAATCCCAACATTGACAGAAACAATACTGAAACCGGCATTTTAAACATCCTGAGAAATCCGTCTGCATATTTTATCAGGTTTCCTGGGTACCTGGTAGAAATAAGATATGCAGGCATCCCGCTAAAAATCGAATTTGTCCATAATGGCTCACGTCCATTCTTTTCACGAAAATCCTGAATCTCTTTGGAGTTTATTTTTGAGACTGTAGAGTCGTTGGCTTTCAGTACTTTGCCTTCAAGTACAGGATAAAAATAAACGAAAGAAACCACCATAAATAATAGTACGGCAATAAGATGTGGCAGAATGGGTTTGATTTTATTTTTTATTTGCATTTCAATGTATTTAAGGTTATTGACCTAAGAAAAACAAAATTATGTAATTAATTTCTTATAACTCGTCTGTTATTCCCTTTAAAGAACTCAGATTACTTTTTATGTTTTTAATTTTTGACCATTTGGATATAAATCCTCTGATAGACTGTAATTCAATAGGTTCGTAAAAATTGAAGAGGTATAGGATAAAAGGGAAACTTGCTAATAATACTGTTTTAATAATCATTCTCGGAAGAAGATCCATGCCATTCACAAGCAGACTGGAAAAGGACAAAACAGCTCCGCAGAAAAACATTATTATTATTTTCCTGATTTCATAAGGGATGAAAAATACTTTCTGTGAAAAATAGTAACAGGCAATCCAGTAAATAAACTGCGATAAAAGTGTAGCAATGGCAGCTCCTGTTATACCCCATATTGGGATAAAGAGGATATTAAAAACAAGGCTTAGTACCGTGGACAAAACAACTATCGTCCCGATTATTCTTGTCTTTTTAGCAAAATGCAACCCATAAACAGAAAAATCCTTCAGATTGATAAAGAAAATTGACAGAGCCAAAACAGGAACAATTACCACAGCTCCCCAGAACTCTTTTGACTTTGTCATTACTTTAGTTAATTCAAAAGAGAATAAAGACACGCCTACAATTGCAAACATCATTACAAATGATGAATAGAGAAGAACTTTAGAATAGAACCTTTTGTTGTCAGGTGTATCAAGTCGTTTAAACATCATTGGCCCGATGGCAAGTTTCATTGAATCAACTATAACCAGTTTTAAAACACTTGTAATTTTGAAAGCCAGGGTATATAAGGCTACAGCTTTCAGAACAGAAAGTGATTTAAGTGAATATCTGTCAATTACATTTAACAGGACCGCCGAGATATTACCAAGGAATAAAGGGAACCCGTATAGATTCATAGACTTGAAAATAATTTTATCAAAGAAGACTCTCAAGTTTTTTAAGGTATAACCTAAAAGGAATAGTACAACCAGCGAATTTCCAATTACCTGGGCAAGATAGATACCTTCCAGCCCCATCTTTTTTGAAAGAATGAAATAGAGTGTTAAAGCCAGAACGGAAGTAAGTTTAAACAGATTGGTCATTGTGTAAAGCAACGATCTTGACTGGAGCCGCATAAGAGTGTTTATGATATTGTTTATTGCCTGAATAGCGGACGCAAGAATAACAAGTGAGATTACCCTTGACCAGTCAGTTTTTGAAAATAATAAAATTGAAAGTTTACCGGAAATAGGAATAAGTAACATGCAAAATGCTGATGAAACAACCAACTGTGTTGCAATGGTCATGAAAAAAATACCCTTCTGATTGTCTTTGTATTCCTTATCCCAAAACCACCTGGTAAGACTTTGAGGTAAAGCAGATGCCATGCATGCAGTCAGAACGAGAGCTGAGATCTCAAGTATTCCAAGTATCCCAAACTGATCAATTGAAAAATACTTTGGATCAGTATAAAGCGGGATCAAAATCAAGCCGACAACTTTAACAGCAATATTCCCTAAGCCGTAAATGAGTGTGTCTTTTAAAGATATCTTTATTGATTTTAACATCGTATAATATTCAACAGATCTGTTACCTCTATAACTTTTTGAAGGTTATAAAATTCTAAAATCATTGCGAAGATACAATTTAGCTTTAAAATCCCGTCGTGACATGTTTTTTAATATTAGTTGTAATCATGAGAAATGAGAGTCTAAACAAGATTGTCAGAAGAATCTGTGGATCATGTAAAAAGACGACAGTTTTTGGTATTTTTACAAGCAATAATCCTAATCAGTCTGTTATGTTTATTAAAATAGGAGATATTAAGCCCACTGACTATAAAGGAATAAAGGTATTGGCTGCCCACGGACTTCATTCTGACATTTTTAAAATATTGAATCCATATTTGAAAAAGGGAATGCATATTCTTGATTTCGGTTGCGGACAGGGAGCTTTCTCTCAAAGACTTATTGATGCGGGTACGGTTGTTGATGCCTGTGATATTGATACTGATCAGATAAAAGCACAAGTTCAGAGGAAATTTAAACTTGACCTTAATATAGCGGAAATCCTTAATTCTATTTCCGATAAATATGATATGGTGATAGCGATTGAAATTTTAGAACACCTTAATAATCCCTGGAAATACCTGAGTGACTGCAAGTCTGTTCTAAAAGAAGACGGAATTATTGTGCTCAGTACACCAAACATCTCCAGCTTCCCATCGCGACTGAGGTTTTTCATGCGAGGCACACTTTTAGCTTATGAGAAAACAGATCTTGCCCATGGGCATATTACTCCATTGTCATATGTACAGCTTGAAAATATGTTTGGTTATTACAATCTTGATATTTTAGAAAAAGGGTATGCCGGGACAATTCCATTTTTACATTTCTTCGGGTTTTCGACTTTTTCTTTCTTCAGAAACATCATTCTTCCATTCTTTTATCCGTTCATTACAGGACCAAAGAAAGGTCGGTCACTGGTTTATATTTTAAGAAAAAACTGACAATATGGATTTTGAATTATTCTATGATAAGCAGCCTGATTACGTTGCATTCAGAAATGATGCAGGCAGACGTGAAGATTATTCTATTACAGTAGATTGGAAAGTCCGGAAACTTATCCAGCTTATACCGGAAGGTTTTAAGGTTGATAATATTCTTGAAGTCGGATGTGCATTCGGGGTGTTATTAAATAATATTGCCGACAGGCTTCACTTAAAAAACAGGTTAGGGATTGATATATCAGGTAATAATATTAAAGCTGCAAAAAGTCTTTATCCCGAGTGTAAATTCTTTCATGGTACCTTAGAGGATTTCATTAAGGTTATCCCCGGCGAAATTCAAAATCGTCGTTACGACCTTGTTGTTCTTTCAGACATTGTTGAACATATACCAGATGATTTAGAATTTATGAAAATGGTTCAAAATATATCATTATATGTGTTAATTAATCTCCCTCTAGAGAAATCATTTAATACCAGGAACCGGCTATATAGTGAACAGGATCCTTCGGGTCACCTTCGCTGCTATGATGAAGAAGATGCCCGCAGGTTGGTAATTAATGCCGGATTTGAAGTTATTTCGAGTTTTACTGCAATAGGGTTTTTCGATAAGTCTTTTTATGAAATGTATACGAAAAACCGTTCAATAAGGGTGCGGTTAAAACCACTGCCACAGAGATTATTCTGGTCGGTTTTTTATTTTGCCGAAGACAGGTTAAAATTGATAAATGAAGGATTAACAAGCAAAATTATTGGTACAAATTTTTTTGCTTTACTGAAAAGTAATATCAATTAGTCACAAAGCCCGCGATAAACAAAAAATCATAGTTTTACTTTGTATACCTGGGGCGCCTTCCTGATAGTCAATTAATGAAGGCTTCAAAACAGGTCGGGGTTAGATTCAGAATTTAGATCCCTTCTCGTAAAACATCCTGGTAGAAACGGGTAATGCATTCAACAAAGGACTTCTGTCCGAACTTCTCCTCAGCATATTTTCGGATCGAATCCCTGTTATATAGATGAAGGTTTTCTGAAATATACTTAATTGCTCTGGCAAGTTCCTCCGGATTTTCTTTTTCAACCAATAATCCGGTGTCCCTGGTAATTATTTCCTTCGGTCCCCCGCAATCTGTCGCTATAACTGGTAATCCGCTTGCCATTGCCTCAACAACAACAACGCCAAAGGTTTCATCACGACTTGCAAGTACAAATACATCCAGGCGGGAATAAAAACCGGAAATATCTTCTGTTAATATCTCACCATAGAATTTACATTTTTCAAATATTCCTAATTCTTTGGACAGCGTTTTAAACTTTTCTAGAAGGATGCCATCGCCTCCGATGTGGACCATTAAATCCATATCTTTCAAAAGAAAGACAGATTTTATTAAAATATCTAATCCCTTCCTGTAATTTCCCATTCCGCCAAGAATCCCTATATTAAGTGTCTCATGATCGTGTTTTTCTGAAAGATAGAACTTATCAACTTCTATAACATTTGGAATTACAGAAACATTACGGCTACAAAAGAGTGAGATATCATCCTTTAAAGCATTGCTTACAGAAACAACTCCGGAAGAATTCTTAAGCGCATAAAGAACACATTTTTTATGAATCCAACTCCTGAAATATTTTTTGATCCAGGTGTGTTCCGTAATAATACTGGGTATCCTTTTCCTTTTTTGAATTATTGTACCCAGAAATCCTGCAGGATACGAAAAATGGCTATGAATTATGTCAATTTTTACCTGCGTCAGGATCTCTTTTTCAATGAACCGATAAGTATTTGATAAATATTTTGCCTGAGTAATAACAGGAAAAGACTTGTTGATAGTAACTTCATATTCGGTTATTCTTCCGCTTTGTTTCTTCAAAAATGAGTAGTCAGAGAGTGGAGCAAAATGTGTATAATCAACTTTAAAATAGACAATAATAACATCATGCAGTTTACTCAAGGCTTTAACCTGTTCCTGTACGAATACTCCGCGCCATTTATTTTTAACATCGGGGTATGAATGTGTGAGCACCAAAATATTCATCGTAACCTATTTACCTGCTTAGCGACTTATACACCAGCAACAAATTCTCTTTTATAATATCTGTATTATATTCTCTCATAATGGTCTTCCTTCCATTTTCTCCCATTTCTTCTCTTAAGGGCTTATCATTAAGAAGCTTGACTATGGCATCATGGAATTCTGTTTTATTTTCAAAAATTAATCCGCAATCATGTTTTTCAATAAGATTTTGTTGCGGTTTACAGTTTGAAGCAACTACAGGTTTCCCTCCAAGCATATAATCGTATATTTTGTTTGCAACACCCGATTCATGCTGAGGATTTTTATGAAAGGGGGCAACACAAATATCGCAGATCTCAAGATATGCGGGGAATTCTGTCGATTCAATCCATGGAATATGATGTAGACGACCAGCTAACAGATCCGAACTGGTGATTTCTGAAAAAAGTGTTTTATCTTTTTTATCTATGGGTCCGATCAGAAGGAAATTAACAAGATGATTTTCTTTCACCAGATTAATAAAAACATCAAGTGCATCAAAGATACCTCGTCTTTCGGCAATCACACCATAATAGAAAATTATGGGAAACTTTTGTTTGAATGGATTCAAAACCATACCCTTATTTTTATATTCCGGTTTTGAAAGATCAGGGACATTCGGTAAGACAATGAAAGTCTCTGATTTCATTTCAGGATACCTTTCTGATAAGGTGTTTTTGAAATCTTCGCTGAGAACAATTATCCGGTCGGCATAACTCATATATTCAAGTTCTTTTTTCTTCCATACATCAGGACGGGAAATAGATCTCCTCAAAAATCCTTTTGTCCAGTTATAAGTAGTGATTGTAAAAGGATAATTTTCATGGAGATCAAGTATCATAGGAATTTTCTTGTTTGAATTTTGTATTCCTTTATGTGCTGCCCGCGCCATATAAAGATCATGCACATGCAGGAGTTCAAGGNNCTTGAAAAATCCAAAACATAATACAAATATTTCAAATCCCTGTTCTTTCAGAATCCCAATTTCCCTGAGAACACGGATATCACCATTTAATTCATTATCAACGACAATCCCAACCTTCATAATTCACTTTTATAAAGTAATATTAAGGATTTAAAAGTGTGCTAAAGGTAAAAATAAATTGGCGTGATGAACTAAAGTACCTTATTCTATTAATTCCGGTTTGAGAGGAGGGGGATGATTTTTCCTGTTAATTCCTTTCTGCTATAGACTGCAGAGGAGGTCCTCTCCAGAACAGGTTTCTCAGAGATCAGTGAGGCTAGATATTCAGAAATCCCTTTGGAATCCATGTAGGAAAATGTTTTTCCATATTCTTTATTTCCGATAATTCCGGCAGCATCCCCATCAAGAGGACCAATGCAGACTATCGGTTTGCCTGATGCAATGTATTCGAAAATTTTCCCGGTGATAATGCTCTTATTACTTTTATGATCAGGTATGATAAGCAATAAGACAGATGTTTTAAGCATATATTGTATTGCTGCAGTGTGGTTAACATATGGGATAAACTCAAGAATTGAATCTCCGGATTTGGATTGAATCAGATCTTTCTGACTTTTTGATACTGTTCCAATAAACCTTAAAATAATTTCATTCCCTTTATCTTTAAAGATCTGAACGGCATTAAGAAAACCGTCGATAGGATAAATATCTGAAAGAGTGCCTACATAGGTTATAGTAAACATGGGAGGAATGATTGGTGTGATTCCAGTGAAATCATCTTCATCATAACCATTGGTTATAACCTCTGTCTTGTTTTCCAGCCCTTTAATTTTTAATGAAAACAGATTTTTCAGTGAAACTCCGACGGTTATTATTTTATCAGCCTTTTTCAGGACACTTTTCTCAAACCGCTGGTCGATCATTTTTGAGATAAAGGTTGGGTAGAACTGTTTATAATAATAAATATCGGTCCATGGATCACGAAGATCTGCGATCCAGTTTAAAGCCGGATATTTCTTTTTGATCTTCAATCCTATAAGTTGTGTTGAATGAGGCGGACTAGTAGTAATTACATTTATTATTCCCTCGTTTTCAATTAATTCACATGCCTTTTTAAATGCATATTTGTTCCAGCCTTTTCTGGGGTCAGGAAGAAAAAAATTGCCTCTGATAAACCGGAAAATCTTTCCTTTAAGTGTATTATCTACACTATTTGCAAAACCGGCTGTCGGGATCTTTGATCTATCCTTCCTGTAAATACCAAAATAGTTAATTGCAGGAGTCGGGTAAACTCTTATTGATGAAGGTAGATTCTCCTTGAGTGATAGGTCCGTAACCGGGTAAGCAGCGCACCCGGGATCTACGGTAAGAATAATTGGTTCCCATCCAAATTCCGGAAGGTATTTAGAAAATTTAAGCCATCGCTGTACTCCGGCACCACCGCTTGGAGGCCAGTAATAGGTTACTATAAGAACTTTATTCATCTTATAGCTTTTTTAATAAGCTTTGAATAGAGACTTTTTCTTTAATGATTTCTAAAAGTTGCCCAATCTGAACTCTCTCCTGTTGCATGGTATCCCTGTACCTGATCGTAACACTCTTATCTTCAAGAGTCTGGTGATCAATTGTTATGCAATACGGGGTACCGATAGCATCCTGCCGGCGGTATCTTCTGCCAATCGAGTCTTTATCGTCATACTGGCAGTTAAAATCGAATTTAAGGTCATGTACAATTTTCTCAGCAATATCCGGGAGCCCGTCTTTTTTCACAAGAGGCATCACGGCCAGTTTTACAGGAGCTAGAAATGAAGGTAACCTCAGAACTACACGGATATCAATGCTGCCATCTTCTTTCTTTAATTCCTCTTCCTGGTATGCAGCAGAAATCACCTGCAGAAACATCCTGTCAACACCGATTGATGTTTCTATTACATAGGGGATATACGATTCACCTTTTTCGGGATCGAAATACTGCATCTTTTTACCGCTGTATTCCTGGTGTTGTTTCAGGTCATAATCGGTCCTTGAATGTATCCCTTCAACCTCTTTGAACCCGAATGGAAATTTAAATTCAATATCCGTTGCTGCATTTGCATAGTGGGCAAGCTTAACATGATCGTGGAAGCGGTAATTCTCACTTCCGAAACCAAGTGCCTGGTGCCATCTCATCCGTGTCTCTTTCCATTTATTAAACCAGCCAAACTCACTGCCGGGTTGTACAAAGAATTGCATCTCCATCTGTTCAAATTCTCTCATCCGGAAGATAAACTGCCGGGCGACGATTTCATTCCGGAATGCTTTCCCTATTTGTGCAATCCCAAACGGTATTTTCATCCTTCCTGTCTTTTGAACATTAAGAAAATTGACAAAGATCCCCTGGGCGGTTTCCGGACGGAGATAAATTTTATTTGCCCCTTCGGAAGTTGACCCTATCTCAGTGGCAAACATCAGGTTAAACTGCCTTACATCGGTCCAGTTTCGGGTGCCGGATATCGGGCATACTATTTCATTATCAATAATAATCTGTCTTAGTTCCGCCAGGTTGGTATCATTAAGAGCTTTTGAAAACCGTACATTTAATTCATCTATTTTTAACTGGTTTGCCAGAACCCTTGGATTTGTCTCTCTGAATTTTTTTTCATCGAAAGCTTCACCAAACCTTTCTCTGGCCTTATCCACTTCTTTGGTTATCTTATCATCGATCTTTGCCAGGTGCTCTTCAATAAGGATATCTGCCCTGTACCTTTTTTTAGAATCTTTATTGTCTATGAGAGGATCATTAAATGCATCAACATGCCCCGAAGCTTTCCAGATTGTAGGATGCATAAATATTGCTGAATCAAGACCCACAATATTATCGTTGAGAAGAACCAT
>PMNJ01000365.1:12918-13058 GCA_003162595.1 Bacteroidales bacterium | reverse complement strand
CTGAAATATAACACTCTTGAGCTGATCTGTGGCAACTCAAAAGAAAAGCTTACACTCAAAGAGGCACAACTATTGAAGTATTTCATTATTAACAAGAATAAGATACTTGCCAGAGAAGATATTCTGACTGAGATATGGGG
>PMNJ01000365.1:0-12853 GCA_003162595.1 Bacteroidales bacterium | reverse complement strand
AGAACCTCAGTTATTTTGTTATAAAGAGCTTCTCCCCTCAGGTTTTTGCCGATTATTTTCCCGGTCTCATCAAGAAGAAAATTAGCTGGAATTGAATTCACGGCATATAATTTGGCAGCAGCATTATTCCAGTACTGCAGATCAGAAACATGTGTCCAGGAAAGCTTGTCATCAGCTATTGCCTTAACCCATGCCTCTTTTTTCTGGTCGAGAGAAACTCCAAAAACATCAAATCCTTTTTTGTGAAATTCGTTATATACTTTCACAACGTTCGGGTTTTCCTGACGGCAAGGATTACACCATGATGCCCAGAAATCAATCAACAACAATTTCGACCCGATCTTTGAGGAAAGAGTTACCGGGTTACCGTTAACATCACTCATGGTAAAGTCTGGCGCTTTTTGTCCAACAGACACTGATTTCATTACAGCAACTCTCTCTCTCAGACTTTTAATCTGGGGTAAAGCTGCAACTGCCGTATCAAGTCCGTTGATCATAGATTCAATCTCCTCAGCTTCCATCTCGTAGCTAAGGCCTACCGCAATCGAAGGAGATGCATAAGAAGCCGGGTGGGTCTTAACAAATTTTTTCTGAAGTTTAATCATCTCCGTTTGAACGGAATCACCCTGTTTTTCAAATATTTCAACACCTGCTGCATTTCCGGACTGGTTGGCAGCCTGGTATTTCATAATGATTCTCGAATAAAGATCAGTCAAAGGTTTAATTGAATCAATTAATGTCTTGTACTCAGCCTGTGTTTTAGATCCGTAAATCTTTGATTTGAATAATGAATCCAGACTTCCGGTAACTGATATCTCCGAGTTCTCAAGGTAGAATGATGTCCTTTTCCTTGTATTGCCGGCAACAAGCTGAACCATTTGGGGATAATCAATAGCTCCGCCTTTCAGAGTGAAAGTGCCTTTCTTTGAAATCGCAGAATCGATAGAAACCACCTTGTTCCCTTCTTTTTTCTGAAGATAAAAGGTAATACTGTCGGATCCATCAATTTTTCCTTTAACTGTATAATGAGGTTTTGAAGAACATGAAGACATTACAACTCCTATAACAAACAGATAAATGACCTTTTTCATATAATATAAGTATTGATTTTGCAATCTGTTAATATGTATTTAAGCCTGCAAAGATATAAATTATTTTTCAGTCTGCCTTTTGAAATATTTGTCAAGCAACTTAATGGCCGCCTTATATGATGTGATAGTTCCCTCGTGCAACTGGCGTTCAATATCGGGAACCAGCAATTTCACCTCTTTATTATTATAAAATGACTTATTCAGATACTCTATAATTGTATTATGCATCCTTACCACTTCCTGTTCCTTCCTGAATATATCAAAATATCCGGAATTCCTTGTAAAAGTAAAGTACTCCATTATTATATCCCAGAGTTCTTTAATACCTTTATTGGTCAAAGCGGAACATGTGAGAACACGGGGGACCCAGCCCGATGACTTTTTTGGAAAGAGATGAAGGGCATTCTGAAATGACACACGGGCATTTTCTGCGTACTGTTTATTGGCTCCATCGGCTTTTGTAATAGTGATAAGATCTGCCATCTCCATAATTCCCCTTTTGATTCCCTGGAGCTCATCACCGGCGCCGGCCAGCATCAGAAGAAGGAAAAAATCGACCATAGAGTGGACAGATGTTTCTGATTGCCCGACACCAACTGTCTCAATCAGAATTGTATCGAAACCTGCAGCTTCACAAAGAATTATTGTTTCTCTTGTTTTTCGGGCGACACCTCCAAGGGTACCTGTCGTGGGAGAAGGCCTTATAAAAGCTCCCGGATGGATACTCAGTTGTTCCATCCTGGTTTTATCACCGAGAATACTTCCTTTTGTCTTGTTGCTGCTCGGGTCAATTGTAAGCACGGCAAGTTTTCGTCCCTCGCTTAAAATATGCAATCCAAATGTCTCTATGAATGAACTCTTCCCTGCTCCCGGAACACCTGTTATTCCAATCCTGGTCGATCTGGCACTGAAAGGCAGACATTTCTCGATTATAGATTGAGCTGTTTCATAGTGTTCAGGTAATGAACTTTCTACCAAAGTAATAGCCTGACTTAAGATTGCTCTGTTCCCGGAAAGTATACCTGAAACAAACTCATCAGCAGAATATTTCTTTCTCTTCTTCCGCCCCGATTTAGTCAAAACATCAGGATTAATGCTGGGTGGTTGCGGAATCCCTTTATGTACCTTTAGTGAGCTTTTAAATTCTCTTTTATTGTCCATTAATTATTTTACCGGGGCTGGTTGTTCAACATCGGCAGTAAGCATTAGTACAACTTCCGAATTCTTAGGATCATTTGTGTAAACATAGATTGCCTTGGTAACTTTTCCGGTATAACTCCCCGAGTTAAATACCGCTTTGATAGTACTTGATTCTCCCTGTTTAATGCCTACACCCTGATTACCCTGTTGTACGGCTGTGCAACCGCATGTAGATCTTATAAACCTGATCAACAGATCGTTCTTGCCTTCATTTTTAAATTTGAACTCAACTTCATTTTGTGTTGAGCCTTTTATTTTACCAAGGTCAACAGTTGTCGATTCAACTTTAAATACCGGAGCATTCTCCAGTTCTTCCTTTGATAATGAGGAAAAATCCTCAACAAGATTTGCCGAAACATAATAATACACATTCTCCTGGACAACTCCATTCAGTTTTATTTTAACCATATCACTCACATTTCCCCACCCACCGTTTTTTGTAGCATCATAAGTTCCTTCAATCATCCCTTTTTGACCAGGTTTAAGGGTTTCGGGATTTGATTTAAGTGTAAGATGTGCCGGTATTGCATCGAACTCAACCTTAACTGGTTGAGCGGAAGTATTTATCAACTGCATCACCCTCATTTTCTTTTCGGTTTTTTTAACATTGGTGAATGCAAGGTGGTTGCTTTCGAACCTGACAGCTCCCACAGGGAATGTAAATAACTCTTCGACTGTCTTTTCATGCGGGATTACTTCACCTTTAATTACAAGAACGACAACTTCGGGTTTCGTATTAGAATATACTGAAAGCGTTTTATTGAACTGTCCCGGTCTGTCCTTCGGATCATATATGGCCGTAATTTTGCCTTTAGCTCCTATCGGAATAGGTTGTCTTGTCCAATCGGGTGTTGTGCAGCCACATGATGCAACGACGTTTTGAATTACCAGCGGCTCAGTACCTGTATTGGTTACAATAAAATCAAAGGTCTGCCTTCCAGCTTCTTCTTTAAAGGTTCCAAAATCGTGTTCAGTAGCTGATAGTTGCATTTTCGTTGCTGCAACCTGCGATTTTGCCGCAAACGCGAAAATCAGCAGAGAAAAAATAAAGAATAGTCGTTTCATATCGATCTGTTATTTTAGTAATTGAAGAATTATTATTATGTTTTTTACAAATATACAAAATGAAAAATCAAATTACCTAATATGACAATTCCCGGAAGGATTTGGTTGCAAGGTATATCGCAAAAATCAAGCCAGGGAACCTATCCATATAACTGAGGTAAAAATAATAAAGTTTGCGATTTTTAGATAGTTTAAAACAGAATATCATTAGTTTTGCTGTCTGTCCGGGATTTTTTGGAACAAAATTTGTAATTTAAAATCCTGTTACCTCATGAGAGCCTTGGAAGAAAAAATTATTAAAAAACTGATTATTATCTTTATAGGGTGCATTTTTTACTCAAATGTGCATGGTCAGTTTTATAATGGCCTTCAAATGTCTTTCGGTAAAAACAAAGTTCAATACTACGATTTCTACTGGCAGTTCTACAGGTTTGACAATTTTGATTGTTATTTTAANNGGCCGCGATTTAGCACAGTTCACCGCAGAGTATGCCACAAAGAAACTGGCTGAAATCGAGGATTTTTTCGATCACTCTCTTGAAAAAAGGATCATATTCATCATTTATAATAAAAATTCCGAGTTCAAACAATCTAATATCGGATTAGTCACTTTTGATGAAGATAGCTATAATACCGGAGGTTTCGACAGGATCATTAAAAATAAAGTAATGCTTTATTATGAAGGCGACCATGAGGCATTTAAGCGCCAGATTGCAGCTTCCATTACCGAAGTGATCATCAATGAAATGTTATACAATGCAGATGTAAAAGACAGAGTAGCAAGCTCGTCGTTAATAAACATGCCTGACTGGTACATTAAAGGACTCATTGGTTATGTAAGCGGCAGTTGGGACTATGAGGCTGAAAACAGGGTAAAAGACGGCTTCAAATCGGGTAAATTCAAAAACATCAACCATCTTGAATACGATGATGCTATAGATGCCGGTCAGTCCTTCTGGAGATTCATAGGCAAAAAATACGGTGATGCGCTCATTCCCAATATAATCTACCTTACAAAAATTTATAAAAATATTGATGACGGTTTACTTTTTGTTATAGGTCAGGATCTAAAAGACCTTCTTAAAGAATGGAAAAAATTCTATGCGGAAGAGTTTTCAGGTGATAAAAGTCTCCCACCTGATGATTCGAACACCATCATAAAATCAAAAAAAGAACAGATCTACCAGCAGGTGAAAGTAAGTCCAGGAGGCGACTATATCGCGTATGTAACCAATGACTGGGGAAGGAAGCGAATCTGGCTGTACAACCAGGCTACGGGCAAACGGAAAATAATTTTCAGAAAAGAGCCGAAATTCGAGCAGGTTGTTGATAATACCTACCCTGTAATTGCCTGGCACCCGAGTGGGAAAATTCTGACATTTATAAATGATGAAAAATCTGACCTTGAGATGTATTTTTACAGGCTAGATGAAAAAACTACCACGAAAAGAGTTCTTCTTTATTTTGATAAGGTGCTTGATTTTTCATATTCTCCTGAAGGATCACGTCTCGTCTTTTCTGCGGTAAAAGATGGTATAACAGATATATATATTCATACTATTGCCTCTGGAACCAATGAACAGATTACCAGAGATATAGCTGACGATCTCAATCCTTCATTCATGAAAGATTCCCCTGACGAAATTGTCTTCTCATCAAACAGATTATCTGATACCCTTACAAATACAGCGGATCCTTTTGAAAAAGTATCGCAGACATTCGACCTTTTTACTTACGACTTAACCAAAAGAAACAATATACTGGTGAGGCTTCCTGAAGGAAAATTTATTGACAGGTTTCAGGCATCAGAGATCGCAAAAAACAGATTTACCTACATAGGCAACCAGAACGGGATATTTAACCGGTACACGGCAAAATTCGACAGTTCAATCAGTTTTATTGATACAATTGCTCACTATAGATATTATATCAATTCCCAGCCTTTTACCAATTATGACAGGAACATCAGGAACCATTCAGTCACGAACGGAACTGACCCATTTGGTGAAGTTCTTTTCACCAACAGGAAGTATATTTTAAGGAAAGGGCTCCAAAGCCAATCAAATCCTGTGCCTCCGGGTGAGATGGTTAATACTAAACTTCGTAACGAAAAAAATCAATATTTCCATAAAGCAGACAGTATAGAACAATTAAGGCAATGGCTTGTTGCGGAAGATAAAAAAAGAAGGGACACACTTACCAAACCACTTTATGAATATTACATCAAGAATGAACCCATTGATATAAATCATTACATTTTTGAAATAGAGAAACAAAACTACTATAATCAGTTATGGCGGAAAAAATATATGGATATCGATCTCGATACCGGGCATATTAACCTTCCTCTTATTAGAATTTATGAGCCGTCATTTTATAATAATTATATTGCTACTCAGATCGACTTCAGCTTTCTTGATAATTCGTACCAGGTTTATAGCGGTGGGGCTCCATATTTTAATCCCGGAGTAAACCTTCTGACCAAATTCGGAACAGTGGATTTGTTCGAAGATTACAGGATCACAGGTGGATTCAGGTTTTCCGGAAATTTTGACAGTAATGAGTATTTACTTAGTATCGAGAACCTTAAAGGGACCTTTGATAAGCAGTTAATATACCACAGAGAGACATATTTCAGTTCAGATTCAACTCTGTTCAAAACTTACACACAAAATATATACTTTTCTCTCGCTAAGCCCATTACACCTGTTTTAGCACTGAAGGGAACTATTTCGTACAGGTACGACCGGCATGTCATTCTGGCGACTGATATGGCTACTCTTAACTATCCTGACATTTCACAGCAATGGGCAAGCCTCAAAGGAGAGGTTATTTTTGATAATACACGCCATAGAACTATTAATATTTATTTTGGCACAAGGTTTAAGATATTTGGGGAATATTACAGAGAAATAACCAGTAAAAAATCCGATATGATTGTTCTGGGAATTGATTTCAGAAAATATATCCGGATACACAGAGAACTGATCTGGGCAAACAGGTTTGCAGCCAGTACATCCTTCGGTCCTACCAAGTTGATATATTATCTTGGTGGTGTTGATAACTGGATGGGGTACCTTTTTAATAAAGTCCCTATGTTTGATAATACTATACCGGTAACTCCGAATGTAAATTATGGTTTCCAGGCGCTTGCGACAAATATGAGAGGCTTCTCACAAAATGTAAGAAACGGGAATAGCTTCGCCCTCATAAACAGTGAATTAAGGTGGCCGGTTGTAAGGTATCTTGCCGGTCATCCTCTACGATCCAACTTCCTGAATAGTTTGCAAATTATTGGATTCGGTGATATAGGAACAGCCTGGTCGGGAAAATCCCCATGGTCGGGTACTAATGGTTACGATACTGAAAAACTTACCAATGGTCCGGTTTCTGTTACTCTTGATTCAAACAAGGATCCAATTGTAGAGGGAGTAGGTGCAGGACTAAGAGCTCAGATTCTTGGCTATTTCATCAGGGCTGACTGGGCCTGGGGTATCGAGAACGGGTACATTCTTCCAAGAATTTTCTATTTGTCTTTCAGCCTGGATTTTTAATCTGGTGGATTATAGTATTTTACGATTCCGTGAATCTTCTTCGTATGCCTGTCAGACAAGTGCTCGCCGCGTTTGTTTTGGGGTTAAAAAAGAATCTTACAATCATATATTTATCATGTTTCCTTTTCAATTTAAAAAAATAAGGTAATTTTGTGCGCAATTGTAATTAGTTAATCAAAAATTAATCGAAATGGCTTACAAAATTAATGATGATTGTACTGCTTGCGGAACTTGTATCGATGAGTGTCCTGTTGAAGCAATATCTGAAGGCGACATCTATAAGATTGATCCGGATGTATGCACTGACTGCGGAGCTTGTTCTGATGTTTGCCCTGTTGAGGCTATTCATCCTGCATAGTGTTACAATCTACGAAATGATAAGGGACATGCCATGGTATGTCCTTTTTTATTTCTACTGGGGACTGTATTTAGCCTTTTCCAGTATACCCTGGACATCTGTATTTTTAATCATATCTTCCATTTTTATTCCGGGGTTTCTCATCATATATAATTCGATAATTCTGAAACCCAGCCAGATGGCTGCCTGTCCCGGTGATTCTTTCGTAAAATAACTGGTAAAAGGAGCTTCTCCTGTAAGTTTGCGAATAGTAAGCTGATCGCTCTTGAACAGAAGATTATTCTCAACAAGGTACTGCCACATCTGACTTTCGTTGTTCCTGCAGAATTTCATCTGACCCGGGGTAAAACCAAAAATAATTTCATCGGCAGTTTCGGGTAACATGCATTTTTCAAAGTATTTAAGCTTGCCATTATGAATAATTTCTGTCAATACATTGTCAACCGGATATTTAAGCGCCGAATAATTCCATTCTGAAGCGCCCCATCCATACATGCAGTCAGGAACAATATTTTCAGGAGTCATTCTTGCTGAAATATATTTATAAATACTCAGCCTGGGATAATATTCACAATCGGCTCCAAGATACCGGTCAAGACCTATTCCAAGTAATGAGTCACCTGCAATAATACTATTATTAAATCCTGTGATACAAGTAAATACAGCTGGAATTTTCCTTCCTGGAAAATAATAAAGATAATGGCTGAAGGCTCCCTGAAGCTCAACTTCAATTGGCTTTATATCAGGAAATTTTTTCATTGTAAGGGCATAGACATCATTATTCTGTTTATCAGAACAAAACCGTAGAAGTAAATCGCCAAACGAGGTTTCATCTATATCACCCGTATTTATCACTAAACTGAATAACTGAAGAAAACCGCCATATTTCTTTTTAAGAGATGGAACCATAGGTATAACTTCATTGGGGTTTAATGAGAAAAGATCTTTCTCAAGTCTCTTTATTTCAATTTTTACTTTGATTGAAGAGGTATTGACCTTGTAATGATTTTTTTGGCACGAAGTCGTCGCTGCCAATATGGTCAGCAGAAGGAAACAAGCAATAAAACGTATTTTCATTTTGTCCTTATTTTTCATATTCTAAAATAAGCACTTTTTCGCTTAAGAGACAACAGGTAAAAACGATACTATAACTTCGCTTATTATTTGCTATTTTTACGGATGAATAAATTCAGAAACAAATATGATCTTTTAATTGCCACCAAGGCACAAAGGCACAAAGAATCACAAAGTTAAAACTTCAGAATATAAATTCTTGGTGTAACTTGGTGTCTTAGTGTCTTAGTGGCAACAAAATCATCGACACGTAACTAATAATTAACAAGATACTGGGTATGATACGATCTCAAAAATATATATCAAGAGTACCAAAAATTGCTCTCTCCCTGGTATTATTTTTTTCTTCGATTTTTTCAAATGCCCAGCAAAGAATAGGTTTTGGAATACATGCCGATCCGGTTATCAGCTGGTTTTCAACCGATATTAAACAGGTACAAAATGATGGAGCACGGGCAGGGTTCAACTTTGGGCTGACATATAATAAGTATTTTGCACCAAATTATTCCTTTTCGACCGGAATAAGTCTTATGAGAGCAGGTGGCAGGCTGGTCAGCAGCGATACAACTGTTCTGGAGTTTTCAAAATCCAAATACACCGTCTTACCCGGGAATCCGGTGGTTTATAAAATTCAGTACCTGGTATTCCCGATTGGTCTGAAACTTCAGACAAACCAGATTGGATATCTTACCTACTTCACCGATTTAGGGCTCGATCCTAAGATTGTAATAAGCAGAAAAGCTGACATTCCATCTCTTGGTCTCACTGACGAAAATGCTTCAAATGAATTAAGGATGTTCAATCTTTCTTATCACGTTACTGCCGGAATTGAATATTCTATGGGTGGTACAACAGCTCTGGTATTTGGTTTGAATTTTGATAATAATTTTGTTGACATTACCAAAGACAACGGAAATCATCCAACTGACAAAGTGTCGCATAAGATGCTGAGTTTCAGGTTTGGTGTTAACTTTTAACGCGGTACTGATGAAATTCACAGTTGCACAACTTAACTATCACATCGGCAATTTTACCGGTAATAAGGACTTAATCTGTAAAGCAATCAGAAAAGCAAAGGAAGCAGGATCGGATCTTATAATATTTTCCGAACTCTGTATCCCCGGATATCCTCCTCTTGACCTGCTGGACAGACTCGATTTTATCGAAAAATGCGACCAGACTGTAAACGAAATAGCCAAAGAATGTACTGGAATTGCTGCCATCGTGGGCTCTCCCACTATTAACAAAAAGCCCGAAGGTAAGAAACTCTATAATTCGGCTCTGTTATTGTCAGAGGGAAAAGTCATTTTTTCAACACATAAAGCATTGCTTCCTACCTATGATATATTTGATGAATACCGATACTTCGAACCTGAGAAACAATTCTCGGTTTATGAATTCAATGGCGTAAAGCTTGCAATTACAATTTGTGAGGATCTCTGGGACGAACAGCCATTCGACAACGAATTCGAAAAAACAAGACTTTATACAGTCTCACCTATGGAAGAACTCGCCAGGCAAAATCCGGATATAATAATTAATATTGCTGCTTCGCCATTTTCATACACTAAAATTGAAGCGAAGGAAAACATTTTCATATCCAAAGCCATTAAGTACAAAATACCTGTAATTTCAGTTAACCAGACAGGTGCAAATACAGAACTTATATTCGATGGTGCCTCTATCCTGGTCAATAAAAATGGAGAGATATATAATCATCTCCCCTTTTTCGAAGAAGCAGTTGAGACTTATTCATTTGAAAATATTTTATCAGGTTCAATTTCCGGGAAAGACTATAAAACTGACCCCATTTCTCTTATATATAAGGCTCTTGTAATGGGGTTGCGTGATTATTTTATTAAAACAGGTTTAAAAAACAGTATTATAGGTCTTTCAGGCGGTATAGATTCTGCCCTTTGCCTTTGTCTCGCTGTGGATGCTCTGGGTAATGAAAACGTGAAAGCATTACTTATGCCGTCGCGATACTCATCTGATCATTCTGTCAGGGATGCTGTGACACTTGCAAATACTCTCAAAGTGCATTACGATATCATTAATATTGAAAAACCTTTCAAAGCTTTCGAGGATGATCTTGCACACGTTTTCAAAGATATGAAGCGCGATGTTACCGAAGAAAATATTCAGGCCCGAGTAAGAGCTATTCTGTTGATGGCTGTATCAAATAAATACGGATGCATAGTACTTAATACATCCAACAAGAGCGAAGCTGCAGTTGGATATGGGACTCTCTACGGAGATATGGCTGGGGGGTTATCAGTGATTGGTGACGTTTATAAAACTGATGTTTACAGGCTGGCCGACTTCATTAACAGGGAAAGTGAAATCATACCTCAAAACATTATAACGAAATTGCCATCAGCTGAATTAAGACCTGACCAATTTGACACTGATTCACTTCCTGATTACAACATTCTCGATTCAATTTTGTACCAGTATATCGAATTACAAAAACCTGCCAGTCGTATCATAAAAGAAGGTGGAGACATGGAGACTGTATTAAAAGTTATCAGGATGATTGACTTCAATGAATATAAAAGATATCAGGCTCCTCCTGTATTAAGGATCTCCTCGAAGGCCTTCGGAGCTGGAAGAAGAATGCCTCTCGTTGCAAGGTATTAATTAAAACACATTACAAAAAACTGTCAATGTGCTCCTTACAACTATCTGTAATTGAATATGTTAAAAAATGTTAATTTAGATTTCATTAATTTCTTTTATTACCTTTGATTTGCAATTAAACATGATAATTTCATGCAATATCTTAATCCCTATATTGAATTGTGTCTTGAAGGATCATCGTCTGTGTTTAAAGGATTAAATCAGAAGGACAAAGAAATTCTTGCTCAGCAGCATAAACTGTCAATAATTAAAAAGGGGCAGTTTTTATTTAAAGAAGGAGATAAGCCGCACGGATTGATCTGCCTGGCA
Organism: Bacteroidales bacterium; assembly: GCA_003162595.1. Taxonomy (GTDB): domain Bacteria; phylum Bacteroidota; class Bacteroidia; order Bacteroidales; family VadinHA17; genus LD21. The sequence continues at coordinate 1,562 of PMNJ01000365.1, read as the reverse complement.
TCAGGTAAAGTAAAAGTATTTAAGGAGGGAGTCGGAGGAAGAGGACAGATACTCAAGATGGTGCGTCAACAGGGATTTATTGGATATAAAACACTTTTTTCTGATACACCATGGGCAGTCTCAGCTATAGCAATTGAAGATTCTTCAATATGTATTTTTGAGAAAAGCTCATTTGTAAAAATCCTGAAGAAAAATCCTGATCTTTCAATAAAACTTATAAAGATCATTGCTGATGAATTATGGGTTTCAAACATCAGGACTGTTTCTCTTACCCAGAAGCATATCAGGGGCCGTGTTGCTGAATCCCTTTTGATACTGCGTGACACCTATGGTTTCGAAGTGGACGGTAAAACAATCAGGGTATCAATGTCAAGGGAAGATATTGCCAACCTTTCAAACATGACTACTTCAAACGCTATCCGGACACTTTCCACACTGGCTTCTGAAGGAATCATTGAGATTGCAGGAAGAAGGATCAGCATCCTCGATGGGAATGAAATTGAGCGTATAAGTGAACTTGGCTGATCACTGAATAATTAAAACCTGTCCTTACTACTCCCTGAAGAAGACTCTCTTCACACGTCTTGGAATTGATGTAAGTATCTCATAAGGAATGGTCTGACATATTGCAGCAAGTTCATCAATTGAAATTTTTTCGCCAAAAATTTCAGCTTCATCCCCTGCTTCTGCATTCAACCCGGTAATATCCGCCATACACATATCCATACATACATTCCCTATTATTGGCACCCTGGAACCTCTGATAAACAGGTTCCCGTTCCTGTTACCCAGTTTGCGATTTAAACCATCAGCATAGCCAACTGGTAGTATGGCAATATTTCTCTCATTTTCAGATACATCTGCACATGCATAACCTACCGGTTCTCCTGCTCTGATTCTCTTAACCTGTGAAATCCTTGTTTTGAAACGTCCTGCAGGCTTAAGATCTAGCCCTTTAAAATGTCCGACACCGTAAATTCCAATGCCAGGCCGGACCATTTCAAACTGATATTGAGGAAAACGTGCAATACCTGAAGAATTAAGAATATGACGAAGAAAAGGGTATCCTAATGCTTCCCTTATCTGTTCAGCTGCCCTTAAAAAAACTTCCACCTGATGGTGACTGAAATAATCAAGATCAGGGTCCTCGCTTCCTGCCAGATGTGAGAAGACCGAAACGACTTTTAACCACTCCTGGTCTTTAATTCTTTTAGCCAGATTATCAACATCTTCCGGCATGAATCCCAGCCTGTGCATTCCTGTATCAATTTTAATATGAACCGGATAGCTGATCAGTCCATGTCTTGAAGCCACCGCGGCAAACTGGTCAAGAGATAAAAGACTATATATTTCAGGTTCGAGCGAATGTTTTATCATTAATTCTGATGACGAAGGATCAGGATTCATAACCATGATGGGTAATGTTACACCCGAGTTTCTCAATTCTACTCCTTCATCGACATAGGCTACTGCCAGATAACTTACTCTCTGGTACTCAAGCAATGCTGATATCTCAGCTGGTCCCGCCCCATAAGCAAATGCTTTGACCATTGCCATAATCC
>PMNJ01000354.1 GCA_003162595.1 Bacteroidales bacterium | reverse complement strand
TCGGGACCATTTACCTATACAGTTACCCTGACAGGCGGTTGTGGAGTAATAACTACAACAGGAACAATAACAGTTGCTATAACTCTTCCTGTCAGTGTTTCAATAACCGCTGATGTTAACCCGGTATGTGCAGGGACAACAGTTAACTTCACGGCCACTCCTACTAATGGAGGAACAACACCGGCTTATCAGTGGTATAATGGTGCGACAGCTGTAGGTACAAATAGTCCTACATATTCATATATCCCTGTCAATGGTGATGTTATCACCGTAGTACTGACATCGAATGAAATATGTCAGACCGGTGGTCCGGCTACTTCGAATATGATTACTATGACAGTTAATTCATTACCGACAGTAACCACTTCGCAGGTAAATGTCGCATGTTTCGGTGGAACTACCGGAACAGCTACAGCTTTGCCAGCTGGTGGAACAGGTGTTTATACCTATACATGGAACACCGTACCTGTTCAGACATCAGTAACTGCTACGGGACTTGCAGCAGGTACATATATTGTAACTGTCGCTGATGGAAACAGTTGTACTGCAACAGCTAGTGTAATTATTATAGAACCTGCTACAGCACTATCAGGTAGTGTTACCTCTAAGACAAATGTTTCTATTCCGGGAGGAAATGATGGCAGCATTGTAGTTGACGGAGCTGGCGGAACTTTGCCATATCAATATAAAATCGGATCGGGAGCTTACCAGGCTTCCGGTACCTTTGGAACACTTACTGCCGGATCTTATATCATCACTGTACAGGATATTAACCTCTGTACATTCAATGTTCCTGTAACAATTATAGAACCTGCAGCTACATTATCGGGGAGTGCTTCAAAAACCGATGTTGCCTGTTTTGGTAGCTTAACAGGAAGCATTATTGTAACCGGTTTAGGTGGAGTGCCTCCTTATGATTATAGTCTGAATGGAGGAACTCCTCAGGTGTCAGATACCTTCGGGTCATTAGCCGCTGGTACATATACTATTACAATCGAAGATGCTGTTCTAAGTACATTTGATGTAAGTGTTACCATTACACAGCCTGCTTCATCTGTAGGAGGATCAATTACTTCTCAGACTGATGTTCTTTGTTTTGGAAGCAATACCGGCAGTATGACAGTAGCAGGATCAGGCGGAACGCCACCATATCAGTACAAACTAGGTGCAGGTTCGTATCAGGCATCAGGTATCTTTGGAAATCTCCTGGCCGGTTCATATACTGTAACAGTTCAGGATGCAAATCTTTGTACTTTTGATGTTCCGGTGACTATTAGTCAGCCTCCAACTGTACTATCAGGAAGTATCACAAGTCAGACATATGTTTCATGTTTTGGATCGACAGATGGTTCGGTTACTGTAGCCGGTTCTGGTGGAATTTCCCCGTACATGTACAGTCTGAACGGCGGAACATTCCAGGTTTCTGGTACATTTAACAATCTTGCCGGTACAACGTATACAATAACTGTTCAGGATGCAAATCTATGTACAGCGAACGTACCAGCAACAATTGTTGAACCTGCAGCAATTTCAATTGCCGGTGCTCCAGTACCTGCTTCTTGTCCTGATGTTCCTGACGGCTCAATAACACTCACGATCACAGGTGGGACACAGCCTTACAATATGATTTGGTCTGATGGTGTTATCACCCCGGGACGTCAGAATATAGCTGGCGGAACCTACAGCGTAGTTGTCACTGATAATAATGGATGTGCTGCCTCCCTGGATGTTGTTGTTGGTATTACAGCATCTGATAAGTGTATTGAAATACCTACTATTATAACACCAAACAATGACGGTGTTAATGATACCTGGCAGATTAAAAATATCGATCTGTTCCCGAATGCTGAAGTCTTTGTTTTTACAAGGTGGGGTAAACTTATATTCCATAGTAAAAACTTAGCTGCAAACCCATGGAATGGTACATTTGAAGGGACGCTCTTACCAACAGATTCGTATCATTACGTTCTGCATCTTAATGATGGGTCTAAACCCAGATCGGGTGTGATAAGTATAATCAGATAATAATTACTATATTTCGAATAAGATATGAGGTATCTAAGAATTATATTGCAGGCGATTGTTCTCAGCTTATGTTTTGGAACTGCCTTTTCACAACAAGTCCCTATGTACAGCCAGTACATAATGAATGGATTTCTGATAAACCCATCATTCGCGGGCCGTGATGGCTATACTACTGTTAATCTTACGGTTAGAGAGCAGTGGGTTGGAATGAATGGAGCACCAAGCACTTATGCTGCAAGTTTTCAGACCCGTATCCTCAAAAATAGCTTCATATCCAAATCCACAGCGGTTAGAAAGAAGATTGTTAAACCTACTAAAGGAGGTAAAGTAGGTCTGGGTGGATATATCTTCAACGACAACAATGGTATTATGCATCGTACCGGATTTTCGCTTGCTTATGCTTACCATATTTCGATGGGACGAACCGGGGGAATACCGAATGACCTTTCTTTTGGACTTGCAATGACTGCTTATCAATTTGCAGTTAATATGAATGGTGCGGTTTTAAACAATCATGATGATCCGTTACTTAATTCATATGACAGGTCAGTCTTTATCCCGGATTTCAGCTTTGGAGCGAGCTTCACTACTTCAAAGTACTATATCGGATTTGCAATGACTAATTTACTCAGAGGATCATTATTAATTGCCGATACATCAAAAAACAAAACAACTCAACTCGGCAATTATTATCTGACTGGCGGTATTAAATTTCCAATATCCCCAGATTGGACTATTGAACCATCTGCATTCATTAAAGCTTCAGATATGTTTTTTAAGTCGGCGCAGATGGATCTTACCGCCAGGGCATATTATAAGGATGACTATTGGGCCGGCGTATCTTGGAGAACAGGTGATGCTATTATAGCTATGGTGGGCTTAAAATATGACAGATTTTATTTTGCTTATGCTTTTGACTTCACTCTTACGGATATTCGATCGCAGAGTTTTGGAACTCATGAACTCTCACTTGCTGTTAAATTTGGCGAGAGTGCCAGAAGATACCGCTGGATAAACGCATACTAATGATTAGAAACAAATACGGAGGCTGATTTCACATCAGCTTCCTTTTTTTTAGAGAAAAATTTATGTCTAGAGGAATTCTTTCGAAAATATTATTTATACTCTTGCTGCTTACTCTTATTTTCAAATCAGGCTACTCCCAGGTTGTTTCATCTCACCCGATCAGGATTATGTTTTATAATGTTGAGAACTTTTTTGATATTTATGACGATTCTCTTACAGATGATAATGAATTTCTGCCAAATGGGTTGATGAGATGGAACTTAACTCGGTATAATAAAAAGACATATTCACTTTATAAAACAATTATTGCATCAGGGGAGTGGGAGCCTCCTGCGGTTATTGCATTTTGTGAGATAGAAAACAGAAAAGTACTCGAAGATCTTATTTATGGAACTTATTTGTTGAAATACAATTACAGTATAATTCATGAGGAATCACCCGACAGAAGAGGTATAGATGTTTGCCTTATTTATAGAAAAGAAATTGCAAATGTTATCTGTTACAGATACTGGATCCCGGCGGAAATTAAACGAAAGGATTTTAATTCAAGAAGTGTACTTTATACTAAGCTTTTAATTGGTTCAGAAACAATTCACCTTATTGTAAACCATTGGCCTTCGAGGAGAGGAGGAGTACTTGCCAGTGAGAATTACAGGCTCCTGATTGCCTCTATGGTCAGAGAAAAAGTTGATTCGTTAGTTGATAGAAACCCTTCCGGAGCAAGAATAATTATTTTAGGGGACTTTAACTCTACCCCTGATGATCAGGCTATCAGATCGCTTGTTTTCTCAAGTGATTCAGGTAAAACCATGATAAATCTTTCTGAGAGGCTGGATGATAATGGCCTCGGGACATATCGTTACATGGGGACATGGGAAATGATTGATCAGGTAATTGTATCAAAGGGACTTCTGTTTTGTAGGGAGGGACTTTATACAGGACCGAGTCTATTAAGGATTTTCAAACCTGATTTTCTATTGAAAAAAGATCCTAAATACCCTGGGTTCAGTCCATATTCAACATATCACGGATATAAGTATCAGGGAGGATTTAGTGATCATCTGCCTGTATTTCTTGATCTTAAGGTAAGGTAATACTCTCAACCGGAATGAGACCAAGTTCAATTCCTTTTTCCAGCATCAGCTTCCTGGCAGCTTCATGTTCATTCGGGATTACTCCATCAAGTATTGCATCCCTGATAGCATTTTTAATAACGCCGACCTTTTTACCCGGTTGTATTCCAAAAGCCATAATTATTTCGCTTCCATCAACCGGAGGTTGAAAATTTCTTACGGCGTCCTTCTCTTCAATCTCTTTAAGTTTATTTCTTACAAGTTTAAAGTTTTCGAGGTGCTTTGTTTTTTTAGCTTCATTCTTTGATGTAATATCAGCTTCGCATAATATCATAAGATCGTCAATGTCATCACCGGCTTCAAATAAAAGTCTTCTGATTGCTGAATCTGTTACCAGTTCCTGTGACAACGCTATTGGCCTGAGATGGAGATCAATTATTTTTTGAACATATTTCATTTTCTCATTCAATGGAAGTTTTAGTTTCCTGAAAATATCCGGAACCATTTTAGAACCAACGAATTCATGGCCATGAAAAGACCATCCTGTTTCAGGAAGATATTTCTTTGTAACAGGTTTGGCAATATCATGCAGAAGTGCGGCCCATCTGAGCCACAGATTATCAGTATTCTTACTGATATTATCAAGAACTTTTATTGAATGATGAAAATTGTCCTTATGTGCCTTCCCCTCTTTTGTCTCGACTCCTTTAAGATTATCAAGTTCAGGGAAAATTATTCTGAGTAAATCTGCTTTTTCAAGAAGAATGAAACCCCTCGAAGGATGAGGACACATTATTATTTTATTAAGTTCTGTAACTATCCTTTCAGCCGATACAATTTTTATTCTCTCGGCATTTTCTTTTATTGAATTGAAGGTTTTTTCCTCAATTGTGAAATTAAGCTGGCTGGCAAACCTTATGGCTCTCATCATCCTTAAGGGATCATCTGAAAATGTCTTGTCGGGGTTGAGAGGAGTTTTTATTATTTTCTTTTTCAGGTCATCTATGCCTCCAAAGGGGTCTAAAAACTCACCAAATGTTTCTTTGTTCAGGCTTATTGCCAGGGTATTAATGGTGAAATCCCTTCTTTTCTGATCATCTTCCAGAGTCCCATCTTCAACAACAGGTTTCCTTGAATTTCTGTCATATGACTCCTTCCTGGCACCTACAAATTCAATTTCATAATCCTGATTCCTGAACATTGCAGTTCCAAAGTTCTTGAAGACACTTACTTTTATTCCAGGATGTAATTTTTTTGCTGCTTTCCGTGCAATCTCAATCCCACTTCCGATGACAACTATATCGATATCCTTGTCGGGGTGGTCTCTTTTAAGAAGACAATCCCTTACCCACCCTCCTATAACATATGCTTGTACATTTTCAGATGTAACTACAGATGAAAGTGTTTCGAAAATTTTGTCATTAAGACATATATTCATATATAGATATGACAATGTGTTTAATATTCATGACAAAGTTACAATTAATACTCAATTATAGGCTAAAATTGATTTATGCACTTAATTGGCACAAAGCTTGACCTCTTAGTAAACAAACACAATTTTTATATGTTTATTAAATAAAAATGATATGATAGAGCATCTTACAAAAGAGACATTTTTGAATAAAATATTCAATTATGAAAAAAACAAAGAATGGAAATTTGAAGGTGAAAAGCCTTGTATAATTGATTTTTATGCTGATTGGTGTGGTCCATGCAAAGTAGTTGCTCCTGTTCTGGAAGAACTTGCCATAGATTTTGATGGTAAGATTAATGTCTTTAAGGTAGATACTGAAGCAGAACAGGAACTTGCATCGGTTTTTGGTATCAGAAGCATTCCTTCATTTTTATTTGTTCCTGCCAAGGGTCAACCTCAGATGGCACTGGGAGCATTACCAAAAGAAACGTTCGTTAATGCATTTAAGGATGTACTTGGTGTAGAAAAATGACCATTTCATCAAAAAGAGATATTGTTATATTAAATAAACTACAAAAAACGAAACAATTTATATCTCATAAACGTTTAAAATGACAGAAGTTAGTAAATTAGGTTATAAGAGTTTTTTTCATGGGTTTAGGTTTAGGGTAGTAAAGCAGTAAGTCAGGACTTAGGTCCTGATTTATTTTTATACCAGGTCCTTAAATATACTATTGATTTCCTCTTCAGTTGACCTTAGTTTTTTCTGACATTCTTTAATCA
>PMNJ01000216.1:5327-5819 GCA_003162595.1 Bacteroidales bacterium | reverse complement strand
AGGTCAAAACAACCGCTTACGAATACTTTTTTTCTGGCCATTTATATAATAAAAAATCTTACTTAAAACGGGGAATAAATAACTTTCGATCAAAGCAGGTGTCCTCAGAGGGTTCTGTTGTTAGTTTATAAATTCAAATTTGCTCTTATAACCCGGAACTATCTCCTGCATTTCTTCAATTACCTTTGTATCAGAGATTTTGCTGAGAGAATTGAGTATCATATCTATCCTTGAACGGATTGTTTCAAAATCGTACAACGCAACCTGTGCAATATTAATCTTGGAATGATGTGTATGAATCATTGGCTCGTCTGCCGAAAAGAGTTCCTCATAAAGTTTTTCTCCGGGACGCAATCCAACTACCTTTATTTTAATATCTTTATGCGGTTCAAGACCCGAGAGGCGTATCAGGTTTATTGCTACATCCAAAACTTTAACGGGTTCACCCATATCAAAAACATATATCTCACCGCCATTGCCCATGAATCCGGC
>PMNJ01000216.1:0-5314 GCA_003162595.1 Bacteroidales bacterium | reverse complement strand
TTCACAAATCTTCTTGGTAGCCCCCATCACATTGGTAGGATTAACAGCTTTATCAGAAGATATCATTACAAATTTTTCTACCTTGTATTTAATTGCTAAATCCGAGATAATTTTTGTACCTCCTACNNACTATCCTGAAGTTGCAATCCGGTAATTTACTTTTCAACTCTTCTCCAAGGTAAAATGATGGCGTCTCTGCCTGATCTACAATAATTAACTGTCTTGTATTAAACCGTGTAAGTTGTCTTGCAATTTCTGAACCTATTGATCCGGCGCCACCGGTAACCAGTATAGTCTTCCCGATTAGTCCCTCTTGTATCTTTTCAAGATCAAGAGTAATAGGATCTCTTCCGAGAAGATCTTCGAATTTCACTTTTTTAAGGTTTTTAACTTCCAGATGACCGTTCATCCATGTATCAAACGATGGCGTATCAAGAATGTCGCATCCAAACTGGATCATGGACTCAATTACCTCCTTCTTCTTCGCCGGGGCAATGTTATTTATGGCAATAATAAAAACTTTTACATCTTCATCTTCAATAAAATCCTTTGTGAGAACCTGTCTTGAATAAACCGGGTAACCATCGAGATTTTTACCCTGAATTTTTTTATCATCATCGATAAAGCCTTTAAGCCTGTACAGATTCTTCGGATCACCTTCAATAAGTCTTTTTACCAGTATACCCATTTCACCAGACCCGTAAATCAAAACATTTTTTCTGTCGTGTGAGGAGGAGGAGGCAAATTCATAAAACAATTTTACAAATACCCTGAAAAGGAAAAGCAGGATTGTGACAGCTCCACAATGAATAAGAAGAATAGAAATAGGTATATTAAAAAGGAAGCTCCATTCATTTTTCCGGCTGAGGAAAGTGACTAAAGACAGAACTGCCAGAGCGCTAAAGTTTGTTAAAATGATTTTATAAGTATCCCTGATGGTTGTATGCCTTATCATCCCTGAATAGGATTTGAAAACTAAAATAAAAATTACATATACAACCAGTACAAGATATGACTGCCTGAATACTGTTGAAATATCTAAAGTAGATACTTCAAAATTGTATCTCAGCATATAGGCAACCAAAAATGAAAAAAAGACCGTAGCGGAATCAAGAATTAAGACCAGCCATCGTGGCAACGAATGATTTTTAAAAACCCTTATAATCTTTTCTTTTAATGCTGCTATCATATTGGTTTACTGAAAGATGAAAATGTTTTGTCTTTGATACTTTTAAAGCTATCGCACCGTCAGTCACATAACTGATACTTGTATATGTCTGACTATTTGATTTTTCCAATACATATTGTAACAAATGTTACAAATTTTNNCAGGTCCATATATTGGCTCAATGGTTAAAATATCCTTATCATATCCGGCTGCCAGCTTACGAATAAAAAAGAATAACTGATTAAGCGAAGTTCGTCCACCATAAGCAACATTATAAACCTGGTTGAGTGCTGCTTTATTCTGAACTACCGATGCCAGGTGATTTGCCTGGGTAACATTATCGATATAAGTAAAATCGCGCGAAACGGATCCATCGCCGTTGATAAGGGGTACTTCATGCTTCATAAGCATCTTCATAAATTTCGGAATAACGGCTGCATATGCTCCATCCGGATCCTGGTGTCTACCGAAAACATTGAAATACCTTAGCCCTACAACATCAATTCCATAAGTCTGGGCAAAATTGTTTGCAAAAAGTTCATCAACATATTTGGTAATAGCATACAGAGATAATGGAGAACCTATTTTATCTTCCACCTTTGGCAAATCGGGATGATCCCCGTAAGTTGAAGAACTGGCAGCATATATGAATCTTTTAACCCCCGATTCTTTTGCTGCAAAAAGCATTTTAACAAAACCTCCAATATTAACATCGGTCGATGTGATCGGATCTTTTATAGATCGGGGTACAGATCCCAACGCGGCTTCATGGAAAACAATATCTATATTTTCTACCGCTTTTAAACAGTGGTCATAATTACGGATATCGCCCTCTATAAGTTTAAAGGCAGGATTGCCAATGAATTCTTTAAGGTTTTCTCTTTTCCCAGTTGAAAAATTATCGATGCAAACAACTGTATTTCCTGAATTTAAAAGAGAGTCTACAAGATTTGAGCCGATAAAACCTGCTCCGCCGGTAACTAACACTCTGCTATCCTTCAAGATTCTTTCCATCAGCAATTTAAAAAAACAATATTACTAATTTTAACACAATTTAACATTATAAATATTACTCTTTTTCAAACATCAGTAGTATTTCGTTCAAAATAAATTCGGCTGTCTTCCCATTGCCGTAAAAACCAGGATATTCAAGATTTAAATGAGAATCCATAAAATTATTAAACTCGTTTCTGATTCTTGCAGGATCGGCACCAACAAGCTTTGCTGTGCCATTATTCACTAGTTCGATCCATTCAGTTTCATTTCTCAGCACAATGCAGGGCTTTTTGAAAAAATGAGATTCTTTCTGAACACCTCCCGAATCAGTCACGATCATTCTGCAATTTTTCTCAAGGAGAATCATTTCAAGGAATGATACAGGAGGAATAATCTTAATATTTTTGCAATCCTTGAGCTCGTCATAAAGTTTTCTAAGCCTGGTCTTAAGCGAAACGATTGTCCGGGGATGTAATGGCATCACCAGAACAATATCCCTTTCTTCAGCCATAGCTTTTAGTGTGACGAAGATTTCTTCAAGTCTTACAATGTCATCAGTATTAGTATCCCTGTGTATTGTAACAAGTATATAACTGTCTCTAACCAGCAACAAATGTTCAAGAAATGCAGCCTTCTTTTTTTCAGCAAGTCCGGCAAAAAATAGTGTATTATCATACATTATATCTCCGGTCAGATAAATTTTGGGATTATTTATGCTATATGGCGGACTGTTTTCAGGTTTGAATCCTTCGCCCATCAGGTTCTTGAAAGCGGCATTGGTAGGAGCGAATAGAAGTGTCGATGAATGGTCGCTAATTATTCTGTTTAATTCCTCGGGCATGATTTTATTGAATGATCTTAGTCCGGCTTCAATATGGATTATCGGAAAATGTAGCTTTGAAGCGGCTACTGCCCCTGCCAGTGTAGAGTTTGTGTCGCCATAAAGCAATACACAATCAGGTTTCTCCTTTAAAAGTACATCTTCAATACCAGTTATCATCAGAGATATTTGCCGGCCATGGCCTGCTGAACCGACCCCAAGATTATAATGGGGTTTATGAATTTCAAGTTCATCGAAAAAGACTTCAGACATCTCTTTATCGTAGTGCTGGCCTGTATGAACTATAATTTCGTTAATGTCTTTTGAATGATGATTCCTGATTGCCCTGCTAATTGCGGAAGCTTTTATAATTTGAGGTCTTGCTCCTACAATATTAATAAGTTTTATTACTGGCATTGAATCATCAAATTTTATCAGGTACCAAAGATAAAAAAAGAAATGCTTAAACAAAGCATTAAATAACAGAAAGGGCATCTAATTGTTTAGACACCCTAAAGAGCTTTATATATCAGTATCAAATTTTATTTGGCGTAATTTACCGCCCGTGTTTCGCGGATTACAGTAATTTTTATCTGTCCCGGATAGGTCATTTCATTCTGAATTTTCCGGGCTATTTCAAACGAAAGGCCTTCTGCCTCTTTATCAGTAACTTTTTCGGCTCCAACTATAACCCGAAGTTCTCTCCCGGCTTGTATTGCATATGTTTTCATAACACCAGGATACTGCAGGGCAAGAGATTCAAGCTCTTTCAATCTCTTAATATACGATTCAACAACCTCACGCCTTGCGCCGGGGCGTGCACCTGAGATAGCATCGCAAACCTGAACAATCGGGGCGATCAGAGTTGTCATTTCTGTTTCATCATGATGAGCACCAATCGCATTGCATATTTCAGGTTTCTCCTTATATTTTTCGGCCATTTTCATCCCCAGGATTGCATGAGGCAATTCCGGTTCATCATCTGGAACTTTGCCAATATCGTGAAGAAGTCCGGCCCTTTTTGCAAGTTTTGAATTAAGTCCAAGCTCAGCTGCCATAATTGANNACCTGTTTCCTGGTCTTTTCAACCATCTCTTCAATTCTGGCGGGATGTATTCTGCCATCTGTAACCAGCTGGTGCAGGGCAAGTCTCGCTACTTCTCGTCTTATCGGATCAAAAGCTGAAAGGACTATCGCTTCAGGTGTATCATCAACAATAATTTCAACGCCTGTTGCGGCTTCAAGTGCCCGGATATTACGACCCTCACGTCCGATAATGCGACCTTTCATCTCGTCTGACTCGATGTGAAATACAGTTACTGCATTTTCAATGGCATTCTCAGCAGCAACCCGCTGGATAGTCTGAACCACAATCCTTTTAGCTTCCTTGTTGGCAGTCATTTTAGCTTCATCCAGAATCTCATTGACATATGACATGGCCCCGGTTTTTGCTTCCTCCTTCAGGGATTCAATAAGATGGTTTTTTGCTTCTTCTGCCGAGAAACCTGAAATAGCTTCAAGTTGTTCAACCTGTTGCTTATGAAGACGTGCTAACTCTTCTGATTTTTTATCAACAAGTTCAAGCTGAGATGTCAGATTTCCGCGTATTGCGTCAGCTTCATTTTTTTTGCGTTGAACCTCTTCAATTTTCTGTGATAAAGACTGTTCTTTCTGAGCTATTCTGTTTTCTGCCTGGCCTATCCTGCTATTCTTTTCATTGATCACTTTTTCATGTTCTGTTTTGAGCTGAAGAAATCTCTCTTTTGCCTGAAGAATTTTCTCTTTCCTTATTACTTCAGCTTCAGCTTCGGCTTCACTGACTATTTTTCGACTTTTATTCTTCAATGCCAACTGCCACATGAAGTATGAGGCACCAAAAACCAGTACAAGGGCTGAAATACACAAGACAATCAACAACCCGTTACTTAAACTTCCTATTATTAATGTCATCATCAATCGTATTAGTTATATATATTTAATAAAAAACCCGCAAAGTTCCTTCAGCTTTTATAAAACCCCATGTCTGAATGGCTGGAGCTACTAATCCAGTTTGAACGTCCACTGTCCCGTTTTACGGGGATCCCGACGAATCGGGATGAGGCCTGTTCTACCTGAACTAAGAGTCGCTCCAAAGTTTTAACTGTTGAGTTTCAAAAATGAATGAAGAAACAATGCGGGCAATTTAATTTTCTATTTTAAAGAACGCTATTACTCTTTTATGTCAAGAACTGAATCGATTTTTTGTATCAGTTCTTTTAAGGCATCGGGAAGATAGTCTTTTTCAAGTTTTTCTTCTTCTTCAGTAAGCTTAATCACATACTGCAGGGAAG
>PMNJ01000141.1:362-6543 GCA_003162595.1 Bacteroidales bacterium | reverse complement strand
GTGGAGCTGCGGGGAGTCGAACCATAACTCTCTGTGGCGCAATAAATGGGGATCACATATTTGTGACGATCAAAAGGTAACCGAATAGTTCACTGGGGAAAAGGGCTTCTCATAAAAAAAAGATTTTTTCATTAAGAAAAATATAAAAATAAATTACCCATCTTACCCTAGCTACTAACCTGTTAAAAATAAGGATAATGGTAAAGGTAAGATTTATTTTACTCGTTTTCACTGATCTTACCCTGACTTGGAACAATGCCAATTAATATTCATATTTGAACATATCAATTCATTTCAACCTGTTAAGCAACAAAAAATCGAAGTGTAGGTTTTGTCAAGGGCGATGATACCATATAATAATATACCAAAATATCATTGCTCTGTATACCCTTGACAAAAACGGAACGGAGATTAGATTTGCTTAAAAAGGTTGAATTGGAAATCCTTAATTCTGAGTTATACGATTCTCATATTTCCATCCGGAATCGTTGTACACATTGGCCGGATCAATGCTCCTGGCATTTCCAGTGAACTGGATTATTTTGAATTTTGATTATATAATTGTATTTACTATATTTGTGAACTATAAATACGAATAATTGTTATGTCTAGTTCACTCTATGCGAAAGTTGATATAGTTTTGGCTTTATATAAAGAGAGCCGGACGGTATTCAGGTTGAAGGATATTGCAATTCTTGTTGGCGAAGAAAATTTTCAATCACTCAACAAAAAATTAAACTATTACGTACAAACCGGGAAACTGGAAAACCCACGAAAAGGGATCTATGCAAAACCAGGTTATAATATCGAAGAATTGGCTTGTACTATATTTAGCCCTTCCTATATTTCTCTTGAGTACGTGCTACAGAAAGCAGGAATCGTTTTTCAATATGATTCCCGCATTACATCAGTCAGCTACCTAGGCAGAGATGTTGAAGTAGGAAATCAGCGATTCGTGTTCCGCAAAATCAAAGGAAGGGCGCTTGTCAATACATTGGGAATCATAAGACAGACAAACCATATAAATATTGCATCCCCGGAGAGGGCCTTTTTGGATCTTTTGTACCTTGAGAAAGATTACTATTTTGATAATCTAAACCCTTTAGATAAAGACCTCATTTATAAACTTCTTCCTCTTTACCAATCCAGGTCATTATCCATAATTACGACAAAAATGATAAAAAATGATTGATATTAATAAACATAAATACTTCCTGGTTCAGATTCTGAAAGACATTTATTCTGATATTGAGCTTGCAAATTGTCTCGGTTTTAAAGGTGGCACTGCACTAATGTTTTTTTATGACCTTCCTCGTTTTTCAGTAGATTTGGATTTTAATCTTATTAAAGAAGGGAAAGAGAACATAGTTTATAATAAAGTGCGTGAAATACTTTTAAAGTATGGGACTATTTATGATGAAGCCCCAAAGTTTTTTGGACCCCTTGTTGTTCTTGACTATGGAATTGGAGAGCGTAAATTAAAGGTTGAGATATCCAATCGCCGGTTTGAAGATCGTTATGAAATAAAAAATTTGTTGGGAATCAACATGAAAGTGATGATAGGAGCTGATATGTTTGCACATAAGCTATGTGCCCTTCTTGACAGGAGTTCAATAACAAGCCGCGATATATTTGATTGCTGGTTCTTTATGAAAAACCATATTGCAGTAAACAAAGACATTGTTGAATTACGAATGAATTTGCCATATGCTGATTATATTCAGAAATGTATAAGTATTATTGAATCATTGAGTGATAGATCAATGTTGCAAGGCATGGGTGAATTAATGAATGAAGAAATGAAAAAAAATGTCCGGAAAAACCTAAGGACCGAAACTATTGGTTTGTTGAAGTTCTATAAAGATTTCCCAATACTTGCGTAAAAAATTCTGACTTCTCGTTAAAGCTTATTGATGAAATATTGAATTCTTCTAATAATTTGTTTTGTGTAACAGTAAAGCAACCCTTTGATCTCACAATTAATAGGTAGTCTTCAATGTAATTATATGGATTTTTGTCTTTTGCCATTTATATTTATTTGCAATTTGCTACGAAATGTGTAGTAAATAGCAAATGCAAAATATTTGTTTGATAATTCAAAATCATTAGATGCTAAATGATTGTATAGTTCTCCTTCATTATACGATCTTTAATCATTTTCTCGAAAAGGCAGGATGTTCTTGTTCTGCCTTAGTCCTTCTAAATTTTCTGATTTAGTCAAGGCCACGAGTTTTTCCATTCATCATGTTCCAGACAGTTTTTCAATTCAGGTATATTATAGATTATCCCAGTATATTTATATATAATACCCCAAATACTATTAAGGATGCTCGACTATTTTATAGAAAATAACTATTTTATATAAAATAAATATCTACTAGTACCTGGCTCATAAAAAAGAGTTACAAGATCAAAAATTGTTACTCTTTTCTATGCTGCAGGTTTATGACAGGTTTTGGATAAAATTGTGTTGAATTTATTATAGATTTGCTTCCTTTCAGATTATAGGATATTTCTATCCATCAATTATTTATGCCATTTGGTATGTTCGACAGAAACTGGCAAAGTAAATTTAAAATCGCTCCCCTTTCCTTCTTCACTCTCTACTCAAATTTTCCCACTATGTTTTTCAACAAATTCTTTACATAGCAATTAGCCTAATCCGGTGCATGTGGTGATAGTTTCACTAACAGGTTGTTTTTTTGGAAGAGATGCCGTTAATACTCAAGTTGGTGGTCAAATCGCAGCTACTTTCAGAAAAAATACTGCAGATCAAATTCAGAAAATGATTGAAAAGGCATCTGAAACTAAAAATTCTGTTTGGGCAACATTAGTCGGAACTATAAACATTCTGATTGGAGCAACCGGTGTTTTTGCTCAATTTAAAAAATCACTCAACACTATTTGGACAGGTTTTCCAGAGAAGTCCGTTTTTTTGTCTTAAGATTTTTAAAGTGAGAAGGTGTAAGCCCTGTCATTTTCTTGAATTGATTTGATAGATGGGACACGCTGCTGAAATTCAGTTTCCATGCAATTTCGGTTAAATTGAGTTCATCGTAAACAAGCAGTTCCTTTACCTTTTCTATTTTATGGGACAAGAAATATTGCTCAATAGAAGTCCCTTTAACTTCGATAAAAAGATTGGAAAGATAGTTGAAATTGTAATTGAGTTTTTTACTCAGAAAATCGGAAAAGTTTATTTTAAGTTGTCCTTCACTGTTATGGATATGGTCAATAATTATAGTTTTAATTCTTTCAACCAGGATTAACTTATTATCGACCATCAGTTCAAGACCGGTCAATTTAAGAGCAGCAGCCAGACTGTACAACTGATCTTTTGAAACTTTGGATATTATCTCAACTTCACCCACTTCAACCTTAGTGTAATTAATTCCAAGTCTTTCAAGTTCGGATTTAACTACCATCTGGCAACGAATAGAAACCATATTTTTTATGTATAATTTCAGAAAATCCATCCTTAAGATACATTTTGTATTGTAATCAAAGATATAGCTATTAAAGTAAGAATTGAATAAAATTATCATTCTACTATCTGATAATTATTTCTTTGCATAAATGATTTGGTAAGGAGGATACAATCTTTCTGCAATCCAGGGGACTTTGATTCTTTAGACCCCAGGAACTGCGGATTTATTATGATTTTATCTTTAAAAATTCATATAATAACTTTTTTAAACTGGAAAGGAATTTTGTTCTTTTTATTTTCTGTGATTCTTGAGAATTCAGAAATAATCTAGTTATATGAGTTGCATAGTCTAAACCTATGTATTCTGTAATGATATAAAAATAGCAATCCGAACGACTTATTTATAGCTTCAGTTATCCTTCAAATGTGATTTCTCATATTGCTGTCCTTCAATCATTTCTCTATTTTGGAGAAAGGTTTTGGCTTCAGCCGGTGTTCCTAAAAGTATTGCGAGCCATTTTGTTTTCTCATTCTGTTCGAGAATGATTTTAATGGTCATGGTGAAGGGAGCTGACAGGATCATACCCACTATTCCCAGTATAAATCCCCAAAATAGAAGAGACAGGAATACAACCAGAGTTGACAAACCTAAACCTTTTCCCATGATCCTGGGTTCAATAAAGTTTCCAAGAATATTGTGGATAAGCACAGTCGAGCCCAGAGTCCAGAGAGCGCCACCTAATCCGAGTTGTACCAATGCAAAAAGAACTGTTGGAATCGTAGCAACAATAGATCCGATATTCGGAATATAATACATCAGGCCTCCAATCAATGCCCATAAGAGAGGATAGTCAACCCCAATAATAAGTAATGCTAAATAGATAAGAATTCCTGTTGATAAACATAACAAGGTTTTTATCCCAAGGTAGTTTCTGATATTTTTTAAAATCGTAGAAANNAAGGTATTACCCATCATATTGAACAATGTATTCAAAGCACTTGCCGTATATTCCAGAATTTTTGCTGGTTGAACAAGATTAGATATCTCATCTTTGGGGATCTTTAGGCCTTGCTCATTTAAATATTGAATAAATGAGTTACTGATCGTTGTAAGGGTAGATTCATATTTTGAAAGGTTGCCTGAAAAGGATGATACTGTTCCTCCGATCATGAAAGTAAATCCAGAAAAAAGTACAATTAATCCCAATATTACAATGAAAAGTGCTAGCCATCTGGGGATTCGGTTTTTTTCCAGCCAGGAAATTGGTTGTGCACAAATGATACTTATGAAAAGTGCGAGTAAAAAAGGCGTGATGATTGATTTTGCATAAATCACTCCTGCAAAAATGATTATTAATGCAGCGATATTTACTATCTGCGAACCCTCTGTTGATCCGTTAATCTTTTTGTTCATTTCAATATAATTTTATGGAATTTATACAATTGCATAAGCTCGTAAAGGCCAGGACATAACTTTTTTACTTAAAATTAGTAAATTATCTCTTGTCAATTTCTCCAAGCATAAATATTAATAACCCATCCATCCTAGGTCTATTAATTGGTATATGGTGAATGGAATTAGCACTGTTGATTTTCAGTGGTTCTTGATTACTTAAAGTTGAGAATCACCATCTCGGAACAATATCAAACAAAATGCTGTATAACTAGACTATTTGTCTGCGTTTGGGTCAATTTGTGGAAAAGCCATCGACCCTGCCCCTATTTGTCCGGAATAAATTGACCACCCCAACCCGGAGTTAAATATTTGTTGTTTTTATTGGATGTTCGATGAAAGCAGACCGGATTTTGAAGTGGTAAAATAAGGCTATAAGTGCAATTAATATTCTTACAATAATTTAAGGTCGCCATCGATAGATCATATTCCGCCAACCTTCTACATTTTAAACCACTTTACACTCTCCCAGAATTGACTAGAATCAATCTGGTGAGGGCTGGGGATATTATATCCTAAAAATTTTACAACAATCTGTTTAAATTTAAACAAAGGTAGGTAAAAATTAACCAGTCCTTCCAAGACAATCAACTGAAATGCAATAGTAAACCAGCAAAAATTTACCACGTCCTCATGCATGTGGTTCGCAACATCAACTTTAATTGCGAGTACCACATTCAATGCCAATTGCATCAAAAGACTTTTACGCAATAGAAGATTCCTTAGATGATGAACTCAAACATTTTTTACCAGATATCCGATATTAATCGATGTTTGCCTCTTTCTGTAAAAATCGGTCATGTAGACCACCTTTCACCGTTTTTTCCAGTCATACTTGCTATTTTACAATTTTGGGATTTAGCATGAATTGATACGAGTCCGCAAATGTGCCAGACAATTGCATGAAAGCACTACCAATATATTTATCCATTTCGTCATAATTAACACTAATAACATTCATAAATGAAGAAAGTAATAAGTTCACATTATCCTCGGGCTAAAGTATAAAACATCGCAACCGCAGATACCAGCATAACTATGAATGTAATCCAAACTGTAGTATTAGACAACCACCCACTGCGGTATTCACCCATAATTTTTTTATTGCGGGCGATTCTGGCGATCAAAAAGATTAAAGGTACAGCGGCCACTCCATTAAAAACAGCAGTAAAAACCAGGGCTTTAATCGGATCAATGCCCATAAAATTAATCATTAAACCAATAAGCGTTGCAATAGTAATTACGCCATAAAAACCATGAGCTTTCTTTAATTTGAGGTTAAGCCCTTCTTTCATGTTAAA
>PMNJ01000141.1:0-303 GCA_003162595.1 Bacteroidales bacterium | reverse complement strand
CGCAGATTTCTGATAAATTTTCCTCCAATTTTAGGCTTTCCATATCGACTAATTAAATGAAGCTCTTTTTCCTCCTCAACTTCTTCCGAAGCTTGCCAGAAAAACATATAAGGAGAAATTGTTGTACCTAAGACTCCGGTAATGATGAAGAAAAANNCCTAAAGTTAAAATGACAAAATTGATTGGAATTATCAGTTGGGCCGCGGCCGCAAGAGCACCAATATCCGCGCCGATATTAATTGTATTGGCAACAACCACAAGTAATACAGCAGCATAAAGAACTTTTTTGCTATAGTTAGTTTT
>PMNJ01000195.1 GCA_003162595.1 Bacteroidales bacterium | reverse complement strand
GGGTAATGAGTAGAAATGTAACGCGGAAATACTTTGTTGTGATCATAAAAAACTCCTGACTGTTCAAAAATATGAGAAGTTAAAAATATCTAATTATTTTACTTCTATTGCGGAAAAAGGTTTCAATAATTAGTGATTTCTGATCGTACTGGCAGAGATTTGACAAAAGTACTCTTCCTGCCTGAAATATAAGGAAGATGAAAGCCCAAACTGAAAAACAGGTAAAATCGTTGCTTGTGAATATGCATTAAAATATCNNGTAATTATGGTTAATTTTGCTTTGTATCAACGAGAAAACAGGGAATAACTTTTCTTAAATTTGGAAGCGTAGTTTTGTTAATTAGTGTCTGTCCATACAGTCCCTCATTTTGTTGATAACCGACTGATTTTTGATGCTCAGAGGGAATTTTCGCAAAATAAAATCCTTAGTCAGTGTTTTTAGACCAAAACCCTGTTAAAAACCCAGCTTAATTTGTTAACATCCGCTGGATTTTGAAATTTCACGCATATCTGTTTCATCCTGTTTATAGGTTAAATATTCAAAACGCCTGTTTTTACTGGTCATTTAGATAATCAGCTGACCAGAGGATCAGATTTAAGCCGGTCAAGAATTAAGGCGGTCATCACCCTGAAGTTATATGCCAAAACACTCCAAAGAACTTTAGCCTGGAAGTGAATCCAGCCCTTCCAACTACAAGTACGGATATTGAAGCCACGCTTAATATTCGAGATTATTGCCTCCATGGCGCTGCGCCATCTCTTCAAACGTGTTTCCATGTTCAAACTGCTGACAATATTCTGCATACTGCCAACAACCTTATTAAACACAATATTTACAACGCCCGCTTTCTGGGCATGCTCAAGGTTTGCCAAACAGGCATATCCTCCATCGGTAGCACTGTCCCGCGGAACGATCTCATAATTTTGAATAACCCTGTCAATGGTTTGTTTATACAATGATTTGTCCGCCGGGTTGCCCTGCAAAACCTGACAATCCAGGACAAGATTGCTCTTTCCTGCAGCCAGGTTTACTTTATGGCCAAACAGCACTTCCCTTTGCCCTTTCACAATGATGTCGGTGTGTTGTTCATAAATCGAAAACAGTTTTTCTTCACTGGGGACTTTTTCCCCATTAATTTCCTTGCGATAGGCTACATTATATACCTGTACCATCAGGCTCAGCAATTTAGTCAGTTCTTCCTGAATGCCCCAGGCGATAATACTCGTGGACTTTTTTTTTATCGCGTTGGACGTTTGATTGATTACTTTGGTAAAAAGGATCAACTGCTTACAAAATAAATCATACCGATCCTTATTTTTGCGATTAACATTGATTTCATAAAAGGTCTTCTTTGCTGATTTCGTGTAATCAATAAAATCAAGTGTATCAATCTCTTGTTTCAATTGCTCCAATAACCGGGTGCTCGTTTTTATACAATCCCAGACAAGGGAGTTATTCGTAGGATAATGAATATTTGTTTTTACAACGGTAGAATCCTGTGAAACACTTTTCACATCTTCCAATCCTTCGCTTATGGCTATTTTATTGATCTCCACAAGTAAACGATGAAGAGATTCCGGATTAATCCTGGAAATGTATTTTTGAAACAACTGAAAACTGTATGGATCCCTTCCTTCGAGTTTTATAAAGGCTTCACAGATCCTCGAATCGCTTTGAGCGTATTCCAGTTCCCTGTAATCCATCCCACGCATTTCTTTGAAAATCGCAGCACGGGCAATTTGTTCAACACTGGGTGTGTCTTGTCGTCCAAAAGTTGAAGCTTTCTCATCCCCTATAATGTCCGATCTAAGCATCAAAATGATATCAGGCCGCGATTCCAAAATAGTATCAATCACACAAAACTCAGGATTACCAGACCAATCAGGCTTTTCGAACTTCAGAAGCAAACCGTTGAATATTTTCATAGATTCATTATCTTTGATTCGAAATTACTGGGAACTTTCTTCATATATCCTATCAAACCTCAGTATTTATTAACAATTTGAGTTTAAAGACAGACTCTAATTAAAAGAGATCATGGCAGACAATATCCAAGAAGAACAAAGAAAGGGTCTTATAAAAAGTACAAATAATTAATTATGTTAGTACCATTATCCCCATTCGGGGTGGGGAGAACTAGTGAGCTGGCGAACTGGTGAGGTGGTGAGTTAAAAGAGGTGGCAGATGGCAGTTTATGAATTTGTCATATTTAATCGCATCGTACTTCATACCCAAAGAATTGAACTTAACGGTGAATCTTTGAGGAACAGGTCCGGATTAAAAAAATGGAGTTAATATCTATGCAGNNTAAGGTATGGTAAATGTTAAAAACCGGGCAGTCAACTTTTGGGGGTCAATCAGGACGGAATATCCAATTAACGACGAAAGCCATATACTAACCGCTTTAGATGGAATGTGTTATCAAAGAATCGCTAATGAAAAACCTCAGACATTATTTGAGGTATTCAAGGAAATATTCCAAACGATTGGAAAAGAGCATTATGAAAGGATGATGGAAGAAGATCCCGTGATTTCTTACAGCATTAAGAAATCTTATATGCTTTTACTGAAAGGTTAATCATTGATAAATTGATCTCAAAACAGGAATAAAA
>PMNJ01000224.1 GCA_003162595.1 Bacteroidales bacterium | reverse complement strand
ATACTAAGCAAAAGAATTTATGACTATGATGAAGCTTATTCATATATATACGATTTTGCAAAGCGTAATACACTCGGAAAATATCTTAGTTTCCTGAATGAAGCAAAAGAATCCGTTGACATTCCAGTAATTGCAAGCATTAACTGTGTTTCAAACCAGGACTGGCATTCCTTTGCCAAAAAAATTGAGGAGACAGGCGTTGATGCACTCGAGCTTAATATTTATATTCTGCCATCTGACTGGCGAAGAAGCGGCGAAGACAATGAGAAGATTTATTATGATATAATCCGTGAAGTCAGAAATTATGTCAATCTGCCAATATCTGTGAAAATCGGATTTTATTTTTCATCACTGGCTCAATCGGTCAGGAAATTGTCAGAGTGCGGTATTAAAGGACTTGTTCTGTTCAACAGACCATATAATACTGATATAGATATTGATAAGATAGACCTGAGTCATGGCCCGATCTATAGTACACCGGAAGAATTTACCCATACCCTCCGATGGATGTCAATATTATCCGGTAATGTCGGTTGCGATCTTTCAGCTTCAACCGGAGTACATGATCATAAAGCCTTTATAAAACAATTGCTGGCAGGGGCAACCACAGTACAGATTGCATCAGCATTATACAAAGAAGGATTTGATGTTATTCCCGAAATTCTAAAGGGTACATCAGCCTGGATGAAGAAGCACAAATTTGACAATGTCGATTCATTCAGAGCCAGGCTTAGCAAATCTAACCTCGAAAATCCGGCAGCTATTGAAAGGGTTCAGTTTATGAAACTCTATTCAGGAATCGAGTAATTGTTTGATGATATATCTGCACAACCCTTAGGTCTGAGAATTAGTCTGGTGGATTGATCGTAGGTAAAATATTTCCATGCCCAGTTGATAAAGATCAGGAGTTTATTTTTTACCCCTATTATGCTCATAAGATGAATGAACATCCAGATAAACCAGGCAAAAACACCCTGAAAATGCAGAGATGGAAGTTCAACTACCGCAAGATTTCTTCCAATAGTTGTCATAGTGCCTAAGTCCTTGTATTTAAACTCTTTTAAAGGTTTATTGCTCTTCATTCTGACAAGATTTTCAGCCAGAAGCTGAGCCTGCTGAATGGCTACCTGTGCAACCTGAGGATGTCCCTTAGGATATTTTTCTTCAGTTTGCAGAGAGATATCACCAAGAGCAAAGACATTCGAATATCCTGATACTTTGTTATAGTTGTCGACTCTTATCCTCCCGTTTCTTGTAAAACATTCAGGATTAAGCCCTACCATACTGTTTCCCGCAATACCTGCAGTCCAGATAATCATACCCGTATTTATGCTTTTTCCTGAATCTATAAATACTGTTTTTTCATCGCAACCGGTTGCCTTTGTATTTGCAAGTACCTGCACTCCCATTTTTTCCAGAAAACCCCTGGCTTTATCTGAAGATTTCTGAGACATCGAGCTTAATACTCTGTCAAAGGCCTCAATAAGGTATATTTTTGCCCTTATCTCTTTAAACTCAGGATAATCTTTTGAAAGGACATATTTATTCATTTCTGCCAGGGCTCCCGCAATCTCGACTCCTGACGGACCACCACCAATAATTACAATAGTCATAAGCATCTCACGTTCTTCAGCATTTTGAGCTGTAAGCGCGTTTTCAAAGTTCATCAGAAGGGAATTTCTCAGATCAAGTACTTCTGCAATAGTCTTCATCCCTCTTGAATATTTCTGCATCTGCTCAGAACCGAAATATGCATTGGTAGCACCATGAGCAAGCACAAGATAGTCGTATTCGATCTCTCCCGAAGATGTTGACAGAGTATTGCCGGCAGTGTCCACCGATTTTACCTCTACTTTCCTTATATGGAAATCATTATAATGCTGGAATATCTTGCGAAGAGGGAAAAGTATTGAACTCTCTTCAAGTCCGGCGGAAGCTACCTGGTAAAAAAGCGGTGGGAACTGGTGATAATTATGTTTGTCAAGAATAACTACCTGATAACCTGTGTTTCTGAGTTTTTTGGCGAGAGTTAATCCGGCAAATCCACACCCGACGATTACGACTCTTTTTTTATCTGTTCTTGGGATATTAATCATATATTATTTTGTTGCTGTTATATTATTAACACAAGAACTCTATAATAGTTCAACTGCGTAAGTCTGACAATCACAACTTGATCCGATTCATTGGGATGCTTTTTCTGCCAACCCTGTCTACTATATAACAAAATAACAAAGATAATGTAACTTTAAAATCTCTGTCAACAAAAAGATTTATGTGAGGACGACATGGCTTGACATGCATGACGACTATTTTTGAAATAAATATGATTTAAGGGCTGCCGAAAACTTATCAGAGTAGGCAAAATTCTAAATTTAATCTCATGGAAGATTTTCATACACTATGGTCAGATTTTAAAAGAGAATTTGTAAATCAAATTAAACTTTACAATAATTCAGAAATTAGAGAATTATGGCTAAGCCAACATCTTTTAAAGTTTTTGAATTAAAAAATCGTTGGGCATCCTGGTCTCCAAATAATAAACTAAATTTTCATTGGAAATGTGTTATGGCCCCTGTTTTAGTCCTGGACTACATTATCACTCATGAAATGGTGCATCTGAAATATCCGAATCATTCAGCGGAATTCTGGAATGAACTCGGTAAGAAGATGCCAAACTTCAGGGAACATGAAAATTGGTTAAAGACCAATGGAGTAAAAATGTCGCTATAAAATATACTTGAATTTGTATTCGCATTTTTTATTTACTCGCTTACAAATAAAAAACCTGTCGCTTTGGTTACGACAGGTTTCATCTAGAACAACTTTCAGCCTAAGCAGACTTTCTTATTAAAGGAAATAAAGAAGTATTAAATATGAACAATGAAAGTTATGAATTTGTTTATCTTCAAATATTGACTGTGTTGGATGAGGATTGTGTAGAATGATATTTTAAAAATTACACTCATGAATAAACTCAAAACAAGGTACATGGGGATCGAACTGAATAACCCCATTATTTTAGGCGCTTCCAATCTGGTAACGGACCTGGATAATCTTAAGAAAGCTGAAGAACTTGGAGCCGGAGCAATTATTTACAGATCACTTTTCGAGGAACAAATTCAACTTGAGAGATTTCAGCTGGATGAAAGATTAACCGAATTCAATGATCTAAATGCAGAAATGGTTCAGATTCATCCGAATATTGAGCACGCAGGTCCTGATGAACATCTCATGAATATCAGAAAGGCAAAAGAGAGCTTATCAATTCCTCTGATAGCAAGTCTTAATGCAATAAACAACGATACATGGCTCAAATATGCCAGACTTATTGAAGAAACTGGTGTCGATGGAATTGAACTTAATTTTTATCAGATTCCTATGGATTTTAAGAAGAATGCCAAAGAGATCGAAGACGCTCAGATTAATACTCTGAAAGAGATCAGACAAAATATTTCAATCCCGATTAGTGTAAAATTAAGTCCCGATTATTCAAATATTCTGAATTTTATTAAAAAACTTGACAAAGCCGGTGCAGATGCTTTTGTTCTCTTTAATTCCTTTTTCCAGCCCGATATAAATGTTAGCATTGAAAAGCATATTAAATCCTCACATCTGAGTAATACAGGCGATTATAAACAATCGTTGAGATATGCAGGACTATTATTTGATAACATCAAGGCTGATATATGCAGCACTCATGGGATCTTTAGCGGTGAAGATGTTATTAAGTTGTTATTGTCGGGAGCAACATGTGTGCAGGTCGTGAGCACGGTATATAAAAATGGCCTTATGCAGTTAAATTATATCAGAAGAGAATTGGAGGAATGGATGGATAATAAAAACTATAAGAGGCTGGATGATTTCAGAGGCAAACTATCTAACAACAGGCTCACAAGTAATCCGTTTGTTTATAAAAGAGCACAGTACGTGGACTTGCTACTGAATTCGGAGGAGATATTCAGCGGGACTTGATGCTCGCTGACTCTGCAGCAAGCAACTGAGAATGCGCTCGCGGGGATTCAATTTATCCGGGTTATTCTCGTCTCAACGGGTTGATCAATAGTAATAGGAACCTGCTCCTCG
This sequence comes from Bacteroidales bacterium, assembly GCA_003162595.1. Classification (GTDB taxonomy): domain Bacteria; phylum Bacteroidota; class Bacteroidia; order Bacteroidales; family VadinHA17; genus LD21. Next base: position 13,694 of record PMNJ01000224.1, on the reverse strand, counting down.
ATTGTGTTTGCTGAATCAAGCTGCAAAGCTCTTACATCAGAAATACACAGCAGCCTCGATAAACGGTGAAGCGCCAGGGTAACATTTTCCATGGCTGAAAGTTTATAATCGTTAGGCATTATCCTGTCGATGAGAATATATTTAAAGTCGGCAGGCATTAAGTGTTTTTTCAGAGAGTCAAACGTGCTCTCAAGCTTTATTTCTCCAGCTGCCAGCATGTCTTCCAGTACCTCCTTGAAATAAAGATTGATCTTTGGTTCAACCTTAAATCCTATATGAAAATCAACTCTTATCAATACTCCGGGTATGATCTGGTTGACATGGTAATCAATTCTGTCAGGTTCATCTGTCCTGTCGACATGAATAAACCAGTAAGTATCTGCCCTCTTAGGTTGCTTCTGGAAAATTGAATAGATCACTTTTGATTCAACCTGATCCGGCCTGTTGGCTTTTATAATATATACGAGATTCGTTGCCGATTTAGGAACGGAACTATCCCGTGATAAATCCTTAAATAAATCGATATATTTGTAGAGATCCTTAAATGTTACATACCTGTTTTTCAATTTCCTTCCGAAATACCATCCATACATTATGATAAAATATAGAGATGCCAGTAAGAGCGTGAACCATCCTCCGTACTTGAATTTGTGAAGGTTAGCAATTAAAAAACTTCCTTCAATTGTAAGATATACAGTCAGCATTAATAAAACCAGCCTGTAGTTCCATCCTCTCTGATATGAATAATACGACAGCAATAAAGTCGTCATTATCATCGTAATAGTGATTGCTAATCCATAAGCAGCCTCCATGTTTGAAGACTCTTTAAAGAAGAATACGACCAGGCTGCAGGTGATCCAAAGGAACCAGTTTACAAATGGCAGATAGACCTGACCCTGGATAAAAGTTGGATGTAATATCCTGATCTTGGGCCAGAAATTAAGAGAAACAGCCTCACTGAGAAGAGTATATGATCCGCTTATAAGTGCCTGGCTTGCAATAATGGCAGCAGCTGTAGAAATTAATATCCCAGGCAGAAGGAACCACAGTGGCATAATTGAGTAAAAGGGATTCAAATCAATGCCGGAAACATTGTGCATCATTACCCATGCTCCCTGTCCAAAATAGTTCAGCAACAAAGTTATCTTTACAAAAATCCATGAAACTCTTATGTTGGCTCTTCCGCAGTGACCAAGATCGGAATAGAGCGCTTCAGCTCCTGTTGTACATAGAAAAACAGCTCCCAGGAGAATAAATCCTCCAGGATAATCACTCAGGAATTTTATTGCAAATGCCGGATTGACGGCCCGAAATATATCAGGATAATGAATGAGTTGTGAAAATCCAAAGATCCCCAGCATTGAAAACCAGACAACCATTATGGGGCCAAATGAACCTCCGACAAAATTGGTGCCAAACTGCTGAATAAAGAATAACGCCCCGAAAATGATCAGAACAATTGGAATTACCGGAATGTTGTTGTCAAAAAGCTTTAAACCTTCAATAGCCGATGTAACAGTAATTGAAGGTGTTATAACTCCATCTGCAAGCAGTGCAGCTCCTCCGGCCATCGTAAGAATGGCTGCCCAACTCGATTTTTTCCTGATAAGTGCAAAAAGTGCAAAAATTCCTCCTTCTCCATTATTATCCGCCTGAAGAGTAATCAGGACATATTTTATTGTGGTTTGAAGTGTAAGAGTCCAGAATATGCATGACAAAGATCCGTAAATTAGCAGTTCATTAATATTGTCTTTCCCGGCGAGAAGAATCGCCCTCATGGTATATAAAGGGCTTGTACCTAAATCGCCGTAAACTACCCCGAGAGTAATTATCAGACCTGCAAAAGACAGCTTTTTAATATCAAGATGATGTTCTTTTCCTCTCATGAATAAGCCCTGCATTTTTAACAGGTATTCTTAAAATAAAGTGGGCAAAGTTAATAATTATTAAGATTTTAAGACCCGGCTTATCAGGAATACTTTTTAAGAGATAGTTTTGTAAACCCTTTCAGGTTTATTCCTTGTTTCGGTTAGTATTATAGTACCAGTTTATCACCAAAGAGACAACCTGATCGTAATTTTTAACTCCTTTTTCAATCTTATTAGCTTTTAAGTAAATATCATTCGCTGCTGTTTGCATGTCCGAAAATTTCTTGTTCTCCAGGTTATGGTAATATTTCTGTCTGAATCGTAAATCAGATATAACATTTTTATCGACTTTATTTAAATATCCCTTATAATCATTCATCTGAGATGCATCCTTAAGAAAATAGAAAAGCAAAGACTGATATCCTGAATATTTCAGCCGCAGATCTTCTGATTTTACACAAATTATAAATGCGACAAAATTAGCCTCGGCTTCGCTTGTAACTCCAAACTGATGTGCTTTCTCATGGGCAAGAACAAAAGGATAATCCATCGGAAGCAGATATGAATTTACATGAATCTCGTTAAAAAATGGTCCGAAATAGCCGCTTACTCCTAATTTTCCATAAAATGAACTGAAAATCATGGTTTTTGGTCGCCTTGTACCGTTTGGAAAATCGATGCCTAATCCGATGCTGTTCATTCGGTAAGATTCCTCAACAAGACTATCAATCTTTGAGTAATCAGCAGATGAAATTACTGTATAGTCGCGGTTGGCGTATGTAATTACTGAATCGAGGATTGACCGAAAAATAAGTTCATCAGGTTTTAGGCTCTCCCATCCGATTCTTTTCTCAATCTCTGGTCTGAAGTAATTATAACCCCATCCAATGTAAAACAATGAGTAAATTAGTGCCAGTAATTGAAGAGTCCGCAAGATAAACCAAGCAGGTTTTATTTTTTTTACTGCAATCAGAACTAATCCGCTGATTATCAATAACACAATCAATACCCAAAAGACATCCCACAAAGAAAACGGAATCAGGTTATTAAATGAGGAGAAGAACTTTGCAAAAGATGGATAGAGTCTTTTCGAATAATAATGTTCCACAAATTCAGGGTTTCTGATTGCAAATTGAATGCTAAGAAAAACAAGCGCAGCAAGCAAAAATGGCCATGAAATCAAAAGTATCTTTCTCCAGTCAATGATCCTTATTTTTTTTCTGATCTTTTGCATTTGATTATTCTAAGTCAGTTTCTCCTGGTTTATTAATAGAGAAAATGCGGATTGAAGCTCTTCGCAGCATGCNNTCGCTGACTCCGCAGCAAGCAACTAAGAATGCGCTCTCGGGGATTCAAATAAAATACTTATTCGTAAAAGTACAAAATGAATGCCTGCAAAGGACAAACCAATCTCTTTTGGAAATGAACTCAAAAACATAAGAAAGATAAGTTATATTTGAGCTGAAAAAAACGCTGCACGTTTTGATGTATCTTTGAACCAATCAACGTCAGTTTTAGAACTATATTCTGATAATCTATAACTTGAAGAGAGGACTTATGAATCGGATATCATTTAATCTCAAATCTGCACTGCTGCTATCTCTTTTTATTTTTGTCTTTCTTTCAGCAAAAAGCCAGAGTCAGCAAACCTCCGCAGACAGAATTTCTCTTCTTTTTATTGGAGACATCATGGGTCATGACGAGCAGATATGGTCAGCAGAGAACAGGGAGACACATTTATATAATTATGATGATGTTTTCCAATACATAAAGCCTGTTATTGCCGGTGCCGATATTGCAATTGCTAATTTTGAGGTAACACTTGGCGGTCCCCCGTACACCGGGTATCCACAGTTCAGTTCCCCCGCTGATCTTGCCGTAGCCTGTAAAAATGCCGGTATTGATTATCTTGTCACCGCAAATAATCATGCTGCCGACAGAGGAAAGAAGGGCATAATAAGTACTATCAATAAACTCGACAGTATCGGAATTCCGCACACAGGAACCTTTCTCAATTCATCATGCCGTGATAGTCTCACTCCATTGATGATTCACAAAAATGGGACATCCATCGCTCTTTTAAATTACACCTTTAGTACAAACGGAATAATTGTCCCCGAACCTGTAATTGTCAATATGCTTGATAAAGAATTGATTACCAGAGATATTAACGAAGCAAAAGATAAAAATGCAGATATCATCATTCTCTTTTTGCACTGGGGGACAGAATATGATACAATTCCGTCAAAAACCCAGACTGATCTCGCATTGTACTTCCAATCAATTGGTGTAGATATGGTAATTGGTTCTCATCCGCATGTTTTGCAGAAAATGGTCAGAACAAAAAATAATGTTACAGGAAATGATGATGTGGTAATCTACTCTCTGGGTAATTTTGTATCGAACCAGAGAAAACCAAAAACCGATGGAGGGTCAATGGTAAGAATTGAGCTTACAAGAATAGGTGAAAAATATAACATTTCAAATGCAGGATATTACCTTACGTGGGTTTATGCTCCTATTGAAAAATACAGAAAGAAATTCTTTATCCTGCCCTGCTCCGAGTTTGAAAACAAGCCTGATTTTTTTGACAAACCTGAAGCCTACCTCCATATGAAAAAATTCATCAGCGATTCGAGAAAGCTTTTTAATGAACAAAACATCGACATAAAGGAGTATACTTTTGACGGAAACTCCTGGGTGTTAAGTAATTAATATAATTTTAGTTTTTTGACACCCGGAATTTGGTAAAGTTATTTAAAGGATAAATTATGCATATTCCCGATGGTTATTTAAGCCCACAAACATATATTCCGTTATTTGGAGTGTTTATATCAGCGGCAGCTATCGCAATAAAAAAAGTCAAAAATGAAGTTTCTGCCCGTAATATCCCATATCTTGGAATGGCAGCAGCATTCTCATTTATTATAATGATGTTTAATTTACCAGTACCGGGTGGAACAACCGGGCATGCAGTAGGTTCTGCAGTAATTGCTATCATATTTGGACCATGGGCAGCTATGTTAGCAGTGTCTGTAGCTCTAATAATACAGGCGCTTATTTTTGGTGATGGCGGAATTACTGCTATTGGCGCTAACTGTTTTAATATGGCCGTTTTTATGCCATTTACAGCCTATTACATCTTTAAGCTTTTCAGCAAAAACACCTCAGGAAAATCACGAGTCTCTTTTGCCGCATTTATTTCAGGGTATCTTAGTCTGGTGATGGCTGCAATTCTTACAGCAGGGGAACTTGGCATCCAGCCTCTAATAGCTTCCACTCCCGATGGCAAAGCTTTGTATTGTCCATATGATCTGAGTATTGCGGTTCCTGCGATGGCAATTGAACATATGTTGCTTTTTGGAATTGTTGAAGGTATTATTACAGCAATAATCGTTAACTACTTCTTGAAAACTGAACCAACATTGATATATGCTTTCAGAAACAGAGATAAAAATAAATAAACTTCAAAAGAAAATCCTTGTAATATTGCTGTTATTGTGTCTGATAACTCCTGTAGGAATTATGCTGCCTGCATATTTTAATGCCGGTGATGCATGGGGTGAATGGTCAGCTCAGACAGTTAAGGAACTGGTAGGCTATGTGCCTGCAGGACTGGCAAAATATTCTGATATATGGAAAGCGCCTCTACCTGATTACGATGCTAAAAAAGCGGATAGATCGATAATACATAAATCTGGCTATTATATTGTATCAGGGATACTCGGGGCAACTATTTCATATATTGTCATGTTTTTAATCTCCAAATTAATTGTCAGGAATGGAAAATAAAATTCCATCATATTTGCTTCAACCGGTAAATGATCAACCTGAATTCCAAAAAGCAAAAAGGGCAAGACTTTCCTTTCTTGATAAGACTATAATGAATACAGCATCAGCAGTAAAATCTATTTATGTTCAGGCAGAAAATGCATCAAAAGAAAATGTCATTCAAAGGATCAATCCTTATGTCAAACTTATTGTGATGATTTATTCTATTTTCATCATCAGTATTGTCAGTCATCTTGAGGCACAACTAATTATTACAATATTTATTTTTTCATTATTCATTATTGCCAGATTAAAAATTTTCAGGGTGTACAAAAAAATATTTTTCCTGGCCACTATATTTGGTTTTATAGTTGTCTTGCCGGCATCTCTCAATATTATTACTCCGGGCAAAATCATTTTTAACATTATTACAATAAATAAACCTTTGCATTTCTGGATTTATACAATTCCACAGAATATAGGTTTTACTGAAAACGGATTTAAGGTTGTGTCGTTGATCTTTCTCAGAATATTTAATTCTGTTTCTTTTGCAATGCTCATCGTATTTACAACATCGTTCCCCTCTTTTATTAAATCTTTCAAAATACTGGGTGTTCCCGATACTTTCATGATGATCATTTCGCTTGCTTATAAATACATCTTCATTCTTTCCAGGATAATTGAAGAAACTTACTTTGCTCTGAAATCCAGGCTATCGGGGAACATTAAGAACAGCAGGATCAGAGAGCTGGTCAGCGGAAGAATTTTTTTTATTTTTAAAAAATCTATGCTGATTTATGAAAACACTTACTATGCAATGGTTTCGAGAGGGTATCAGGGAAAAGTATTACTTCATTCACGAAAAAAACTTTCATCTATAGATTTTGTTGCTCTCATTATTATTGTCATATTAGGTATCTGGATCATTTATTTATAGAAGATGACAGAAGATATAATTTCATTAAAGAATATTGACTATTCCTATTACGGGAAGATTCCTGCCCTGAAAAACATTAACCTCTCAGTAAAAAAAGGTGAAATGGTTGCTATAATAGGGCTGAACGGAAGCGGGAAATCTACCTTGTTACATATAATCAATGGACTTATATTCCCCGATTCAGGAGAAGTTTTATTCAATGGAAATCCGGTATCTGAAAAATCATTAAGCGACAAAAATTTTGGAATTAAGCTACGTCAGAGCATGGGTTATATCTTCCAGAATCCCGAAATACAATTATTTTGCCCTACAGTTTTCGATGAACTCCTGTTTGCCCCGTTGCAACTAAATCTGCCTGTTAAAGATGCAGAAGACAGAGCAGAAAAGACCTTATCATTTCTTGGCATAGAATACCTTAAAGACAGGCCGGTATTAATGCTCTCGGGCGGAGAAAAAAAGAAGGTCGCTATTGCATCGGTTCTTACAATGAATCCTGATATTCTGCTTATTGATGAGCCTCTTTCAAGTCTTGATCCTAAAACGCAAACATTTTTCACTGACCTTCTGCTTGAACTCAACCATGCTGGTAAGACTATCGTATTCACTACTCATCATCTAGATCTGATTGATCACCTGCAACCAAGAGTTGCCGTTCTTTCAGAAGAACATACAATACAAAAAACCGGCACTGCTTCGGAGATCCTGAACGATGAAGAATTTCTGATCAGTGTAAACCTGATCCATGAACACGTTCATAAACATGAAAACGGGGAACACAAACATTATCACTCACATTATGTGTTTCATAAACATTGATAGTTCTCAAAATGCTCTTGTTTCAGGGTTAATAATCTGCGCAAGCGCACCTTCAATTTAGTTTACCGGACTAAAGGACTTCCTGTGATTTTGCTCTGGTATGGATCCATCCTGAACAAGAGATTAATATTTGGATCTGTTTTTATCTCCAGAATCTTCCCGGAATTGAGAGTCCTTCTTGTAATCCTGTCAGAAACGGGGATTTTGATGAGATACGACCCGTTTATATCTTTTATCTGAAGTTCAATATCAAAGCTGAAAAGATGATCCTGTGTCTGCTCAATTATAAGATCTGTGTATCCTTTTGTTTCACCAGGTCCGGTAGTGATCTTTAAATCGGGCTGACCAGCGACAAAAAGCCACTGATTAAAATATTTCCCAAGATCTTTTTTACTTACCTTCTCCATAATTATCTGAAGATCATTTGTGAGGGCATTTCTATTTCTGAAATTTTCATAATATAACCTCATTCCTTTCCAGAACAGATCATCTCCGAGTTCGCGTCTTAACATATGAAGTACCCAGGCTCCTTTTTGGTATGAGTTGGGATTCAGCAATTTCATCAGATCTGTAACTGTTGTATCGACCACCGGTTTGGGCGATCCTGAAGAAAATCCAAGAACCTGGTCGCGAGCAGATTTCATGGTCTCATCAAACTTTTCTTTTCCATAAGTTTTCTCCTGGTACACGGCTGTGAGATACGTTGCAAATCCTTCACTCAGCCAGATATGATGCCAATCATTTTCGGTGACAGAATTTCCAAACCACTGATGCGCAATTTCATGGGCCATTAGGTTTTCTGCACTGCCTTTTCCGGTAACAGAATTCTCTGCGTAAAATATACAACTTGCGTTCTCCAGCCCTCCAAAGATTGTTTTGGATTGAACATTTGCAAGTTTTTCGTAGGGGTAAGGCCCTATTAACCGGCTATAAAATTCAAGAGGTTTTAGGGCCACTGAATAGTCATGAAATCCCTCTTTCCTGTTTTCAGTGAAAACCCAGCTCCATACGGTTGTTCCATCAACATTACCTTCTAATCTGGTAGCGAAGGGAGCGACCCCAATTGCCATGACTTTGGTAGCAAGAGGCACATCTTCTTTCCAGTGTGTAAGTTTTGTTTGCTTAGGCATACAGCTCTCCTCAACAAGATATCCGTTTCCGACAACTTCGTAATGATCGGGAGAGGTAATTATAAAATCTACCGTTGCTTTATCGTAAGGATGATCAACGCATGGAATCCAATTGCGTGCTCTGTCAGGCCAGTTGTCTGCAAAAAACGTACGGTCCCCGTATTTATTCTTTGATATTATCAATCCATCGGCAGGTACTCCTGAGTACTCAATACTGAAAATTCCTTGTGATCCTGCCTTTACCGAGTCATGCAAAGTGATCATAATTCTATCGCCATTATGATCCCATTTTATTGATCCTTTATCAAAAGTCACATTTTGTACTGTCATGCCTTTTTCATCTGTTCCTTTACTTTTCAGATCAAACTTGAGAGTTTTGACAGGTCCGGTAAAATTCACATCTATTTCTGTATGTCCGTAAATGATATTATTTGTATCACTTATAGAAATTGAAAAATCATAATGAATTATATCAACAAAAGGATTTCGCTTATAACCATCCTTACCTGAAAGAGTAAACCAGTACGTCAGGAAAATAGAAATGGATAATATGATTTTCATAGTTTCGTTAGAATTGCTGGTTAGCGATCAAAGGTAATAAAGGTATATAATGAAAAAGATAATGTTGATCCAAAATTTTATAATGCAGATTACTTTACTATTTTACAGGTCAGCATACTATCGTGAATTTGCTATAAATTACTAGCTTTGCATAAAATAAAATGATCACGATGAATTACGATTATAACACTCAGAGGAAAAGGATGGCATTGCCTGAATATGGAAGAAATGTTCAGAAGATGGTCGATCATATCAAGACCATCGAGGACAGGACTGAGAGAAACCGTGCTGCTAAGACCATAATTTCGATAATGGGCAACCTGAATCCTCAGCTTCGCGATGTCGGTGATTTTAAACATAAATTATGGGATCATCTGGCCCTTATTGCAAGCTTTGAACTGGATATTGATTCTCCATATCCTGTTCCAGAACCCTCGAAGTTTGTTGAAAAACCGAAGCAGGTGCCTTACAAACAGGGAGATATACGGTTTCTTCACTATGGGCGCATTATCGAACTCATGATCAATGCTGCCTGTGAACTGGAAGAAGGAGATAAAAAGGAATATCTTACTACGCTTATTGTCAATCAGATGAAAAAATCATATATCACCTGGAACAGAGGACAGGTGGCTGACGAGGTGATAATTAAAGACATGAAATTATTATCTAAAGGAAAATTGTTAATGACTGAGGGAGTAAGAATTCTTGAAGTCAGGGAACTGATTCCTCCAGTCAAAAGAAAACCTGTTGGAAAACCTCACGGTAAACCACAGAATAAGAATTTCGTAAAGAAAAAAGGACACAGCCGACATTAATGGGTACTTTTATTGTTCATGGAGGTAAGCCGCTAAAGGGAGAAATTACACCCCAGGGAGCCAAAAATGAAGCTTTGCAGGTAATCTGTGCAGTTCTCCTTACTTCTGAAAAAATTACTATAAGGAATATTCCCGATATCAGCGACGTGAGCATGCTGATAAAGCTGATCATTTCTATGGGTGTTAAGGTAATAAGAGAATCCGATTCAGTCGCAAGTTTCGAAGCGGTTAATGTTGATCTCGATTATCTCCAGACAAGCGAATTCAGGGCACAAAGCTCAAGTTTAAGAGGATCAATAATGATAGTCGGACCTCTTCTTGCCCGATTTGGTAAAGCTTTTATTCCCAAGCCGGGAGGTGACAAAATCGGAAGACGCAGAGTCGATACGCATTTTACTGGCTTCCAGAAGCTTGGAGCAAGATTTGAATTTGACTCCTCCGATCCGTTTTTTAAAGTTGAAGCACCTTCATTAACTGGTACTTATATGCACCTCGACGAGGCTTCTGTTACCGGTACTGCCAATATAATTATGGCTGCCGTTCTTGCAAAGGGCCGGACCACAATATACAATGCGGCATGTGAACCATACATTCAGCAGCTCTGCAAAATGCTTGTTTCAATGGGCGCAAAAATCGAAGGTATTGGTTCAAATCTTCTTTATATAGATGGCGTCACAAGTCTTGGCGGATGTACACATACTATCCTTCCAGATATGATTGAAATCGGATCCTTTATCGGGATGGCTGCGATTACAGAATCAGAGATAACTATTAAAAACACATCTTACGAAAACCTTGGAATTATACCTGACTCTTTCCGGCGTCTGGGGATCAACTTCGAGAGAAAAGGTGATGATATTTTTATACCGGCTCAGAAACATTATGAAATAGAGACTTTTATTGATGGTTCTATAATGGTAATATCGGATGCCATCTGGCCGGGACTGACTCCCGATTTACTAAGTGTTTTTCTGGTTACTGCGACCCAGGCAAAAGGTGCTGTTCTTATCCATCAGAAAATGTTCGAAAGCCGACTTTTCTTTGTTGATAAACTGATTGATATGGGAGCCCAGATAATTCTTTGTGATCCGCACAGGGCTACGGTAATAGGTCAGGACAAAATGATCAGGTTAAAAGGCACAATTATGTCTTCCCCGGATATCAGAGCAGGTGTGGCTCTGTTGATTGCAGCTCTTTCTGCAGACGGGACAAGTGTAATCCATAATATTGAACAAATCGACCGGGGCTATCAGAATATCGATCAACGGTTGAATGCACTGGGTGCGGATATCCAGAGAGTCCCATAATCTAATGGCTCAAAGGCGTAACGGCACAAGGGTGCAACGGCTAATTAAAAAGCTAAATTCAAGTATTTATAACTTTCTGCCACTGTACCGTTGTGCCTTGTCTTCCCTGCCATTTTGTCAATTCGTACGGGTTGGCAGGCAATTTGTTAAATAATGATATAAACTTGAAATCCAGTGTTTGATGATGAAAAAGAAGATGAAAAATCACGTAGAAATAAGAAATAATAATATTGACAAATCAACTGAAAATAAAGAAAATACTACTAATCCCGACAAATATATCGAGGGAAAATCGGAGTATTCCGGTTCCATAGGATCACCAGAATATGGATCTGATGGTTTAGAGGATGGTGGTAACGCTTCTGACAAAGTGGTCTCCGAGGTGAATGTAGCGGAAGAAAAACTGGCAGAGATGCAGGATAAGTATATACGCCTTTCAGCTGAATTTGACAACTACAGAAAAAGAACACTGCGTGAAAAAATTGATCTGTCAAAATATGCCGGAGAAAACCTGCTTCTTAGTTTCCTTCCAATAATGGATGATTTTGAAAGAGCCCTTAAACATATGTATTCAACGACAGATTGTAGTGAGTTAAAAGATGGAATTGATATCATATACGGGAAGTTCAGCGACTTTCTTAAACAGAATGGAATAAAAGAAATTGAATCGCTTAACACCAATTTTAATGTAGATCTTCATGAAGCTGTTGCAAAAGTTCCGGTAGAGGAAGCAGATAAAAAAGGGAAAGTGGTAGATGTAGTGCTTAAGGGTTATTATTTACAGGATAAAGTTTTAAGGTTTTCTAAAGTGATAGTTGGGGAATAATATATAAATATTAATCACCAAAAGGAAAAGTGGCTAAATAAAATAAAAATCAAAAAGGGATGGGAAAGAGAGATTATTATGAAGTGCTCGGAGTATCGAAAGAGGCCACAAAAGATGAGATAAAAAAAGCATACAGGAAGCAGGCTCTGAAGTTTCATCCTGACAAGAATCCTGGTGACAAAAAATCAGAAGATAACTTCAAAGAGGCCGCAGAAGCTTATGAAGTTTTAAGCAATAATGAAAAAAAAACCCGATACGACCGTTATGGTCATGCCGCAATGGGGAGTAATGGGGGCGGTTTCTCAGGTCAGGGCATGACCATGGATGATATATTCTCATCGTTTGGTGATATTTTTGGGGATGCATTTGGCGGGTTTGGCGGATTCGGAGGTGGGAGACGCGGACGAAGCGTGAACAAGGGAAGTAATCTCAGAGTAAAGGTTAAGCTTACACTTCAGGAAATTGCAGCCGGAGCTGAAAAGAAAATCAAAGTAAATAAATACGATACATGCGATTCCTGCGGAGGTACCGGAGCAGCCAATGCTTCAAGTTTATCAACCTGTTCAACCTGCCACGGTTCTGGACAGGTTACCCGACTTACAAATACTTTGCTTGGTCAGATGCAGACTACATCGATCTGCCCTTCATGTGGTGGCGAGGGTAAAATTATTACAAAAAAATGTACCACCTGTTATGGTGAAGGGATTGTGCAAAAGGAAGATATAATAAAAATCAATATCCCGGCCGGCGTAGGTAAAGGAATGCAAATGACTGTAGGTGGTAAAGGTAATGCCCCAAGGAGAGGGGGAATGAATGGCGACCTGCTGGTAGTAATAGATGAAGAAGAACATCCGGAACTGATAAGAGAAGGTAACGATCTGATCTATAACCTGTTTATTAGTATCCCCGATGCTATACTCGGTACGCATGTTGAGGTTCCAACTGTCGATAATAACGTAAAAATAAAAATTGAACCGGGTACTCAACCCGGAAAGATCCTGCGTCTGCGGGGAAAAGGGTTACCAGAAGTCAACGGGTATGGCCGTGGCGACCTGCTTGTTAATGTAAATATATGGATACCAAAAAACATTAATAAGGATGAGTTAAAGATCTTCGAGAAGTTTAAAGACTCTGACTCTTTCACACCAGATCCTGACAAAAATGACAAAGGCTTTTTCGATAGGATGAAGGGGTACTTTGAATAGATGTACTCACCCCAATCGGAAGTGTTGAAAAAGTTGAAATCCATTAACCACAAAGGGGCTGAGTACATTCAATTCAAAGAGTAGCATAGAGTTTCACAGAGTTTTTTCTATATTTACACTTCTTTTGAAATATTTTAAAATTAATCTCTTATGGCACTTTTTGAAGCAAAGAATGTCACAAAACAATATGGCGACCAGCTGGCTCTCGATAATGTAAGTATATCGGTTCCGGAACAATGCATTTATGGACTCCTTGGTCCAAATGGCGCCGGGAAAACTACACTCATCAGGATCATTAATCAAATAACAGGACCAGATACCGGGGAGTTGTTCCTTAATGGCAAAAAGCTGGTGCCATCTGATGTTCAACTTATAGGCTATCTGCCTGAAGAGAGAGGTTTATATAAAAAGATGAAGGTAGGTGAACAGGCTTTGTATTTTGCACAGCTCAAAGGACT
>PMNJ01000190.1:25105-30523 GCA_003162595.1 Bacteroidales bacterium | reverse complement strand
AAAACAATCCTCATCGATCCGTCAAACCCGATGTTTTATTTTGAACGAGGCAAGTGCTACCAGGAATTTAACCAGCATACAAACGCTATAAATGATTTTTCTAAATGTATTTCGCTTGAAGCAGCGCTTAAAACGGAATCTCCTGATGCATATTATGCCAGGGCCAAATCGTACGAGGAAATTAGCGATTGGGATAAGGCTAAGGCCGATTATAATAAGATTACAGTCCTTTCCAAATATGATCAGAAAGCCCGGGAGATGCTGGAAGTTTCCCAGAAGAGACTTTATGAACTAAACAGAGAGACAGATCCTCCGGAAATAGCAGTTATAAGCCCCATTCCGGTAAAAGATACCGTTGAAATCAAAGGAGATAAAACTACACTTCTTATCTCCGGATCGCTTAAAGATAAGAGCAGGATTAAATCATTTAAGATTAATAATGATAGTGTTATCCTTGTCGAAAAAAACGGGGAAAATGATTTTCTTGCAAATATCAATGTTACCGGCATTGATAAAATTACTTTTTCTGCAGTCGACGATTATGATAATAAAAGGGTACTGAATTATGCTCTTAAACGCACCGAAACCAACCCTCCAAAAATTATGATAGTTGCACCATATACGAATGATGAAGGACAGGTTCTTCTGGATACTCCAACTCCTAATATTGCAATTCAGGGTAAAATTTCAGATGAAAGCCGTATTAAATCAATCACTGTAGGAAATTTTACGGCAAGTTATAACCCTAATGAATTAAATCCTTCATTTACAGCGACATTAAACGTCGCAGATCTAAATAAATTTACCGTGGTTGCTGAAGATATTTATGGGAACAGACAAGAAACAGAATTCAAACTTAACAGAGAAGCTATTTCAGGAACGGCCTCAAATAATCCAATGGGCAGAACCTGGGTAGTATTTATAGAAAACTCCAGTTATGAAACTTTTGCAAGTCTTGATGGTCCTATAAAAGATGTAAGTACAATTCAGAGAGCGCTTGCCAATTATCAGATAAATAATATTATTCACAAAAAGGACATGACCAAAGCGGAGATGGAGAGATTCTTTAATATTGAGCTCCGCGACCAGATTAAGAAAAATCAGGTTAAGTCGTTATTGGTATGGTATGCAGGTCATGGTAAATTCATTAATGATGTCGGTTATTGGATCCCCGTTGATGCAAAACGCGATGATGAGTTTACCTACTTCAATATCAACTCTTTAAAAGCCGGATTACAGGGCTATAGCGATGTTGTGGTTCATACGCTGGTTGTTTCTGACGCATGTGAATCAGGACCAGGATTTTATACTGCCATGCGGTCTGCACTCGATGCTCCGACTTGTGATAATACACAAGTTGCAGGCTCCAAATCGGCACAGGTATTTTCTTCTGCAGGATATGAGCTGGCTGTTGATAATTCAAAATTCACTGCAACATTCGCCAATACTCTTATGAACAATAAGAATGCCTGTATTCCTATTGAAAGTATTGTTAAATCAGTAACTGCAGCTGTTATAACCGATAATGGGCAGAAACCTAAGTTTGGTAAAATACAGGGTTTGGACGACTTTAACGGGACATTCTTCTTTATCACAAAATAGGATCTTATATGTCACCCTTAAACCTCATTAATAGCCAGGCAAAATTTTTTGTCTGGCTTGTGGTTTTATTATCTTTCGTATTTTTACCGGCAGGGGCTCAGAAATATTTTTTTGATAATTATGGTATCAAGCAGGGTCTCAGTGAACAGAAAGTTTACACCCTTCTTCAGGATTCAAAAGATTATATCTGGCTTGGAACAGCAAATGGATTATCACGCTTCGATGGGAAAAGGTTTGAAAACTTCACATCACACGACAGCCTTTCAAATGGTGGAGTTAAATGCATTATAGAGGATTCATTAGGTTATATCTGGTTTGGGCATCTTAATGGAGGGATCTCACGCTACAACGGTCATAGATTTGAGAAAGTGGCTTTCGACTCATTGAAAGTCACAGGAGATATTACAAGCATTTCACAGATTAAAAATCAGATATGGTTTACTTCAACAAATGATGGAGCCATCCGTGCCGAATTTCCAGTAAGTGATCTTAAACATATTAAAGCAAAACAATTCAGAGGGAAGGAAGGACTTAGTGATCAGGTGTATGGTTCGACTTTGATCAGAGGAGGCTCATTTATATGCGTAACTGATGTAGGTCTGAAACGCTACAATGAAGAGGCGAAAAAGTTTGAAGGTTATCGCATGCCTCATATGACTACTTATTTTATTACCACATCTTTACTTGAAGATAAAGCAGGAAACAAATGGTTCGGCACATATAATGGGGGAATTTACAAATATATTACATCTGAAAGCCGGATGGTTTATTATGATTTAATCAGGATGGGTGTGGCAAGTAATGCAGTTAGCTGTATAACTGAAGATAGCCAGGGCCGTATCTGGATCGGAACCTGGGGCGGCGGAATAGCTGTTTTTGACAGAGAAAATTTCCGGAAGTTTAACACAGAAAATGGGCTTAAAGCCTTGAAAATATATAAAATTATAGAAGATGTTGAGGGCAATATTTTAATTTCTGATCAGAGTAACGGGCTTACTATATTTAAAGGCGATGCATTTGAAACAATCAATGAAAAAGCAATATTACCCGATCCTAATGTTAATGCAATATTTAGGGATAAAACCGGATCAATGTGGTTTGGAACAAATGCAGGGATTTCACATTATTATCCCGGATCAGTCAAAAAAACTGTAATTTATAATCAGGCTGTTAATTCAATTCCCGAAGATGTAAGGTTTTTCAGAGAAGACAGGGATGGAAATTTATGGATAGGGACAAATGAAGGAGGGGTTATCCTTTACAACATGAAGACTTCCAGGTTTGAAGCACAACCATATATCAACTCAATTCTTCACCACGACGAACAGGTAACTGCACTGGAAATAGATAAACAAAATAATCTATGGATCGGTACGGTAGAAGGAGTGGCTGTAGGTACAATTAATGAACAAAATTTCCAGAGGTACACTCTCGTGGATAGCCTGACAATATTCGGAATTACAGCCCTTTATTGCGATCCGGATGGGAATATGTGGATCGGAACTGAACCCAGGGGCGAAAAGCCGGGTCTTATCAAATACGATGCAGTGAAAAAAGATTTTAAGCCTGTTTCTGCTCTTCCGGGAATAATTCCAAAGGCAATTGTAATGGATAAGAAAGGTGTATTATGGATCGGGACGGGCCAGGGATTAATAGCATTTAAAAATGGATCAATAATTTCAACGGTAACCCAGGATGACGGACTTCTTTCAAATAATATAAACCTTCTTACTACTGGAGAAGACGGTAGTATTTATATAGGCACCAACAACGGGCTGAACAGATATTTTCCTGAAAGCAAGAGGATCTTTTCTTATACTGAAAGAAACGGCTTTACGGGAATTGAGGCAAAACCTAATGCAGTATTTAAAAGCCCCTCAGGAGACCTTTGGTTTGGCACAGCGAATGGAGCAACGCATTTTTATCCCTCAGAAGCAACTGCCCGGAGTCTCGAACCGCTGACACATATTATGAGTATGCGGGTGAATTATAAATCAAGGGAAATGACATCCGACCTGAAGTTAAATTACAATGAGAAATCTGTATTATTCGACTACTATAGTATCTGCCTCACAAACCCGGATGTGGTAAAATATAAAGTGAAACTTATTGGGGCAGACAAAGACTGGCGGCCGGTAACTGACCAGACAAGGGTAATTTATTCTGCTCTTCCTCCGGGGAAATATATATTCAATGTAATAGCCAGCAACAGCCAGGGGATATGGAACAGTAAACCTGTTTCTTTTCATTTCGTAATTATGCCACCTTTTTATCTTACCTGGTGGTTTATTCTTATCTCTGTTGTACTGATTGTTGTTATTGTGGTTATATATATTCGTATCAGGGAACAAAACCTGGTAAAGGAAAAGTTAATTCTCGAGGAAAAGGTTAAAGAGAGAACAGCTGAGGTAGTTCAGAAAAGCATGGAAATCGAAGAAAAAAACAGGGATATAACTGCCAGTATAAGATATGCCGAGCGCATACAAAGAGCAATGCTTCCGAAGGTAGACACGTTTGCAGAGACTTTTGTTCTGTTCATGCCTAAAGATATTGTAAGTGGCGATTTTTACTGGATGTATGATAACGGAGACTGGCAGTTCATTGCTGTAGTTGACTGTACAGGTCATGGTGTTCCCGGAGCCTTTATGTCAATTATCGGTCATAATTCTCTTAATAAAGTTGTAAGGGAATATGGTTTAACACGTCCTTCCGCAATTGTTGACCAGCTCAATAATGAGGTAATGAAGGCACTTTTGCAACGGCATGAAAAAGCAATAAACGACGGTATGGATCTAGCGCTTATAGCTTTTAATAAGAAGAACTTTACTCTCGAATTCACAGGAGCCTTTAATCCTATGTACCTGGTAAGAAAAGGTGAAGTATTTGTTTACAGAGGAGACAGGTTTTCGATCGGAATGACTGCACTGGATGAAAAGAAGAACTTTACTAATCAACTCGTTGATATCCAGCCGGGAGACATGGTATATATGTGTTCAGATGGCTATGCTGATCAGTTTGGATCGGCAGAGGTTAAAAAATATAAATCGGCAAATGTTAAAAAACTGCTTTCTGTAATATGTGATCTTCCGGTTAATGAGCAGAAAGACAGGCTTGAGAAAGAAATACTGACATGGAAAGGTGACCTTGAACAGGTAGATGATATATTGTTTATTGGAACAAAAATCCCTGAAAATTAGATTTTTGCAATACTGCTTGGATCCTGATGCCAACCGTCTTTTTTCAAAAGAAGAGCCATAACTTCCTCTGTTGTATTGGCTATTTCCCACATACCTTTATGTTCGTATCTTAGAAAATGACCTGAAATCATATGTTCGAGGAAATCAATAAATGATTTATAAAAATTAAGGGTGTTCAGGATTATTATCGACCCTTTGTACAGACCAAGCTGCTTTAGTGTCAGCGCTTCAGTCAATTCTTCAAGCGTACCAACTCCTCCGGGTAATGCAACTATGGCATCTGCCATCGCAAACATTTGCTTTTTCCTTTCTCCCATATCGGATGTGATGATCATCTTGCTTACGGCAGAATGATCCCATCCCTCATCTTTCATAAACGACGGAATTACTCCGGTTATTCTTCCTCCGCTTTCAAGGACTGCATCAGCGAGCTTACCCATCAGTCCAATGCCACCACCGCCGTACACAACATCCATGTTAGCATGTGCCAGAGATTTTCCAAGACTTGTGGCTGCAGTTGCATATTCGTTGTCAATTCGGCTGCTCGATGAGGCAAACACACAGATTGTCATGAGAGTTTATTAAAAAAAGGCCGTTAGAGATCACCCGAACGGCCAGA
>PMNJ01000190.1:0-25090 GCA_003162595.1 Bacteroidales bacterium | reverse complement strand
ATTATCGGAGCAACCATCCTGCAAGGTCCGCACCATTCAGCCCAGAAATCCACAACAACAGGTTTGTCTGATTTAATGACTATTTCGTCGAAATTTCCATCATTTACCTCTAATGCCATAATATTATATTTTGAAATAATTTTAATAAATACAGTGTGCAAATATAGCTAATTAACTTTGAATTCTATCCCCGGATGGTCCTCCAGATAAGAGAGTAACTCGTTATTCAGCCTTATACGGAGAGTTCTTGAAAACATGGGAAGTGAAATTTTATCATCGGAATCGAGGAAAAGAAACTTGAGTTCAGTTTCACCTTTGTGCTCATTTACCAGGGTTTTCAAATCCTTAATCATTTCATTATCTATGTTTTCAGGGTCTATTTTCAGAGTGACTGATTTAATAAGTTCATCCTTGACACTTGATAGCAGATTAATTGTTTTTATTTTAAATTCAATTTCTTCCTCTTTGTACTTTCGTTTCTGCACTCTTCCTTTTACCAGAAGATAATAGCCTGCAATAAAGAACTTACTGTTTTCAATATAGTCTTTATCAAATAGCATAAACCGGAAAGAATCAGAATAATCCTGTAATGTGAAGGAACCATAGGGTTTTCCATTTTTACCGATACCTGTTTTTATGTCTGTTACCATTCCTGCAACAGTGACATCACGGTCGAGATATTCTCGCAGGTTCTGCAAATCGGCCAGGGTTGCCGTTGTAAATGTACTTATCTCCAGTTTGAAATCATCAAGAGGATGAGAAGAAAGATAGATGCCTATTACCTCTTTTTCCCTGTTAAGTTTTTCAAGCTTGGGCCAATCGGGACAAAGAGTTGGTTCGGGTTTTATCATATCAAAACCGCCGGTTTCTCCAAAAAGTGACTGCTGACTTGATGATTTTACAGTCTTTGAATTGTTCCCATATCTGATAATGCTTTCAATAAAGCTTGATCCTTTTGTATCGAGAGAAAAATACTGGGCTCTGGTTGTATCCGGAAAACAATCCAATGCTCCGGCGACGGCCATTGCTTCAAGGTTTTTCTTGTTAAGGGAGTTGAGGTTTACTCTTTCAACCAGGTCATAAATAGTCTTATACAGGCCATTTATCTCCCTTTCTTCAATAAGCTGCAATACTGCACTTTCCCCGACTCCTTTGATTGCCCCCAGGCCAAATCTTATGTTTCCATCTTTATTTACCGTGAATTTAACATTACTCTCATTCACATCCGGCCCGAGTACTTCCATGCCCATCCTCCTGGTCTCATCCATGAAAGTTGTGATCTTTTTAATATCATTTATGTTACGGCTGAGCACGGCAGCCATATATTCTGCCGGATAATTGGCTTTCAGATAACCTGTATGGTAAGCTATGAGAGCATAACATGTTGAATGTGATTTATTAAAAGCATATTGTGCAAAAGCTTCCCAGTCGGACCAAATCTTGTTTACAATCTCAACATCATAGCCCTTCTTTGAACATCCCTCCTGAAACTTCAGCTTCATCTCATCCATTATGGATCGTTTCTTTTTCCCCATGGCTTTTCTCAGGGAATCGGCTTCTCCCTTCGTAAACCCTGCCAATTCCTGCGAGAGTAGCATCACCTGTTCCTGGTAAACGGTTATTCCATAGGTATCCTCGAGATATTTTTCCATTACCGGAATAGGATAGTCGATCTTCTCCGTACCATGTTTCCGCCTGATAAATTTTGGAATATATTCCATTGGTCCGGGACGGTACAGAGCATTCATTGCTATCAGATCTTCCAGCCGGTTTGGTTCCAGGTCTCTCAGGTATCTCTTCATCCCGGTTGATTCAAACTGGAAGATTCCGGTTGTCTCGCCATTGCTGAAGAGCTCAAAAGTTTTTTTATCATCAAGAGGCAATGTATCAATGTTGATATCTGTTCCTTTTGACTTTTTTATATTGTCAATAGCATCTTTAATTATCGAGAGTGTTTTCAGACCAAGAAAATCCATTTTAAGAAGACCTACCGACTCGACATGGCTTCCATCGTATTGTGTGGCGTAGAGATCCGTATCCTTGGCTGTGCAGAGAGGGATATAATTATCAAGAGAGTCTTTACCGATTATTATACCGCAGGCATGTACCCCTGTTTGCCGCACTGAACCTTCGAGGACTTCGGCATATTTCAGGGTCTGTGCAATCAGTTTATTGGAAGATTCTCTTTCCCGGGCCAGTTCCGGTACTTCCGCGTATGCTGATTTGAGTGTGATACCTGGTCTTTCAGGTACAAGTTTGGCGAGCCTGTCGGCATCATGAAGAGGTAACTTTTGCACCCGTGCAACATCACGTATGGCCATTTTTGCAGCCATCGATCCGAATGTGATTATATGAGCAACCTTGTCATGACCATACTTGTTAACTACATATTTCAGTACTGATTCTCTTCCGTCCTCGTCAAAATCGATATCAATATCAGGCATTGAAATACGATCAAGATTCAGAAAACGTTCGAACAGAAGTCCATATCTTATGGGATCTATATCTGTGATTCTCAGGCAATATGCAACTGCAGATCCGGCAGCCGACCCTCTTCCCGGACCAACGGAAACCCCCATCTCCCTTGCAGCACGAAGAAAATCCTGGACTATAAGAAAGTATCCGGGGAATCCCATTTTAGCGACCATTTCCAATTCAAAATCAAGTCGCTCAGTCTGTTCCTTTGTCAGGGTTCCCCATCTCTCGTTTGCTCCTTTGTATGCAAGAAATCTCAGATACTCGTCTTTGTCGGTATAACCCTCCGGCAGATCAAACTCCGGCATAATAGGTTCGTGGTCGAGCTTGTACTTTTCAATTTTAGCAACCAGTCCAGCAACATTATCTATAGCCTCAGGAACATCGCTGAAGATCGTACGCATTTCCTCTTCACTTTTGACATATTCCTGTTTGGAATATCTTAATCTGTTCGGATCGTCAATATCCTTGGCCGTATTAATACATATCAATCTGTCGTGCGCTTCAGCATCTTCTGCATTTATAAAGTGCACATCATTAGTTGCAATCAGTCTGACATTATATTTAACCGAGAGTTTTTTAAATACCTCAATAACTTTTTGTTGAAGGGGGAAAGCAGATCTGTCTGCATCAGGATCATAAGTCTCGTGCCTCTGGATCTCCAGATAAAAATCCTCACCAAAAATGTCAAGGTAACTCTTAAGCGAATCTTCGGCACCAGACATAGTACCATTGAGTATTTCATCCTGAACCTCTCCTGCCAGGCAGGCAGAAGAAGCTATTAGTCCTTCCTTATACTTGATTAATAGTTCCTTGTCTATCCGTGGCTTATAGTAAAAACCTTTAATCCAGGCAATTGAGACCAGTTTAATAAGATTTTTATATCCTATAAGGTTTTTAGCCAGGAGAATCAGATGATCGCCAGAACGGTCTTCTTTCCCGCTAACATCTTCTATTGATCTTTTCGCAACATAAATCTCACATCCGATTATTGGTTTTATCCCCTTTTTTGTGGCGCTGTTGTGAAATTCTTTAACCCCGAACATATTTCCATGATCGGTTATAGCTACAGCATCCATTCCCAGAGTTTTGACCTTGTCCATTAGTAAACCGATGTTGGAGGCTCCATCCAGTATAGAGTATTGAGTATGAACGTGTAAGTGTGCAAATCCGGCCATAAAAGGGAACTTTGATATTTAATTTTGTAAGATTACAAAAATAGGTAAAATTGAGTTAAGATAGAAAGAAGCCTGGCAATCAGCAGTAATTAATTTATTTTATCACTTTTGTTATAAATATAAAGAAAAGTTCATTTATTTTTAATAAAAACAATAGATTTCAAATTAAAAGATTATAAATTTGTTTTCTGACGTTGATTTGTATTACTAACATTAAAAAGGATTCGTTTAATCCCATTTGCTCTATTACTAAACCTAAAATAAATGTTATGAGAAAACTTCTGTTTTTATTATTTCTGTTCTCTGGTATTTTGTTGCCTGCAGCAGCACAACAAAAATCGATTACAGGTACTGTTACAGGGGAGGAAGATAACCTTCCCATTATAGGGGCCACTGTACTTATCAAGGGCACCTCAACCGGGACAATTTCCGATCTGAATGGAAAATATCAGATAAGCGCCCCGCAAGGTGATACTATTATATTCCGGTTTGTGGGTAAGAAGACCAAGGAGGTTATTATTGGTACTTCGAATGCCTACGATGTATCTTTGGAATATGATCTGGTTGGAGTGAACGAGGTGGTTGTTGTCGGATATGGTACTCAGATTAAATCCAAAGTCACAGGGAGTATTGCCAAAGTAGATGGTGATGTTCTCAGAAACATCCCCGTTCCGACTGTAGAGCAGGCTCTTCAGGGTAAGACTGCAGGTGTTTTCATAGAATCTGTAAACGGGAAATCGACCGGTACCACAAATATGAGAATCAGAGGATCATCTTCAATTACGGCAACTAACCAGCCGCTTTTCGTTGTAGATGGCATTCCTATAACTACCGAGGCATTGAACCAGTCGGGTGCTGTTATAAACCCGTTAACATCAATTAATTTCAATGATGTTGAGTCAATTGAAATTCTTAAAGATGCGGCTTCATCTGCAATCTATGGTTCAAGGGGCGCCAATGGCGTTGTTATTATCACTACAAAAAAAGGGATCAGCGGAGCTACAAAATTGAACTTCACAATACAGTCAGGTTTTAATGAAGCTTCCAACAAGAGAAAATTCATGAATTCAACTGAATATGTAAAATATTTTCAGGACGCTGCCTATAATAGTGATTTAATAGAAGGAGTAGATCCTAAAAATAATCCTTCAGATTATCCTGGCTCATGGTCGGAATTTGTAAACACACGTTTAATAAGATATTCCGGATGGGCTGCAATTATTGATGGCTCCGGAAATTATACGGGATCAAAAGTCAATACAAACTGGCAGGATCTTGCATTTCAGAAAGGGAAAATCTTCTCAGCCGATATGTCGGCCCAGGGAGGGAATGATAAACTGAAATATTTTACCAGTCTTTCTTATAATAACAGCGATGGTATTCTTGTTTCAAACGGTATTGAAAAAATATCAGCACGACTTAATGTCGATAATAAAGTGAATAATTTTATCGACATGGGATTTGCATTAAGTTTAAGCAGGAATAAGATTGACCAGGTTTCTGCTGACAATCAATTCACAACACCTATGCAAATGGTCGCTTTATCGCCAATAACCCCTCCCAGGGATCTGACCGGACAATTGTACAATACACCGACCACAACATACTATAACCCTCTTCTCGATGTGGAATATGCTTCAAGAATTATTATCGAGTACAGATCAATTGCCAATGGATATATGACTTTTAAGTTATTAGACGGACTTAAATGGAGAAATGAATTTGGGTTTGATCTTTATAACCTGAAGGAGAATGCCAGATATGGGAACCTTACTGAAGAAGGAACCGGAGTAAATGGTTATGGTTTTGCAAACTATGGTCAAACCCAGAACATAACCACCAAATCGTATTTTGATTTCTCGAAAAGCTTGGGCGATTACAGTTTAAGTGCTGTTCTGGGCACTGAATTTCAATATACAACAGTTGATAATGCCTGGGCTCAGGGTACCGGATTTCCTCTTGATGATTTGAAAACCCTGGCAAGTGCAGGGTTAATTACCGGAGCAACATCAACGCTTACACAATACAGTTTTCTCTCTTATTTTTCAAGAATCAACTTTGATTACAAAGCCAAATATCTTCTTACACTTTCAGGACGAATTGACGGATCCTCCAGGTTCGGGAAGGACAACAGATATGGTACTTTCCCCGCCGCTTCTCTTGGATGGGTCTTAACCAAAGAAGACTTTTTGGCTAACAAAGCAACCTTAAGTTTTCTTAAGCTCAGGACCAGTTACGGGCTGACCGGTAATGCCGGAATCTCAAATTTTGGTCAGTTGGGTCTTTATGATGGTAGCGCTCATTATAACAGCGTTGCAGGTCTGGCACCATATCAGATTCCTAAT
Source organism: Bacteroidales bacterium (assembly GCA_003162595.1). GTDB lineage: Bacteria > Bacteroidota > Bacteroidia > Bacteroidales > VadinHA17 > LD21. Next base: position 19,092 of record PMNJ01000190.1, on the reverse strand, counting down.
CCGGATCTCGGATGGGAATCTACACATCAATTGGATTTCGGTGTTGATTATGGATTCTTTAAAAATCGCATATCGGGTGAGGTTGATTATTACGTTAAGAAAACTAAAGATCTTTTGCTGAATGTTCCAGTCCCGTCAACATCGGGTTTTGGCACTCAGTTGAAGAACATAGGAGCGGTCCAGAATAAAGGATTTGAATTTGTTCTTAACACTGATAATATTACCGGAACTTTTACATGGAGTACAAATTTCAATTTTTCAAATAATAAAAATGAAGTTACAAATCTTGGAGGCCAGACAATCATTGATCAGGGAAGCGCCCGTTATATGAATGTTGTAATGGTCGGTCAGCCCATAGGAGTTTTTTATGGAGCACAGTATGCAGGTGTTGATCCGGCTAACGGGGATGCTCTTTGGTATGTAAATACGAAGGACGCAAATGGTAAAGTAATTGACCATAAAACAACAACAAATAACTTCAACGATGCAAATTTTATCGCACTTGGCAGTCCGACACCTAATATTCTTGGAGCCATAACTAATACAATAGGATACAAAGGATTTGAACTTGCCTTTACATTCCAGGGAGTGACCGGAAACAAGATTCACCTTATCGGCGACCAGTGGATGGGTGCAAATGCAGCCTGGTTCGACAATCAACTTGAATCTCAATTAGCCAGCTGGAAAAAACCTGGAGATATCACCGATATTCCTCAGGCCAGACTGGGCTATGATAATGGCGATCAGAGCCGAAACAGCAGATACCTTTCAAATGGTGCTTATGTGAAATTACGCAGCTTTATGTTCAGCTATGATCTGCCTAAAAAGCTAATCAGGAAAGCCGGCCTTGACAAAATGAGAGTATATATTCAGGCACAGAACCTTTTGACATTCACAAAGTACAAAGGCTGGGACCCGGAAGTATCTACTGATTTTCTGAATGATAATATAACCCAGGGATGTGATTTTTATTCCGCTCCGCAACCCCGGTCAATAGTCTTCGGAATTAATATTGGATTATAATAAAATGTAATACTAGAAATAATGAAAAGATTAATTTCAATTATATCAGCAGTTGTACTCTGTGGTGCATTCACGGGGTGCCAAAAATATCTCAATCTGGAGCCTTCGCAGTATATAAGTGATAAGATTGCTCTTATATCGGATGAGAATGTTAAACATGTTCTTATAGGGGCCTATTCTGATTTTGCTTTGCCTGCAATTTATGGTGGTAATATCCTTCGGAACTCAGAACTGCTTGGGGGAAACGGCGAAATCCAATGGGTGGGAACTTATATTGACCCGCGCCAGATTTTCAATAAGACTATGCTAACCACAAATTCTGAAGCTGACTTGCAATGGGAAGATAGTTATAAGGTTATTAATACAACGAATAACATTCTGAGTGCACTTGCAGTAGTGAATGATGCTGATCGCGACAGGGTACAGGGGGAAGCACTTTTTCTTCGCGGTCTGATGTATTTCGATCTGGTTCGCTTTTTTGCCGATCAGTACCAGTTTAATGTTGCAAACACACAATTTGGAGTTCCTTTGGTTCTTGATCCTACTCAGGGTATAACTGCAAACAGTTTTGTTACACGGAACACTGTTGATGAGGTATATGCCCAGGTGATTGCCGATCTTACTCTGGCAGTTACTAAATTACCTGTAGATAATGATGTTTATGCTTCAAAAGGTGCAGCAAACGCATTGCTCGCCAGAGTATATCTTCAGAAAGGTGATTATACCGATGCAAGAGACGCTGCCAATGCTGTAATAAGCTCAGGGGCCTATACCCTTATGACTGCATATGCAGATGTGTTTAATAATGATAACAATACAACAGAAGATATCTTTGCCACACAGATTACTCCCCAGGACAGATTCAGCTCCATGACAGAATTCTTTTCAGTTCCGGAATTTGGAGGAAGAGATGGTGATATTGATATCCTTCAGGCCCACCTGGACTTATATTCTGCCAATGATCAGAGACTAAGTCTCTTCTTCCTGGGAAACGGTGCCATGAGGTGCGGTAAATGGAATAACCAGTATGGTGTAGTTAACTTAATCAGGCTTGCGGAAATGTATCTGATAAGAGCAGAATGTAATATAAGACTTTCAACCGCTGTCGGCGATACACCTCTGGCTGATTATAACGTAATTCATACCAGGGCCGGTCTGGATCCGGCGGTTTCAATTACACTTGATGATGTTCTTTATGAAAGAAGGCTTGAGCTGGCTTTTGAAGGATTTAAAATTCATGATATCAGAAGACTTCATCAGAGTTTTGACATATATGTGTACAATGATCCTAAATTGCTCTTCCCTATCCCGGATAGAGAAATCGAGGCCAATCCGAAACTTAAACCTCAGCAGAATCCAGGATATTAATTTAAAACTCCCGGAATGGTTTGACGGCAGCAATCATTGCTGCCGTTTTTTTAGTAGAAATTTTTGAGTACTCATTAACACACGCCACATTTCTGTTTTTTTACCTCTCCCCCAGGGGGTAGGGGCTAATAAAATGTTTATCATTAAGTTACCCCCTTCTCTTTTGGGAGAAGGGGGTAAGGGGGATGAGGCAGGAAGAGTAGGAAAAATGAATAGGTTAATTGAATAATTTCAAAGTAGTGAACTAGAATTATTAAGGAATAACTATACTCATTTGAATAAATATTATATCTTTGCAGCCACAATTTTTAAAACAGGTTAAATAAAAAAGCGTAAGAATTAATGGCAGTTAAAATCAGATTAGCTAGAAAAGGTCGCAAGAAGCTGGCCTTCTACCACATTGTGGTTGCAGATAGCAGATCGCCACGGGATGGCAGATATATTGAAAAGATAGGATCGTACAATCCTATCACTAACCCCGCTACAATCGAACTCGATTTCGATAAAGCGTTAGGTTGGCTGCAAAATGGCGCATTGACTACAGATACATGTAGAGCTATCCTGTCTTATAAAGGTGTCCTTATGAAAAAACATCTTCTTGAAGGTGTAAAAAAAGGAGCATTTGACGAAGCTGAAGCTACAAAGAGATTCGATGAGTGGATTAAACAGAATGAAGCTAAAATCGAAGCTAAAAAATCAAATCTTGAGAAATCTCAGGATGATGAATTAGGAAAAAGACTTTCAGTTGAAAAACGCGTTAACGAAGCAAGAGCGGCAAAACTTGCGAAAAAGAATGCGGATCTTGCAGCTAAAGCAGCAGCTGGAGACAAAGCTTTAGTTGAAGCCATTAATGAAGAGGCAGCTCCTGCAGATGAAACAACCCAGTCTCCGGCTGCAGAGGAATCTGCATCAGAGCCGGTTGCCGAAGATAAACCTCAGGAATAGTTGAATGGTCATAAGGATCAGCGATCCAATGGCTTACACATGCAACACATTACTCGGTAGAATCATAAAAATCATTGGCTATGAGGGAACCGTTGCAGTTAAGTTAGAGAAAATCTTTACTGAAAATATTCCCCTGATGGAATCGGTCTTTCTTGAAATTGAAGGAAGAGCGGTTCCTTTTTTTATATCCGGTTTGGAATATTCCGGAGCAGATATTTTAAAACTCTCGTTTGACGGATATGATTCTGATGAAAAAGTCAGTGAATTCGCAGGTTGCAGAGTTTTTTTGACATCAGCCATCTATAATGATAATCTGAACGAGAGTAATGAGAACCTGATCGGGTACAGAGTATTTGCGCAGGAAGATCAATTGCTTGGATCGATTTCAGAAGTTTTGACAAATAATGGACAATGGCTCATTAATGTAATCTCAAAAAGCAAGAAAGATATTCTTATCCCTTTTCATGAACATTTTATTGTAAGTATAGACAAAAGGAAGAAAATTATCATTATGAATATTCCCGAAGGACTAACCGAGATTAATTGAAATATTTTCCCCGGGGTATGCAGCTTTTTCCGGAAAAGGGGGTCTATTAATAGTAAAATGTTAATATTCATTAATCCGCAACACTATGAAAAGGGGAATTATCTTATCCGCATTTATTTTAGCAATAGCTGTGCCATCAGGTTTTGCCTTCGGGCAGTCAGTAATCAAAGAAACAAGGGATGCTAAAGACTTTACAAAGGTCAGTTTTGGAGTGGCTGGTAACCTTTACATCAATTTTGGTCCTGAATTTAAAGTTGTTCTTGAGGGAGAAAAAGGGGATCTTGAAGATATAATTACCGAGGTATCAGGAAATAGACTTGTAATTAAAAAAGATAACTGGAGATTTAATTTCAATGAAAAGGTAACTGTTTATATTACTATGCCTGAGTTAAAGGGATTAGGTGTTTCAGGTTCAGGGAAAGCTGAGATAAAAGATGCGATTAAAACTGAAGATCTTGATCTGAGCGTTAGTGGAAGTGGTAAAATTTTTACCAGCGATGTTGTTGTTTCAAAGCTTGGTTGCAGCATTTCAGGTTCAGGGGATATAGTTATGGGAGGAAACGGTAACACAACCAGAGCCAATATTTCAATCAGCGGATCGGGTAATTATGAAGGAAGCTCATATAAAATTGGGACAGCTGAAATACACATTTCCGGGAGCGGTAATTGCAGCTGCAATGTTACAGAGTCTCTGATGGCTAGCGTTTCCGGCAGCGGAGATGTGACTTATGAAGGCAACCCTAAGGTTGATGCCCATGTATCAGGATCAGGCAAAGTCAGATCAAAATAAACTACTTTCTGATAATCTTAATTGTGCCGTCATGATTTATTTTGATGACCGGAGAGGCTAAACTTTTACTCCGGTCATCCTGTCGCCAATTAACAACAAAGTCAACTTTATCAATAAGAGTCTCTTCGATTTCACTGAAATTTATGGGAGAGGGTTTTCCACTTAAATTAGCTGAGGTAGAAACAATTGGTTTACGAAAACGGCTTATTAAATCACTGCAGAATTCATCACGGCATATTCTGATTGCTATTGAATCATCTTCACCGCAAACACCTTTCGCCAGATTTTTTCCCGCAGGGTATATAATTGTAAGGGGTGTATCTGAAACTTCCGTCAGCTCATATATTATTTCGGGAATGTCATTTACATACCGCTCAATCATTGACAATCCGTCAACAAGAATAATGAGGCTTTTGTTCTCATCTCTTGATTTTATTTTAAAGATTTTATTGACAGCGGCTTCATTTGTGGGATCACAACCAAGTCCCCATATAGTGTCAGTTGGATAGAGGATTATGCCACCTTGTCTAAGGGTCTTCAAAGACTCTTTTATATCTTCTTCGAAAATCATTCAGCCGAAGTTATTTTCCAACGCTGTTATGGTTCAGAAGCCTTAACTTTTTATATTTGCTGAAAGTGGATTTTGCATACATGGAACATATCAGATATCCGTTCCTTCCGTCAAGGAAGCCTCTGTTTATTATATATGATCTGAAGAATCCCCAGAAAAAATGAATGTAAGGAGTTAACAAACCGGCCTTTTTCCCAGCTTTATGAAACTCTTCGGCACCGATAATGGAATATTTATTCATCTTATCGATATGATCCTGATATGATGAAAATGTCCAGTGCAGCAAGTCGCCCTTTAACTTACCAATTGTAGCGCCATTTGATATTAAAAATTTTTCATGAAGGTTTAGTTTTCCCCATTTACCATGATCAGCATAGAAAAGTCTCAGCTGTCTGTCAGGGTACCACTCAGAATGATTAATCCACTTTCCACAATAATTACCTCTTCTGTTAAAGAGATAGGCATCGTATTCCCATTTATCTTTAATAGCAATTATTGATTCCCTTAGTCTGTCGCTTAAAGCTTCGTCAGCATCGAGCGACAGTATATTCTTATAAGTGGCAAATTGAAGTGCATAATTTTTCTGATCGCGGAAACCTTCGAACGCGTGTTTAATGAACCTGACATTATATTTCTTACAAATTTCTTCAGTTGCATCAGTGGAGAATGAATCAACTACAACAATTTCATCAACAATACCATTCATTGATGCAAGACATCTATCAATAAACAATTCTTCGTTATATGTAATTACTACGGCAGATATTTTAGGCATACATTGACATAAATAGGATTGTGTTCAAAATTAACACAAAATCAATAATTAGCAATTTTAAAAACAAAGTATTTTTTCCGCGAATCAATTAACATTGATCCTTGTCAGATTCAAATACGTTGCTTATTCGCAAAAATCATGCCGGGATATAATACTCCCTAAGTGCCTCATTGAGTGAGGTACTGGTGTCTGCTAACGATTTACCATCTGAGGTTTCCAAGTCTTTCCATAGCTTTCACCACGCTTTCATGTGTGGCGAATGAAGAAAACCTGAAGTAACCTTCACCGGAGGGGCCAAATCCTGAACCGGGAGTACCAACTACAAAGGCTTCATGAAGAAGTTTATCAAACAGTTCCCAGGATTTAATTTGCCGGCCTGAATTTACCCACACATATGGGGCATTAATCCCACCAAAAACCTGAAAGCCAAGTTTGGCAAGACTTTCTCGCAGGATTTTAGCATTGTTCATATAGTAATTGATGGTAGCACTCACTTCTTTTTTTCCTTCAGGTGTAAAGATAGCTGCTGCGGCTTTCTGCACAGGGTAAGATACACCGTTAAATTTTGTGGTATGTCTTCTGAACCATAGGGGATGCAGGGATTTTTCTGATCCATCCGAACCTGAAGCAACAAGATTCTTAGGGATAACCATATAAGCACAGCGGGTTCCGGTAAAACCTGCCGTTTTTGAAAAACTGCGGAATTCGATAGCCACTTCTTTGGCTCCTTCAATTTCATATATGGAATGCGGGATATCGGGATCTGAAATATAAGCCTTATAAGCTGAATCGTAAAGTATGATGACCTTATTTTTAATTGCATAATCGACCCATTTTTTTAACTCCGGTTTGCCAGCTGTCGTTCCTGTGGGATTGTTAGGATAACAGAGGTACACTATATCCACTTTCTTTTTCGGAATTTCAGGGATAAAGCCATTTTCAGCGTTACAGGGCAGATATACAAGTCCTTCGTAGTACCCGTTTCTCTGATATTCACCGGTCCGGCCTGCCATCACGCTTGAGTCGACATATACCGGATAAACAGGGTCCTGCACGGCAATGACATTATTCATGCCGAAGATCTCCAGAATATTGCCAGTATCGCATTTTGAACCGTCTGAAATGAAAATCTCGTCAGCATGGATATCAGCACCGCGATCCTTGTAATCGTTTTTTGCAATAGCCTCGCGCAGAAAATCATATCCTTGTTCGGGCCCGTATCCTTTAAATGTTTCGGCTTTCGACATTTCTTCAACACCTTCATGAAAAGCACGGATGATTGAAGGTGTAAGTGGCTGCGTAACATCGCCAATTCCCATTTTGATGATGTCGGCAAGCGGATGTTCATTCTGAAATTCACGAACCCGCCTTCCAATTTCAGGGAAAAGGTAACCTGCCTGAAGTTTAAAATAATTATCGTTAATCTGCGCCATTTTATATACTTTTGCCGCAAATATATTAAAGTTACTTTGCATCCTGAAACAATGAATTATATTTATTCGAAAGTAAGCAGCGAAACGAAGTTTTTTGGCAACACCGACCCGATTCAGTTATCGGAAAAATACGAAACCCCTCTATATGTATATAACGAAAATATTCTTCGTAAAAGATGTCGTGATCTGAAAGGGCTTATTTCCTATTCAAATTTCACGGTCAACTATTCTCTCAAGGCAAACAGTAACCTCGAACTAATTAAGATTGTGAGAAGTGAAGGATTGCGAGTGGATGCCATGTCGCCCGGCGAAATATATTTAAATATGCTGGCTGGCTATAAACCAAAAGAAGTTTTATTCATCAGCAATAATATAAATGAGGATGAATTTAACTACGCCATTCGTGCAGGGGTAAATATTTCCGTCGATTCTGTTTCGCAGCTCGATCTTTTTGGGAAGATTAACCCGGGAGGCAGGGTTGCTTTCAGATTGAACCCGGGTGTCGGGGCAGGGCATCATGAAAAGGTGAGGACAGCCGGGAAAAAGACCAAGTTTGGGATCGAAATGAGCAGTATTCCGGAGGTAAAAAGAATCATCAAAGAATATAACCTTAAGCTAATCGGAATTAACCAGCACATCGGTTCACTTTTTATGGACAGTGAAGCCTATCTGACAAGTACTGGCAATATACTTTCCATAGCCAGGCAATTCGACGATCTGGAGTTTATCGATCTGGGAGGAGGATTTGGAATTCCTTATAATAAACAGTCCAATCAACCCAGGCTCGACCTTAAAGAGCTGGGTGGGAAACTCTCGGAGGTTATTAATTCATGGGTATTGGAGTATGGGAAAGATATCGAATTCAAAATTGAACCCGGGCGTTATATAGTGGCCGAATCAGGCATCCTGCTTGGGAAAGTAAATGCAGTTAAAACAAATTACAATATTAAATATATAGGCACCGACCTGGGTTTTAATGTGCTTATTCGTCCTGTTATGTACGACTCACATCACGATATTGAAATATACAGGGGAAATGCCACTTCCTCATTAAAAGAGGAAACCGTGACCATCGTGGGCAATATCTGTGAAACAGGCGATATAATTGCAAAAGACAGGAAACTACCTGAAATTATTGAAAATGACATTCTTGGTGTGCTCGACAGCGGAGCTTATGGATATTCAATGAGCTCGAATTACAATAACAGGCTGCGGCCGGCCGAAGTGCTTTTAGACGCAGATGGCAATCCCCGACTGATACGCAGAAGAGACACCCTTGATGACCTTATCAGAAATTTTATTCTTTAGTAACCCGATTATATCAGTAAGTAATGGAGAAGAACAGTTTTGTTAAGATGCATGGACTTGGCAATGAGTACATTGTCCTGGATAGTACAAATATTGATTTCCAACTCACAAAACAGGCTGTTATACGATTGTGCAACATCCATTTCGGGATCGGCTCCGATGGTATTGTTATAGTGGTTCCATCGACAAAAGCTGATTTTGGTTTCAGGGTTTATAATCCGGATGGTTCAGAGGCGGAAAAAAGCGGCAACGGGCTTCGTATATTATGCAAATATCTCTATGATTATGGTTATGCAAAGACTCGGCACTTTTCCCTCGAAACTATAACTGATATTGTTTATGCAGATATTATTGAAGAAGAAAAAGGAAAAGCAATGCTGATTCGGTTGGATATGGGGAAGGCAATCTTTGCATCGCGCAATATACCGGTTAATTCGGATCAACCGGAATTCATCGGCCAAAAAATAGTGGCAGGCGATAAGGAATTTGAAGTGAATTGTGTGTCTGTAGGAAATCCTCATTGTGTTGTTATAAAACAGGAGCTGGATGAGAACGAAATCCGTACCTATGGTCCTTTACTTGAAAATCATCCATTGTTTCCCAACCGCATCAATGTGCAATTTGCCAGGGTCCTTTCCGACCACGATGCCCAGATTATGATCTGGGAACGGGGAGCCGGCTACACGCTGGCATCCGGCAGCTCATCATGTGCAGCATCATGCATTCTCGTTAAAAGAGGTCTGATCAAAGGCGATCTTACCATGCATATGCAGGGAGGAACGCTGAAAATTCAAATCGATAAGGACTGGAACATCCGCATGACAGGTAAGGCGCGTGAGATCGCTAAAGGGGTGCTGGGTTGTGAGCTCCTGGAAGATCTGAACAAACCCTTTGCTGGTTGAAATAGCAGAAACATGTTTCTTATGACAAGGTTAGGCTATCGTTCATAGCCAGCATCCAATACAATGTGGATATAAACCCACCAGACCGAACCTGCGGGTCATTTAGCAAAGCCCTATCATCAATAGGAAAGAAGTAATCCGGAATTGACTTTGTAATACAATGTATATTAATGTTATACAGATTTAACATTTTTTAATGTTCCTAATTGTATTTGTTTTGCTTTTCTGTTTGGTAGTAATTAAATGTGTTCTATATTTGTAGCTTCCGTACTTTGTTTTTGTCCATACTTTGATATACTGATTTGTTGTGATTTGATTTGTATTAATAATTAACCTATGAGTAAATTTATTTATTTAACAGCTACCCCCGAAGCGTTGATTGCATCTATGCTGCCACCTGCCGAGTTTGGCTCATATCTTTCAACCGGCACGAAAAAAAGAAATAAAGGTCAGGCAATTTTCTTTGAGGTTGACCTTGCAAAGATTGAGAAATTGATCGACATGGATAGTCTGAACAGGCGATGTGTTGCCAAAGATGATGGCAAGCCGAAAAGCTCTGTTTATCTTTCAGTTTACAAAACACTGGAAATGATCCCATTATCGGCACTTAAGAGTTTGTATCTTACAACCGATAACGGTTATACTCTGGAATTGAAGAAAACAACTTATGACAGTTCAAGAGAAGTTCCGGGCAAGCTGCATCTTTTTCAGGAGTTATGCCCGGTAACACCATTGGTTGCCAGTGAATTAACCCCTTCTGCATTCCTTAAAAAGCTTACTGACGGATCAATTCCCATCGTCCTTCCAAAACTCTTTTTTGTTGACATGAAACTGGGAGAGTTGGCAACAAATCCACTTTCCGGTTCTGTTGAACATTTGCCTTATTCAAACATCGGTCACCTCCGCGACTGTCTGGAAATTTTAAAAGGCGAATATGAAAAACATATGAAAACAGTTCAGCGTATTTACTCAGGCTCGCTTCTCTACAGAACAATTGAGTCAGGATTCTACGTTGGCTCGAAGGATGAGACTCTCTTTTATCCGTACCCGAATCTGGCAGAACTGGAAAACACTAATTATGAATTTTTTAGATCTATATAGTATTAATCTTTTAATTGAATATTTATTATGGTGAGTTTACCGGGGGCAACCCCTTTTGAAGTAGTCGCAATCTGGACTGTTCTGGTTATTGCATTTTTCGGGCTTGCTTATGCAATGTTTCTGCGCAGGCAGATAATGGCCCATGATAAAGGAACAGAAAAAATGCAGGATGTTTGGGATGGAATACGGTTAGGAGCAAATGCTTATCTGAAAAGGCAGTTAAAAACTATTGTTCCGCTTATTTTCGTCTTTACGGTTATTCTCTTTCTCTCGGTTTATGTTGTTCCTCCGACAGAGGAGTCGAAACTACGTTTTGTTGGCTATTCCGATGAATCTCTTAAGCTGGTTATTGGATTTGGCCGGGCAATAGCATTCATCATGGGTTCTTTCTTTTCACTCATGGTAGGTCAGTTTGGTATGAGAATGGCCGTTCAGGCCAATGTTCGTGTTGCTTCAGCTTCAAGAAGAAGTTTCGGTGAAGCCCTTAAGATAGCTTACCGCGCAGGTACCGTTACAGGAATGCTTACAGACGGTTTAGGTTTACTTGGAGGAACAATGATTTTTATTATTTTCGGTGTTGCATCTCCCGATACATTGCTTGGATTCGGTTTTGGAGGCACATTGCTTGCTCTTTTTATGAGAGTTGGTGGTGGTATCTATACCAAAGCTGCAGATGTCGGAGCTGACCTGGTTGGAAAAGTTGAAGCCGGTCTGCCGGAAGATGATGAACGTAACGCTGCAGTTATTGCTGACCTTGTTGGTGATAATGTTGGCGACTGTGCAGGTATGGCAGCCGATATTTTTGAATCATACGAAGTCACAATTGTTTCAACATTGATACTCGGGGTTGTACTCTTCACCCAGACACATCAACTTTCATGGATTATATTCCCGTTGCTCGTGCGCGGTATCGGAGTTCTGTCTTCAATAATCGGTACATATCTTGTAAAAGGAAGCAAAAGTGGCAAAAGTAACAATGCGCTTAAATCAATAAATAAAGGATTCTATTCCTCAGCCGCAATAAGTATTACAGCGTTCGGTATTCTTTCATTTTTCTATCTGCATGACTGGCGCTCATTTCTGTCCGTAGTAGTAGGGATAGTACTTGCTATTGTGCTTGACGAAATAACCAAACACTTCACTGATGGAAATTTCCATCCTGTTAAAGATATTGCGAAGAACGCAAAGACAGGTGCTGCAACCCTGTTATTAAAGGGTATGAGTTATGGCTTTGAAGTTGCCGTATGGCAGACTTTAGTAATTGCAATCACAATTCTTGCTTCGGTTATGATCTATTATGGTCAGCCTATTACTTATGTCCTTTATGGAGTCGCAATGACCGGTATAGGTATGCTTACTCTCACCGGCAACAATGTCGCCATGGATGCATTCGGACCAATTGCTGACAATGCAAACGGGATCGGTGAGTTGTCTCATCTCGATAGGGATGCACGTAAGATTATGGATTCGCTCGACGCAACAGGGAACACCACAAAAGCTATTACAAAAGGCGTAGCAATTGGTTCTGCAGTAATTGCTGCAGTGGCATTATTCGGATCTTACCTTACTGATGTCAGTAAAGTTCAGTTTCAGATGGGATTTGAAAAATCAACACAGCTGATCGAAACAGGTATCAGAATTTCAGTTCCGATGGTATTCATCGGACTGCTTATCGGTGGAACTATCCCATGGCTCTTTTCTTCTCTTACAATCAACGCTGTTACTCGTGCTGCAGCTCAGATAGTAGAAGAGGTACGTCGTCAGTTCAGGATACCCGGTATCATTGAACGTACTGTAAAGCCTGATTATCAGAGAGCAGTTGATATATGCACTATATCGGCACAAAGAGAACTCATCCCATTGGCACTGATTGCTGTAGTATCTCCAATTCTCCTCGGCTGTTTTCTTGGCGTTGAAGCCTTAGGCGGTTTTCTTGCTGGTGTAATTCTCTCAGGGCAGCTGCTTGCAGTCTTTATGGCTGGGGCAGGTGGTGCATGGGATAATGCGAAAAAAACCATAGAGGATGGCCTTTATGGCGGCAAAGGATCTGAAGCTCATCATGCAGCTGTTGTTGGTGATACTGTCGGTGATCCGCTTAAAGACACAGCCGGACCAGCGATTAATCCTATGATAAAGGTTATAAACATGGTTGCACTTCTTTCGGCTCCCGTAATCATTGCTTACCAGAAACCCGGACACGTATCTGTTGGTATGTTTGTTACAGGTCTAATCTGCCTGGCAATTATAATTGCATCAATTACATTCTCCAAGAGAGGCGGATTTAAAAAAGAAGTATTCGAACCATAAAATTTTAAGTTTTATCCTGAAGGATTAAACTTTTAATATTTTTTTGATGTAGAGACAGGTCTCAGGCCTGTCTCTACTATTTTAAAAACCTGTGTCTCTTTTAAGATCCCGGAGTTTTATTGGTGGCCATCACCATTTTTACTTTTAACCGGGTGCCAATCTCAAGAAGATCAGCAAGATCCTGAACCGTTAATGTGTATTCCATCCTGAGAATAATAGTTGGTTCCTGAAGAGTAATGATCCTGGCCTTTAGAAGGGGTTCTATATCATCAAAGTTAATCTGATGACTGTCGATATAGTATTTTTTATCCTTGGTAACAGATATGGATATCTGTTGTTTGCTCAGATTCTGGGCTGACTTTGAGTTAGGTAATAATAGCTTAATTACATTTGGATTAGCCAGCGAGGAAACAATAAGAAAGAATAAAAGCAGGAAAAACATAATATCATTCAGAGATGATGTACTGACCTCCGGCTTAAAATGTTTTTTTCTCTTGATAATCATTTTATAATGCTTTTATAACCTCATTTACCTGTCTCTGCATATTAATTGAATAACGGTCAATCATCATTTGTAAATAATGATAACAGCTATACGCTATTACTCCTACAATTAATCCTGTACCGCTACAAATCATCTTCTGATATAATCCGCCGGCTATTATTCCAATACTTATATTATCTGCCAGTGAAATATTATAGAATATCTTGATTACCCCGGCAATTGTACCAATGAAACCGAGCATTGGTGCAATACCTGCAATAATGCCAAGATACCCTGTGTTTTTTTCCATTTCGGAAATTTCGAGGTTGGCTGTGGCTTCCATAGAATTTTCAATTTCCTTAGGAGTTTTTCCGGTCTGGTTGAGCCCACTCTCAAGAATTCTTCCCAGAGAAGTGTTGTTATTCTTTGTGTGAACCAGTGCTTCTTCAGGTCTTTTGTTTCTGATCTCCCCTATAATATTATAAACAAGGTTTTCATCAACAACAGCACTTTTTCTGATATAAAGAAATCTCTCAATAAAAAGATATATACTGAATATCGAAAGAAGAATGATCGGAATCATGATAAATCCACCCTTCATGAGAAGCTCAGCCACATTATCAACTGAACTGGTATCTTTTAAATGAGGTTGATCAATCGCAAGTAAAATGTAAGTGTAAAGCATTTTTATCCTTTCATTTAAATATCAGAGTTTCTAATTGTCCATCGCCCCGGAAGAGCGAAAACTTATTACAAACAAATGTACAAACTCTTTAGGAAAAACCTGTGTTAACTATTAAATTTGGATTTTTTACAGGATAACTGTAAATTCCGGTTCCGAATCACGATGTTAATTTAGTGATATTGATAATTTTTCTATTTAGATTTCGTTTTGATTAATATAAATAATAATATAAACCAATATGACTGCAGTCCTATTCCATATTGCGCAGAATTTTGATACACTCAGTAAAACTGTTGCATCTGTTCCTGCGCTTCCTGTTCAACATACCTCTGAAACTTTCCACCTGATAGATATTATTATGAAGGGTGGTATTATTATGATACCAATTGGTTTGCTTTCCATAATAGCAGTTTATGTTTTTATAGAGCGTTATTTAACTATAAGACGCCATCTAAGTTCAGATGTGGACTTTATGAACAGCATACATGAATATATTCTGAACGGAAGAACCGATTCAGCTCTAACGTTATGCAGGAATACTGCAAAACCAATCGCCAGAATGATAGAGAAAGGCATTTCCCGCCTGGGCAAACCTATAAAAGAAATTGAAGAATCAATAGAGATAGCTGGTAAATTTGAAGTCTACGACCTTGAAAAAAATGTACAGATCCTTGCCGTTATAGCCGGTATAGCTCCGATGTTCGGTTTTCTTGGAACCATAATCGGTGTAATTAAAATATTTTTCAATATCTCAATGACGAGCGATGTAAGTATAGGAACTGTTTCTTCCGGACTTTATGTCAANNATACTTGCCTATATCGGGTACCATTGGCTCAATATTATTTTAAATAAAGCTATTCATCAGCTTGAATGGAATGCAATGAATTTCATTGACCTGTTAAAAAGCCCGTCAAAATGATCGACCTTCGTAAGAAAAAAGACTTTACTGCTGAAGTATTTACTTCTTCCATGAACGACATTATGTTCTTTCTTATGCTGTTTTTCATCATTACCTCCACTCTGCTCAATCCGAGTATGATAAAAGTCTCACTGCCCAATTCTCGAAGCAGCCAGACACTTCAGAAGAAGGAGATTAACCTGACAATGACCAAAGAAAAGATCTACTTTGTGAACAATACACAGGTTTCTTTCGANNGAACTGACACGTTCTCCCGAAGCTTTCATAATGTTACGTTTTGATAATACACTCCCAATCCAGGATTTGGTAAATGTACTTTCTATAGGAAACAGGTTAAATTCAAAGATGATTATTGCCACTGCAAAGATGAAGTAGGCTGAACAATACACAGAAAGAAACCAAATCATCCGAAGAGATTTACATTAATTCATAGAGATCCATTTTAAGATCAAGGTTGACAGGTGCTGTTTTGAAGGATCCGAAAAATAGTTGTTATTTTAAATTCATAAAAATTTCAATTATATGAAAAACAGCATCTTACAGGCCATGCATAATATCCCGAAACGGGCATTTTTTTTAATAGTAATGATTATGCTGCCGCTTGCGGTCTCTGCCTCTTCAGGTAAGGTGCCGTCAGTTGGTCCCATTAGATTTGAATTCATAATTTTCGGACTAATACTGGTAGGAGTAGCGCTTCTTCATAAACAAACTTTCTGGGTTGCCGTTACAGGATTGACAGTCCTGCTGATCTTCAAATTTGTTTTTGATCCCGGTTTTCATTTTATGGAGCATGTCTTTGGCCAAAATAGCATGCGTGACCAAATAATGAATAAAAGTCTCAGGCAGGGTGAATGGGGTATTATTCTGAACCTTATGGGATTATTGCTTGGATTTGCTATCCTTGCAAAGATATTTGAAGAATCAGGCGTGCCGGAAGCATTACCGAAATTTCTTCCCAATGACTGGAGAGGTCCGTTTTTGTTGCTTGTATTTGTCTGTGTAATTTCTTCTTTCCTCGATAATATTGCAGCAGCTCTGATTGGTGGAGCGATCGCCATTGTGGTTTTTAAAAACAGGGTTCATATAGGTTATATTGCTGCAATTGTTGCGGCCAGTAATGCCGGGGGCAGCGGCAGTGTAGTTGGAGATACTACAACAACTATGATGTGGATTGATGGGGTTAGCCCGTTGAATGTGCTTCACGGATTCGTTGCTGCATTAACTGCACTTATCTTTTTTGCCTGGTTTGCTTCCCACCAACAGGATAAATATCAGAGAATCCAAAAAGAGCCTGGATTAATTGTTAAAATTGACTGGATCAAATTGCTGATCGTTTTACTAATGCTCGTCGGTGCAATTGTTTCCAATTTTCTATATGATATGCCAGCCCTTGGAGTTTGGATAGCTATTCTTATTGGAGCTTTTCTCAGACCTGTTCCATGGAAAGAAGTACCCGGTGCAATCAAAGGAACCATATTTCTGCTCTGTCTTGTTTTCTGCGCATCGCTTATGCCTGTAGAGGATCTCCCAAATGCGTCATGGGTGACAGCTCTGATACTTGGCTTTGTATCAGCGGTTTTTGATAATATCCCTTTAACAAAATTATGTCTTGAACAGGGACACTATGATTGGGGAATGCTTGCCTATACTGTTGGTTTTGGCGGTTCGATGATCTGGTTTGGTTCATCTGCCGGCGTTGCAATTACAAATAAATTCCCGGAGGCCCGCCACGTAGGTCGCTGGGTAAAGTATGGCTGGCATATTGCAGTCGCTTATATTATTGGTTTTACTATATTGTATTTTACAATGGGATGGGAACCTGCCGATAACAGGGAACATAAGATTGTAAATTGTCCGGTACCGGGTTGCCCGATGGCAAATAAGCAGGAAATCCCCAAGAGCACTAACTATTGAGGAGGCATCAATTCTTCTTTCTTTTCCTGATAGAGTCTCATGCCTTCCAGGATAATCTCATATGCTTTTTCCTTGTTCATGAATTGCTCAACAATTACATTTTTGTGTTCTAGCATTTTGTAGTCTTCAAAGAATCTCTTCAACTCTACGAGAGTATGAGGAGGAAGCTCTGAAAGTTCATTTATATAATTGACCGACATATCATTCCCAGCAACTGCTATAATTTTGTCATCACGTTCAGAGCCGTCTACCATCTCCATTGCGCCAATCACTTTTGCCTCAACAATGCACATCGGAAAAACATCAATTGAACAGATTACCAGTACGTCAAGTGGATCATGATCGTCACAGTAAGTCTGCGGTATAAAACCATAGTTGGCAGGATAATGAACAGATGAAAACAGAACTCTGTCGAGCCGTAGCAGACCAGTCTCTTTATCCAGCTCATACTTACCTTTGGATCCTTTTGGAATTTCAATTATGCTTTTCACAAATACAGGAGCGTTTTTTCCTGTTTCCACACAATGCCATGGATGGGAGCAAGGTTTCATTTTCTGATTTATTTGTTAATCGTTCAAATTTAATACTAAAACATTTGGAATCAGTCAAGGGTTTTAAATTACTTGAAAAACCTTGAAAATCAAATTATTTTTATTAATATCAACCTCTCAACCGGGATTGGTGATGTTCTTTTAAAATTTGGTTCTTTCAGAATTACAGAAATTATTAAAGAGATATTAATTGTATCGATAATTGTTGAACATTTAAAACTTTAATTATGGTTAGTAGTTTATTCTGGATTGTGCCGATTTCAGCACTCATGGCACTATTGTTCGCCTGGATCTTTTACAAAGGCATGAAGGTTCAGGAAGAAGGAACAGTTAAGATGCAAGAGATTGCTGAATACGTAAGAGAAGGTGCAATGGCTTACCTTAAAAGCCAGTACACAGTAGTCGGCAAGATATTTATAATTCTTGTTGCACTATTAACTATCCTGGCATATATTGGCGTTCAAAACCCATTTGTACCGGTAGCTTTCCTGACAGGAGGTTTCTTTTCAGGTCTTTGCGGTTATCTTGGAATGAAAACTGCAACATTTGCTTCCAACAGGACAGCCTGGGCAGCTTCAAAATCACTCAACAAGGGATTACAGGTAGCTCTGCGCAGCGGAGCAGTTATGGGTCTTGTTGTTGTTGGATTCGCTCTGCTCGACATTGCGGCTTGGTTCATTTTCCTCACTAAAGTTGTGTTCACTCCGGAACATATGGCAAATGGCTTGAATTTTTTGGGTCTTGACTTTGTTACAAAGGGGATAGATGAACACCAGAAATTTGTTGAGATTACAGCAACGATGATCACTTTTGGTATGGGTGCTTCGACACAGGCTCTCTTTGCACGTGTCGGAGGCGGTATCTTTACAAAAGCAGCTGATGTGGGTGCTGACCTTGTCGGAAAGGTGGAAGCAGGAATTCCTGAAGATGATCCACGTAACCCTGCTACCATTGCAGATAATGTTGGGGACAATGTAGGTGATGTGGCCGGAATGGGTGCTGATCTTTATGAATCATATGCAGGTTCAATCCTTTCGACTGCTGCACTGGGTGCTGCCCTTCCGGCATTAGTAGGTCAGGGTAATTATCAGATAAAAGCTATCATAGCTCCGATGCTGGTTTCAGCTATCGGGATATTATTATCAATTGCAGGCATTTATATGGTCAGAACAAAAGAGTCGGCTTCTCCTAAGATTCTTCTCAGGGCTCTTTTACTGGGTACGGGAGGAAGTTCATCTCTAATCCTGGTAGTGTTGGCTGTAATGGCTTATGCTCACTGGATTACCTGGGGTGTTTTTGGTGCTGCAGTATCAGGTCTTCTTGCAGGTGTAATTATCGGGCAGGCTACAGAATATTATACTTCTGATGGCTATAAACCTACACAGGGTATTGCAAAACAATCACAAACAGGACCGGCAACTGTAATTATTGAAGGTATGGCAGTGGGGATGTTCTCAACCTGGCTACC